>JBATKU010000463.1:0-56340 GCA_049669725.1 Desulfobacterales bacterium
CTGATAGGATGCATTTGATATCCCAGCCATCCAAAATGATCCAGCACCACTGAAGCCGTCATCTGGCCGGCAACAATCAGCGCGATCATGGACGCCGCCCCCAGCCGCGGGGCGAGTACGACCGTGGAAGCAACCAGAAAAGCGCCCAGCAGTCCGCCGGTCCAAATCCACCACGGGTGCCGGGACATCGTGTCAACCGCCGGCCAGGGGATTCTTAGACAAAGGGCATAGACGAAAAGGCCGATGGTGCCCACTGCAAACGAGATGGTTGCGGCCAGAATTGCCGATTGGCTCCACAGGTTCAGTTGCGTGTTGATGCCGGCCTGGGTTGGGAGACAAAACCCGGCAACTAAGGCCAGCAGAATGAATGGCCAAATCGAAGTCATTAATCGAATTCCTTTCATACTTGAAGGTCAAGATATAAACCCGCTTATGTTACGAATCGCATTTGGCCATAAAACATGCGGGTACGAGCGCGATCATAAGTAAGAAAAAATCCGCTGTCAATCTCGAAGTAAATCTGTTTCAGGATACTTTCCCGAACATCAGGGCAGGTTTCAGTCCTCCATGAAAAAAAGGAAGGGCATCAAGTTTAAAAGGCATCTTTTTGATCAGCTTTCTGTCGGGTGCTACCAGAACCACTTTCCAACCCTTGTACGCCTGGTTTAATTTGTCACAAATCGCCACAAAAAGCCTTTCGCTTTTTTCAGGGCTGCCCAACCGCTTACCGTAAGGCGGGTTGATGACGACCACCCCTGTTTGATCGGTCATTTGACCCGGAAGAAAATTGAAAAAGTTTTTTTGGGCAACGGTAATAATATCTGATAGATGGTTCTGTTGAATACACTTTTCAAGCTGACTGCAGGCAGATGAATCCTGATCCGAGGCAAATATCATCGGCCCCCGGGGAATATTAAACAGGGACTCACACTGACGTTTCAGATAGTCCCATCGCTTCTGGCTAAAGGAAGGCCAATGCCTAAAGGCAAATTCTCTGATCCAGCCCGGGGGCATATTTTTTGCGATCATAGCGGCTTCTAATGAAAAGGTTCCTGAACCGCACATCGGATCTATTAAAGGCTCCGTTCCTTTGTAACCGGTCAGGAGTAAGGCAGCTGCTGTCTGGGTTTCACGCAGCGGTGCCTCTCCGTGATGGCGTTTCAAGCCGCGCTTGTGAAGATGGCTTCCGCTACTGTCGATTGACACTGTAAAGCGATCGTCCACTCCCCGGACAAAAATAGTGGTATCCGCCAGGGGCGAACTTATTTTTTCCCGGCTCAAACCTCCACTCGACAAACGATTTGAGATGCCTGTCAAAATCCGCTGGCCAATAGCATCGCTATGATAAAGTCGGCAGTGCTTAGTTGTAACATGAATATTCGGCAACCCCTGCTGGGGCAGATAAAGCTCCCAGGGGATATCAGCTGCTTTTTTCTCAAGTTGCTTGAAGCCAGGGGCTTTAAATCTATCTATACGCAGAAGAATACGGCTGGCAGTTCGTAAATGCAGATTGGCCTGATAACAATCCTGCAGTTTTCCTTTAAACTCGACACCACCTTCAACAACTGATAGGTTTTCAATTGAGAGTCCAAGATCCGACAGTTCCTTGCAGCAAAGGGCCTCAAAACCGGGCGAAGTGGCAGCAAAATACATGCGCTGGCGTCCGGTGACGTGCCGTTTGATACGTTTGGAAAGCGAACTTTCAGAGGACATGATGTGAATCTCTTATCCGGGCATTGGCCCATTCTATATTTTTTAAGGATAAATACATCTTTTTATATAATCTTAACTGCGGTCAATCAAGCGTCAAATTCTCACCCTTACCTTCTAACCTTTACCATCTTCGCTGAAAACCGGACCGCTTTCATTCAGCATGGCGTATCCAGTATCGAGCATCCAGTAGCAAGCTACTGGAAATCAGTGACGGGCAGTCCGCCGCAAGAGACAAGCCACCAGAAATCAGGGACCAGATTTGATTGACATCCTCAACTGTTTGCTGTATCAATTTTCAATTCAAATTGATCTTCTGTCGAAGGAGGGAATAATGTCAGGTATAAATAAGGTGATTTTGATTGGGCGTTTGGGTAGCGATCCCGAAGTTCGTTACACACCCAGTGGCGTTGCGGTTGCCAACTTCAGCGTAGCCACGTCCGAGGAATGGAAAGATAAAGATTCAGGCGAGAAAAAGGAGCGGACCGAATGGCATCGCATCGTGGCCTGGAGAAGGCTCGGTGAAATCTGCGGAGAATACCTCTCAAAAGGTAAGCAGGTTTATGTTGAAGGGCGTATTCAGACCCGCAGCTGGGAAGATCGGGATGGAAACAAAAAGTACACAACGGAAATAATTGCCAATGATATCCAGTTTCTGGGCAGCCGCGATATGTCAGGTAGCGGCAGATCGTCAGGTGGAGGGGGCGGAGATTTCCAGGGGGCGCCGGGGCCGGGTCCTGAAGATGATGACATTCCCTTCTGACAACTAATTAACATTAGAAGTTAACGCCGTTCGTATCGCTGTAGCGGCTGACCTTTGTTTGCGCTATGTGCAAAGTATGAATTTGCAATTAAAAAAGGGCAGTTAACTCAATTTCTAACTGCCCTCAAGCTGCTTTAGATTGATTAATTCGTGGTCGCCGATAGCATTAACCGCACGTCAGGACTATTTTTCTTTTTCCTCTTCTTCAATTTTCTCAGGTTCTTTTTTTTCCTCTTCGTCACCCGCGCCCTTGAAGTTTCTGATGGCTTTCCCCATTCCGGCGCCGATTTCCGGCAGCTTGCCGGCTCCGAATATTATGAGGATAATTACTAAAATTATGATAAGTTCCGGCATTCCAATTCCAAACATGTTTCCTCCTATTCGTCAGGCCCGGTTTGCTTGAGTTCATTTAAAAGCTGTTTGAACTCTTTTGATTTTAAGTACTGGTCAACGCTGCTCTGATAATCTATCCATCTTTTCCAGGCATCAATCCAGGCCTCATTATGCCAATAGCAATCGGGATCTCCCCCTCCTTGCAGCCGTTCGATGTAATCTAAATACTCATCTGAACACTCATCGCAAAAATTATAAGGGACATTCAGTTTGCGTTGATAAGTGTCAGTACCGCTTGAATCACCGCTAATCTGTGATCCGCATTTCTCACACTTAAGGGCGCAGTGCGTGCACTGAAAGACTTTTCGAACAGCCTGAACCTTGCGCATTTTTGTCAGGTTTGCCTGTTTTTCCTCTACAAGGCCTCTCTTATCTTCAAATGATATGATATTCGCCACCGGGCGCTCCGAAAGCCTATAGTAGTTTATCAGATTATTACAAAACGGTCGTTCTCTTTCCAACTCAATGGACGAACTGAATATAACATCAGGCTATTTTCGTGTCAATCATTTCACGTTCTGAATTAATTGTTCTTAACCTTGATAAACAAACTCGGTCATGGTAATTAAAAAGTTTTATCAAAAATGAATCTTGAATGTGGCTGCTTAAGATACATCGGATTCAATTTTGTAAATTAGGTTTCCCCCTGCAATGAAAAGGGTATGAGAGGTAACAAATATGTTTCAGGCCGATGGCCTTGCGACGTTGATCGGCAGTCTCCCGCTGGCAGACCACAAGGATGCCCTGGATCTGATCATGAAATACATGCCTGAAATTCCCATTTGGGCCCAGCTTCCGGCCAATAAGGAAGAGGGCATGATGGTGCAGTTTACCTCGGGTCTGCCGGGTTTATGCCGAAAAAACGACAACTTGTTTGTCAATGCGGGGAATGAGGCCTTTGAAAGCGAGCTGCTTCAATTTTACGAAGACTATATGGCGGTGAGCGAGGGAAGCATTGAACTTGATAGCTCTCGATTTGTTTTAAAAAAGGATTCCGCCCCAGGATTTTTCGCGTTTTTGGAAAGGTTGGCAACTCGTGACTTTGCACCTGTGGCGGTTAAAGGACAAATAACCGGTCCTTTCACCTTTTGTACCGGGATTGCCGATCAGGATAAGCGGGCCATATTTTATGAACCACAAATTAGAGATGCTGCAGTTAAGTTGCTGGCAATGAAGGCCCGATGGCAGGCGGAACAGCTGTCTCAATTTCAAAGACCGGTGATTATTTTCTTTGATGAGCCCGGCCTGGCCGGTTTTGGGTCGTCGGAGTTTACAAGCATTTCCCGCGAAGAGGTAGGACAGTGTTTTGAAGAGGTATTTGAGCCGGTTCATCGGGTGGGCGGACTCACCGGTGTGCACGTGTGTGCCAATACCGATTGGTCGCTGGTGCTCGATTCTTCGGCCGATATTGTCAGCTTTGATGCTTATGCCTATTTCGACCGGTTTATCCTTTATCGCGATCAGATTAAGGCCTTTCTTGAATCCGGTAGATTTTTGGCCTGGGGGATGGTGCCGACACTGAACGCCGAGGATCTTGAAAGAGAAACCACCGCATCACTGGTCAGCCAATTTGAAGACAAGGTCAAACAGATCGCAGCTCTTGGATTCGGCTCACACAGGCTGATAAATCAGTCCTTGATTACACCATCTTGCGGCACCGGGACCTTGAGCGTTGATCTTGCCAAAAAAGTGCTTAGAGTTACCAGTGAGATTTCCAGAGAAATACGAAATTTTTAGCTAACTGAAAATGAGGGACGCAATGGTAGAAAATGACAGTGGGGGAAAGTTTGGCGGGGCCACCCGTTATGTTTTGGATGAAGAGCTGGCAAAGATTGTCAATATATCGATGGCGCTTGAGATGCCGCTGCTGCTGAAAGGCGAGCCCGGCACCGGCAAAACCATGCTGGCCCATGCCGTCGCCGAAAGCCTGAAGATGCCGTTAACCGTATTGAACGTGAAGTCGAGCATGAAGCTTATCGACGCTTTGTACCAGTATGACACCCTGACCCGTCTCAACGACAGCCGTTTTGGTGATTCCAGCCGGGATGTCAGCAATATCGAAGACTATATTAAAATGGGCAAAATCGGTCAGGCCTTTACTTCAGATGTCAGGACCGTGCTTTTGATCGATGAAATTGACAAAGCCGACACCGATTTCCAGGATGACATGCTGGATGTGCTGGATCAGATGGAATTTGATATTATCGAAATAGATAAAACCGTTTCAGCCACAACTCGTCCGGTAATTGTTATTACCTCCAACGCCAAAAAGGATCTTTCCGATCCCTTTCTGGGGCGCTGTAATTTTCATCATATTGCCTTTCCCGATCCGGATATGATGCGCCGAATCATCAGTGTGCATTTTCCTGAGCTTGATAACGACCTCATGGACAAATCTATTTCTGCATTTTACCGTATGCGTCAACTGGATGCCATTGAGAAAAAACCCGCAACCCGGGAACTAATTAACTGGATCAGGGCCCTGACCGCCGATCCGGATTTTAAACCCAAACAGCTGGCCAACGGGCATCTGCCCTATCTCGGAGTTCTATTTAAGAAAAGCCCGGATTACGCGAGAGCGCAGGCGGCGGTAAATGGCCGGAGACTGAATTAAACCAGCTTATAGCTCATGGCTGATAGCTGACAGTCTGAAGGATAAAAAATCCTTTTTTACTTATGAGCTTAGAGCTATCAGCTATGAGCTTTAAAGCGAAGCTTTAACCATGTTTGTCGATTTTTTCTATAAATTAAAAGAAGTCGGGGTCCCGGTCAGCCCAACAGCTTTCTTGACTCTTCAAAAGGCCCTTTCCCGGGGCCTGGTGACTTCCCTGGATGATTTTTACACCTCATCCCGTGCCATTCTTGTTAAAAGCGAACGCTGGTTTGACCTTTTTGACCAGGTTTTTGCGTATCATTTTAAAGGGGTTGAACTGCCCGATGTTGAAGGGATGGAACTCGATGAAATGGCCCGGGCAATGCTGGAGGGATGGCTGCAAAATCCCCAGGAGCTTTCAAAGCTGCTGGGCGTGGATGAGTCGGCCCTCAACAAGCTCACCCCGGAAGAGCTGATCGACTATTTCAAAGAACGCCTTAAGGAGCAGACTGAGCAGCACAATGGCGGCGCTAAATGGATCGGCACCGGCGGTTATTCCCCGGTGGGCCATTCGGGCTACCACCCCGGGGGCATGCGAGTAGGCGGTGTGTCCCGAAATAAATCGGCTGTTAAAGTGGCTATGGACAGACGCTATAAAGATTATTCGCAAAGCGGGCCGCTTACCCATGCAATGGTCGGAGAGGCTTTAAAACGACTGCGGAATTTAATCCCGGTCGGTCCCAAAGATGAGGTGAATATTGACGAGACCATTTACCAAACGATGAAAAACGCCGGTGAGATCGAGATCGTTTTTGACAGGCGCTTAAGAGATCGACTGAAAATTATCCTGGCCATCGACAATGGCGGTTGGTCAATGGATCCATACGTGCAGGTCGTCCAGACCCTTTTTGACTATGCCGGCGCCCAGTTCAAAGACCTGAAAACCTATTTTTTCCACAACACTGTATACAGCAACCTTTGGGGGGATCCGGCCAGATACAAAAAGCCCCAGCGTATCGATGAATTCACCCGTTTAGATCCCGAAACCCGCCTGGTACTGGTGGGAGATGCCAGCATGGCGCCCTACGAACTTATGGCAACCGACGGGTCCATACACCTTGAAGAACGCAGCGGCATGCCAAGTCTTGAATGTCTCAAATTCTTAGCGAATACCTTCCCCCACTCAGTCTGGCTAAATCCCGTTCCCGCATCCATGTGGGACTATACCCGCACCATCTACGCCATTCGCCAGATTTTTCCCATGTTTGAGTTGTCCATCGATGGGCTGGAACTGGCCGTCACTCACCTCCTGCTGAAATAAGGTTTCAGGTGTCAGATGACAGAGGACAGATGACGGAAAACAGAGGACAGATACGGACGGTACTGATCACTTCACCCGTCAAACACATCGAGTTTCCAGTAACGAGCATCGAGAATCAAGTGGCCAGTTTCCAGTGCCCAGCGACCAGTAACCAGCAATCCTGACACCCGAAACCTGACACCTGAAACCATTAGCGAGTTGTCAACATCCAGCTACCAGAGGCCAGCATCCAGTATCGAACATCAAGGCTCAATATTATATAACCTGCACGTATTTTCCCAAACAACCTGTGCCAGTTCATCGGGATCGGTTTTACGAACTTCGGCCAGTTTCAGGAGCACGGATTTGACAAAGGCGGGTTCGTTGCGTCGATAGCGGTTTCGCTCAGGAGTGGGTGTCAGATAGGGAGCATCCGTTTCTACCAGGAGGCGATCAGCTGGGATTGCTGGGACCATCTCACGCAATAGAATTCCGCGGCTTTTCATGGTAATGACCCCCGTAATGCCGATGTGAAGTCCCAGGTCGAGGTAATGCTTGAGCTCTTCTCGAGTGCCGCTGAAGCAGTGGACAACACCGTCGATATTTTTTGAGGTATTTTTTTCCAGCATTGCGAGAAAACGCCCGTTGCTGTCACGCTCATGGAAAATCATCGGAAGATTCAGTTGACCTGCGATTTCAAGTTGTCTGCGAAACCATTTTTCCTGATCTTCCCTTGGAGAATACATCCGGTTAAAATCAAGCCCGATCTCGCCCCAGGCCCGGACCTTTTTATCCTGTGCCAGGTTAACCAATTCCTGGAGGATGGATTCGTCACAATTTCTGACATCATGGGGATGGACGCCCACCGAAGCATAGATTTCACTATGGGATTGTGCCAGCGAAACCGCAATTCCAGAGGTGCGCTTATTGATCCCAATGGTCATCATGCGGGTGACACCGGTGTTTTGTGCGCGTTGGATTACATTATTAAGATCATGATTATAGGTTTTGTCATCAAGGTGACAATGGCTGTCGAAAATTTTCATTTTTCTCATTAATTGGGTTTTGAAGTTTATAGTGGTTCGGCATCCAACTCCGCATGACCCGCGACCGGTAACACGCCCGCCTTTACCACTCCCGAGTGTGAATTTCAATATTTTTGCCTTGATTTAATGATTTAATTTTGGGAATATACTCATTTCTGACGAAACTATGTGCCGGCGCCATTTCATCCCGGCAATGAATGAATAAGGTATCAAATAACCTTTTGGAGGTTTGAAATGTTTAAAATAGTCAAACGCGAAGAAATGTCCGAAGGCAACGTGATTCTCAATGAGATCGAAGCACCCAAAATTGCACTCAAGGCCAAGCCCGGCCAGTTTGTTATCCTCAAAGCCGATGAGGATGGGGAACGCATACCGCTGACCATGGCCGAAACAAATGTTGAAAAGGGCACCATTACGATTATTTATATGGTTGTAGGCAAATCCACCGCCCTGTTCAAAACCCTGCAGGTGGGTGATGGTTACCAGGATGTAATCGGTCCCCTGGGCAAACAGACGCATGTCGAAAAAGTCGGCAACGTCGTCTGTGTCGGCGGCGGTACCGGCATCGCCGTCCTGCATCCGATTACCCGGGCCATGAAGGAAGCCGGCAACCATGTTATTAGTATTATCGGGGCCCGCAGCAAGGATCTGCTTATCATGGAGGACCACATGAAGGCGGCTTCCCATGATCTGCGCGTGTGCACCGACGACGGTTCATACGGGCACCACGGATTTGTGACCGAGGTATTAAAAGAGATCCTCGAAGCCGAAAAGATTGATCAGGTGGTTGCCATCGGGCCGGTGCCGATGATGAAATTTGTATCCTTGATTACCAAGGAATTTAATGTGCCGACCATGGTCAGTCTGAACCCCATTATGGTGGACGGAACCGGCATGTGCGGCGGCTGTCGAGTTACAGTCGGCGGACAGACAAAATTTGCCTGTGTGGACGGGCCGGAGTTTGACGGACACCAGGTAGACTATGATGAATTGATGCTGCGACTACAGGCTTACTGCGAAGATGAGCAGAAATGCTACAACGAGTTTTGCACCTTGCAGCAATAATAGGGGATAAGAAAATATAGACCGGTCAGCATACTCAGATTTATCAGGGGGAGGAAGTTATGGCGGAAGAAACCAAGAAAAAAGTGAAGAAAGAAAAGATTCCCAGGGCGCCGATGCCCGAACAGGAACCTGCGGTAAGGGCCAGGAATTTTCTGGAGGTCCCCACGGGGTATACCCGGGAAATGGCCATGCAGGAGGCCGCCAGGTGCCTGCAGTGCAAAAAACCGAGCTGCGTTACCGGCTGTCCGGTTGGCGTCGATATCCCGGGGTTTATCCAGCTGATCAAAGAAGGGGATTTTACCAAGTCCATCCGGCACATCTGGCAAAAAAACAGCCTTCCGGCGGTTTGCGGCCGGGTGTGTCCCCAGGAAATTCAATGTGAAGGCCTGTGTATTGTCGGTAAAAAAGATGAGCCGGTGGCCATCGGCAATCTGGAACGGTTTGCGGCCGACTGGGAGAGAGAAAACGGTACCGGCGAACTGCCGCCCAAGGCGGCGCCCACGGGTAAAAAAGTTGCCGTGGTGGGTTCCGGCCCGTCCGGTTTGACCGTTGCCGGCGATTTGATCGTCAAGGGCCATGAGGTGACCGTCATGGAAGCCTTCCATAAATCCGGCGGGGTGCTGGTCTACGGGATTCCCGAGTTCCGGCTTCCCAAAGCCATTGTTGCCCAGGAGGTGAACTTTCTGGAACGGCTGGGGGTCAAGGTGGAGTGCAATGCAGTGGTGGGCCGAACCGTCAGCCTGGATGAGCTTTTTGAGGAAGGCTATGATGCCATTTACCTCGGCGTAGGCGCCGGATTGCCGCGCTTTATGAATATTCCGGGGGAAAACCTGATCGGAATCCTTTCCGCCAACGAATACCTGACCCGGGCCAATCTGATGAAAGCCTATCTGTATCCCAAGGTGGACACGCCGATCCCACGAGCCAAAAATGCGGTTGTTTTGGGGGCCGGCAATGTGGCCATGGATTCCGCCCGGACCGCCATGCGTCTGGGGGCCGAAAAAGTCCGCATCGTCTACCGCCGTTCCCGACAGGAAATGCCGGCCAGAACTGCCGAGATCCACCATGCCGAAGAAGAGGGCATCGAATTTTTTCTGCTGACCAACCCCACCCAGTATTTGGGCAATGAAAAGGGCCGACTGACCGGCATGGAATGCCTGAAAATGGAGCTGGGTGAGCCCGATGATTCGGGCCGCCGCCGACCGGTTCCCATCAAGGGTTCGGAATTTCAACTGGAATGCGACTTATGCGTGGTTGCCGTGGGCTCCGGTGCCAATCCCCTATTAACGGAGTCCACACCCGATTTGCAGTTGAACAAGTGGGGTTACATCGAAGCCGACGAAGCCACCGGCAAAACCTATAAAAAAGGCGTCTGGGCCGGCGGCGATATCGTCACCGGAGCGGCCACTGTCATTTTAGCCATGGGCGCCGGACGCAAAGCGGCCGATTCCATACATGAGTATCTGCTCCGGGGGTGGTAGTAGTAAGGGCTTAGGGCTCAGGTAAAAGGATTGATGCTTCGGGGAAAAAGCCGGGTGGGTACAATATAACCCATCCGGCTTTTTCGTTTTAATTATCTTGAGTTTCGGAATTGGATATGAAACTAATATAGCAACATTCATGGGACAAGTTAAAACTTGATAATCACCACTTAATATCCCCGCCCATCCAATCTTTGATATAGCCCTCCAGTGACTCATCGATCAGGGCTTCCGGCTGTGGACGGTCATACAACGGCTCTGCAACGCACTTTATTTTGCTCATCTAGCTGGAAAAAGCATCAGCGGCAAAATGAGTTTCCAAAATATGACAACTGAAAAAATATCTACCAACAAGCTACGCAGAATCGTCCTGTGGTTGTTTATAACGGCTATGGTCCTGCTTGCAGGCACTTATGCGTTACGCAGCGTTCTAATTGCACCTTATGCCATCAACTTCCTGGAACGTACGGTTGAAGCCAACCTGGGGTTGAAAATCATAATCGGTGAATTAGGGGGATCATATTTCTCGAACATAAAGATAAAAAACGTGTCGACGGTCAAACGACTGACCGACAGCCCACTAACCGATTTGCGATTGCGTCAATTAAAATTGACCTACCGTCTATGGGATATTTTATGGGATCTGCCGCTCTTTCTTGCCGGGTTATCTATTGATATAGCGGGCGCGCAGGTATCGATTGATTTGACGAAGGAGACGGGAATAGATGAGGACGGAGATGCGTCAAAAGGTGTGCCGATGCCATCGGTTCTGCCTCAGATTCGTATCCAGGACAGTTCCTTTGAGGTCAAAGGCAATGGATATGAGACCCGCTTTGATGGTATTTCCTTTGCGACTCGATCTGATCAGCCGGGCAAGTCTCTGCTCCAACTGCGTGTGGCGCATTGGTCTCTGAATCATCCCGACCTGCGTTACTTCTCCGCCGCATTGGAAACCGACATGTCCTATTCCAATGAAAACCTGATGGTTGAAAAACTGCTGATCGATAAACAATTGGTTGTAAAATCAGCAACGATCGGGCTGGGCAGGATGCCGCACCAAATCCCCTTTGAGATGATATTAAACCTGGCCGGCGGGCAATTCGACGCCAGCGGCCGGATGGCAGCCAACCGTTTACATGTGGCAATGTCCGGTTCCGATATTGATCTAAGCCGGATATCCGAACTTCTGGCTTCACAGGCGTTGCCTTTCGGTGGTCGCCTCTCATTGCAAGGGCGACTGAGTTTGCTGCTTTCGGATCCCCGGGATATGATCGGTGATCTTAAGATTCAGGTTTTCAACGGTTCCTTTCAAGACACAACCCTCGACAAGCTTTTCTTCAGATTCATGGCCGATGGTCGGCATCTGCGCGTGGAAGACCTTCAACTGACAGATGGCGCCAACCGGATTAGCGTCAGCCAGGCATCTGTTCCGCTCGAGGTTATCTATGGAAACGATCTTGACTCTATTTTGCGGTCTTTAGCAGTAGACTGGCGCCTGGAGGGCACCCGTATACCTTCTTTATTGAAGATTGTAGGAGTGGAGATCCCCAGGCCGGATGATCGGATACCCTCCCACAGGTTGGTGCTAAACGGGCAGATGAAAGACGGCAGGGTGAAGATACCCGATGGCCGCCTTGATGTCGAAGGAGGCCATATCCTGCTAAAAGCGGCCGATATTACGCTGCCGATTGGAGAGCGGACCTTCAAAGATTCGCCCCTTGTGGGTGATCTGAGCATCGACCTGCCGCAAGTCGAGGTCCTCAGCCGGATCTTTGCCCTGCCGGCCTTGGGCGGTTCCCTGAAAGGACAAGTAAATGTTTCCGGCACTATCCAGGCCCCTCAGGGTGCAGCCAGCATTTCGGGACAGACATTAACCTACCGGAATAAAACCCTTGGCAATTTGTCGATACAGGCAACAGCAGACATCAAGAGTGTGGCAATAGAGTCGGCCGTTCTGGAAAGAGACAAAGATCGGGCCATCGGCCATGGCAGGCTCATTCTGGCCGAAAAGTCATTTGAGAATGTCAATATCGAGCTTTCTGTTAATGATCTGGGACCCTATTTTTCAGAACTGCTTCCCCTGTGGGGTCTGCTGTCGGACAAAAGCGTAAACGTTCAAGGTGGTTTGAAAGCATCGGTCAAACTTGCCGGACCTTTTGCCGGGCCGACCGGCAGCTTGAATCTTCAAACCCGTAAAATTCATATCGACGGCACCCCTCTGGGTGATGCGGATATGGACCTGATGTTTTCAGCTGACCGAATCAGTATTCAATCGGCCGAACTCGCAATTGGCCAGCAGCGTCTGCAACTGGAAGGCGACATCCGGCGCAATCCGGACGACTCTGAATTTGATATAACGCTGAAAAAAGCGGCCATCATTGGACAGAGCACCTTGCTGGCTCTTGAAAATACGGCAACCTGCCGTCTATTTCGCAATGGTCGAATCAACTTCGATAACGTGAGATTGGCGGGGTCGGCCGGCCGGGTGACGGTTAGCGGCCTTTTCGATCCGGGCGGTTCATCAGATTTGCAGATTGCCGTATCAGACTTTAACAGCGACGGTTGGCTCGAGTTGATATTCACCGATCGATTTCGGTTCCAGGGCCTGAATGCCCAAGTCAGGGTTGTGGGACAGGCCGGCGCTCCCGTTTATACCGTCCAGGGTACCCTCGACAACCTTGGCAGTCCGGATGTTCCAATGGCATTTTCCGGCCGGTTCAATCTTGAATACGGCAATAAGGTGTTTAAGATTCAAGAATTTGCGTGGGAAGGACAAAAGGGGCAAAAGGTTCATCTGACCGGCACACTGCCCCTCGATCCGCTGCAGGCCGACCTATTCATACCCGGACCAATTGTACTGAGCGGCCGCGCCCGCATTGACGACGTTGGTGTCCTGGGGTTTATCACCCCATGGCTTGAAAGTACCGGCGGATCGATCCAGTGCGATCTTGACCTGTCCGGCACCTGGAAGCTTCCGACCGGCAATCTTCATCTGGCAGTTAAAGACCTGAAAAGACCGGATGAAATTCGGCCTTTGCCCTCCGGGCCTTATACGGTCACCGGCGATGTCAGAATAGACGGCGACCTTCTGGCGCTTGAAATGCTGGAAGCGCATTCCTCAGACTGGCAGATGAGGGCCAGTGGCCAATGGACCGGTGTCCCGACCCTGAAGGATATGGTTCGGCCGGATACGCGCCGCTTGACCGGCCAGGTCAATCTGGAGGGGTCACTTGCGGTTGCGGATTTAAGCTTGCTGGCCCGGGAGTTTGACGGTGTGCGCCGGCTGGCCGGACGCCTCGAGGCAACGGGGAATCTGCAGGGGCCGATAACGGCGCCGAGTGCGGATGCAATTATCAAGTTAACCAATGGCGAGTTTACACCGAATTTCGACATGCCCCCGCTGAGGGATTTGAACCTGGAGGCCGCGGTGACGCCCCAGATGGTAACCCTGCAGACCCTTACCGGGGAGATGGGGGGCGCCCCCTTTGAATTAGCGGGATCCTGGCAGCTGGCGGCCGGATCGGAGTATGCAGCCGATCTAAGGCTGCATGGTCAAAATCTTCTCCTGTATCGCAACGAAAGCTTACGTCTGCGGGCCGACACCGACCTGACGCTGAAAGGTCCCCTGGCCCGGCTGCTGCTTGCCGGAGAGGTTGCTATTACCGACGGACGCTTTTCAAAGAATTTTGGGGTTATCGAGGGGATTACGGCCGCTGGCGCCCCCGATACCGGCGGGGGATTCCGGCTTTTTTCGATCATTGATCCCCCCCTGCGGGATATGGTTTTCGATGTCCGGATTACAGCCCGCAAGCCCTTTGAAGTGCGCAACAATCTGGTCAGGGGTTCGATACGCCCGGATCTGCAGTTGACGGGGACCGGAGAAATACCGCTGCTGGTCGGCAAGGTCTACGTCGAATCCACCCGGCTTTATCTGCCGGCCGGTCGCATCCAGGTGGAAACCGGTCTGGTGCGTTTTGAAAAGACAGATCCGGACCGTCCCCGGCTCGATCTGATCGGGACTTCGACCATGCTGGGCTATGACATCACCGCCGTGATCGACGGCCCCTACGATGAACCGGTCATCACCCTGTCTTCAGTACCGCCGCTGCCCGACGAAGAGCTGCTGATGCTCCTGCTGACGGGGCAGCCGCCGAAGAGCAGCGGCAGCCAGGCGAGCGGAATGAAGCAGGGCTTGAATGTCGCCGTATTCCTCGGGCGGGATTTGATCTCCCGCTTATTTGGCGGCGATGCGGATGAGGCGACCGACTCCATTTTGGATCGATTCGATGTCGAAGTCGGCCGGGCCATCACCCAGAAGGGAGAGGACACCATCCATTCCCAGTTTCGACTGGCCGATGATGTCCTGGTGGAGGGAGACGGACTTTATCTTACCGGCGAGCGGGATTATTTCGACTATTACAACGGAGGAATCAAATTTGTATTCCGGTTTCGCTAAGCACACGAGGGTGCCGAGAATTCTCCGTGGCCGGCTCCTGCCTGTCCTGCTTGCTGTCATCCTGGTGATGGCCTCGCACCTGTTGATGAAGGCCGATGCAGCGGCTGAAATCGAGCCCCAGGCAAGCGCCTCTAAATCAAATGGAATCATTTTTCAGGGGAATACGGCGATCAGCGAGGCGGCACTGCGCCGGGCAGCTGCCGCTGAGCTCAAGTCCTTCGACAAAGAGGGGCACCGGCCGGCAGACATCGATGACGCTGCTTTTCAAATGGAATTGGCCTATCGCAATGCCGGATATGCCTTCGCCGTCGTCAATTATCAGATTGAAAAAAATGAAACGGTGCCGAAGATAACCTTTCTGATTTCAGAGGGACCCCGGGTCATCGTCCGGGATATCATCCCGATCGGCAACCAGGCGCTGGGCGATGAAAAATTAAGGGGATACTTTCAAAAGGATCGCAGCATTCTTTTCGGCAAAGACGAGCTCGTATTCGTCCGATCCAGGATAGAGGACGCGGTTGGCGAGATCCGCCGTTTCTACACCACCCAGGGGTACCTGGATGCCGTTGTTGAAGCGCCTGAATTTGATTTTGCTGAGGATCGCAGTCAGGTAAAGATAACCCTCCGCATCCAGGAAGGTATTCCGTATACGGTTCACCGGATTGAAATCAGCGGTGACGGCATTGAGGGGGCTCAAGACGACCTTGATAAAATACGCCGGGAGTTGATCAATCAACCGTATTTCAAGCGCCAAAGACTTCTGCTTCAAACCCGCCTTCTGGAAGTTTGCGGCAATTACGGCTACCCCGATGCCGTGGTTGAAATAGACCGCCGCGCAGGCGCAGAGCCGGGCCAGGTCGTGCTGGAGGCCAAAATAAGCAGCGGACCGCGGGTTACAATTGAGGCCATTGAGGTACGGGGCAATGAGCGTACCCGCCCCGATTTCATTCGCAACCGCATGCGGCTTAAGCCCGGCGATCGCTACAACCTGGCCTTGCAGAAGGAAAGCTTCCGGGATCTTTACCGGACCGGGATTTTTTCCAAAGTCGATTTTGAGCTTGAAAAAACGGGGGATCCCACCAAACGGGCGCTGGTTGTGGTCGTCGCGGAGAACCGCGCCAAAGAGCTTTTTTTTGAGCCGGGCTGGGGATCATATGAACAATTACGGCTGCGGGTGGGATTTCAGGAAAAAAACCTTTTCGGGACCGGCCGTATTTTTAGAACACAGGCAACGGGATCTTTAAAGGCCCGCAGCCTGAGCGGGGGCCTGACGGACCCGTTTTTTTTCAACACCGATATCAAGGCCGATTTGACAGGCTTTTACAATCACCGTGAGGAACCCTCGTTTACGCGCGAAGACATCGGTATGGCGTTTGCCCTGAGCAAGCGTTTATCCGACAATTTATTGTCAACAGCCGGATACATGATTCGGTCCACCGATATCTCGGATGTGGACGATTATAATGAGCAATCGGAAGGCGCTTACAATTATGCCAGCATCAAGGGGCAGCTTACCTATGATACCCGTAATGACCTGTTTTTTCCAACCAGCGGCCAGCGGCTATTTGGCTCGGCCGAACACGCCGACGAGTTCCTGGGCGGCAGTATCAATCTGACCCGCCTGACGGGGGGGATCCGGCAATTCTTCAGCCTGGCGCGCTATACTGTTCTGGGATTCCGGTATACGACCGGCCTGATTCTGCCGGGCTCGGGGCAGGTCACCTTGCCGCTGTCGGAAAGATTTTTCAATGGCGGTGAAAATACGGTGCGCAGTTTCAAGGAGTCGGAGCTCGGCCCCAAGGACCCTTCCGGGAACCCCGTCGGCGGCTATGGATTCAATGTATTGAACCTGGAACTGCGCCAGCGTTTGATCGGTAATCTGATTGGTACGGTGTTTGTTGACTACGGCAATATTTCACCCAACCGCTCCCGGTCCGAACGCGACCTTCAGCCATATGAAAGCCGTTCCGATGTCATTTCCGATACCTTCGATGATTTTTTCAAAGACTTTCGTCCCGGCGTCGGATTCGGCCTGCAGTATCTTTTGCCGGTCGGGCCGGCAAGGTTGGATTTTGCCTTTAACCCTGATCAACGCTCCCAGCACGACGAGGATTTTTTCGTAATGCATTTCAGTATCGGGACGGCATTTTAAAAATTGATTATGCTGAAAATGCCCGAAACCCGAATTTGGCTGAAACACAAAAGTGGTTATAATGCCCGATTACCATTCATCGGAAAAGCTAATCGTTCATTCTGTAGGTTTCTTTAAGGCTGTAAACATGCTTTTCCCAGATCCGGTTGAAGCGCTCCGGGTCCACCACCGGTTTCTTGATTATCTTCATGCAGATTTCCATCTGCTTGGGCGTGCTGCTGGTCTTGGAATAGAGCTGAAGGGCGAACTTGGAAAAATCCCTGACCATGAAATCGAAGATCTGATCCATCAGGTCGTCTTCCACTGGGTCGATTTTGGCTTTTTCGATGAGCAACTGGCCGTAGGCCACCAGGGTGAAAAGTTCCCCCAGGTTGAGCAGAAAATCGATATCCTTGACCTGTTCCTTATTCGGTGCGGCGGTCATCAACAGTTCCACCATCAGAGCGATCTGCTCCTTGAATATCCTGATATTGGGAAGATCCAGGCTGTTGTAGGCAATATTGTAGTCGTGAAACTGGATTCTGCCCAGCCCCTTGGTCGGGCCCTGGTTGAATAGGAAATCGTCATGGACCGCTGCGTCAACTTTCCCGATCTCCGGGAACTGGCCGGGATTGAAGAAGTAGTTGGCCATGAACTTGACGATAAGGGCCATGTTGACGTGGACGGTGCCCTCTAGTTTGGGCAGGGCGCGAATGTCCGTGGCCGCCATCTCGAAATAGGTGTCCTTTTCAAAGCCTTTGGCCGCGATCACGTCCCACAGCAGGTTGATCACCTCCTCGCCCTGGGTGGTCACTTTCATCTTCACCATGGGGTTGTACAGCAGATAGCGCCGATCATCGGTCGAAGCGCTGCGCATGTAGTCTGCCGCCCGCGAGGCAAACATGCGCATGGCGCACAGCCGGGCATAGGCATCGATGAACAGCTGGCGGATATGGGGGAAATCGGTGACATAATGCTTGAACAGAAAACGGCCGGCGGCGTGGTCGATGGCCTCGTAAAAGGCGTGGGTGCAGATGCCGATGGAGGCCCAGCCCAGGTTATACTTGCCCACATTGATAGTATTCAGGGAGGAGTCCCACGCCTCGCTGCCCGTTGTGAGGATGTCGTCGTCGGTCAGGGGATATCCGTGCAGGGCATACTCGGAAACGTACATTTGAGAATTGACCACATTCTGGACACATTCATAGTTTTCGTGCTTGGAATCCGCCACGAAAAAGACGAACTCATCGTTTTCTGAATTCTTGGCGAAGGTGGAGACCAGTGCCGCTTCGTTGCCGTTGCCGATGTAGTATTTACCACCGTCTGCCCGATACTGGCCGTCACCCATAGGGGTCAGGGCCATGTCGCTGGCATACAGGTCCGCACCGTGCTCTTTTTCCGACAGGCCAAAGGCAAAAATCCCGCCCTCTTCCAGCAACCGGGCTGTCTTTTGCTTGACCGCTTCATTTTTCCCCATCCAGATGGGTCCCAGCCCCAGAATGGTTACCTGCCAGGCGTACCAATGCGCCAGGCTGTAAAAGCTGAGGATTTCGTTGAAGTCCATATTCCGAAAGGTGTCCCACCGGCACCCCTCGCGGCCGTATTGGGTCGGGGTCAGCAGGGTGGAGAAAATACCTTCTTTTTTGAGGAACTGAAGAAAATCATCGTACCAGACCCGTTCGTGGTGGTCTTCCTTGAGCCGTTTCTTGCCCTTGGTTTCAAAGAAATTGATGGTCTTTTTCATGATTTCTCTGGATCGCTCATCCAGGTGGTCGAACTGCGCTTTTTTCGGATTGAACAGCATGAATAGCCCTCCGCACATCTTTTTCTTACCGCAAATGTCAATCAGTACTGGTGTTTTCCCGGCCAATGGATGCCGGTCATGTTGGGAACGTTAGCATGAACCCACTATCGCACAAAAACAGGTTCTGTCAATGGATTAAAAATGGGAATTTGCTTTTTGTGAAGCCAAATATTAACAAATTCACGTTCAGACTGTAACGGAAGAAAACTCTCCCAAAAAGGAAACGCAGACAGGGTTGAAGAGCCACTAATATTCTGATATTGGATGTTTTTTCGGACGATTACAGAGAAGCAGGCCTCTTTGTCCATGCAGGAGTTATAACCACTTCAAGCGAGCCGTGAATCAATTAATACGGCATGATACATTTGGTATAAGGCTTGCAGTAATTATAGATAACAAGGGGGTATCCAACAATAAAGGAGGTACCGATATGTATGCATTAATTTATGATGAATTCGATCCGGCCGAGCGCGAAAAGAAGGTGATCTCGCTCCACAAGACCAGAGAGACGGCCGAAAAGGCCCTGAAGAAACGACAGCGTCAGCTAGACCGAAAAATCTGGGAATGCCATACCCGGATCGTATGGGTGTACGATCCGGTTCACGCTGGAGATAACATTACGCCCAGCAATTTTGACACCTGGGCGCCGGGTGAAAAAATCCCTGCAGGGGACCAGGTTCCGGACGGGGATTAAGAAGAAGTCAAAACAAAACTGTTGAGGACATAGCCGGAATTCCTTGCAATAACCGGACACTTTACCTTAAACAGGAAAGCGATGACAAAGCCCGGGAATTAGCACCTCTTGAATCAAATTATCAAACGTTTTCGTGACGCCTCGGATTGAGGTTGAATATCTTAATTTTAGGATGAGTACTAATGAATCGGTCTTTTTTTGGGAAGTTTTATTTGGAATCGGGTACCGTGACCGACATTAGATTTCACGTTTATTTCACCTCCATGTTGCTCAATGATCGTATTAGCGATAAATAGGCCCAGCCCTGTTCCTTTGGTGCCCTTGGAAGAAAAAAACGGTGTGAATATTTTGCCCTGGGTCTCGCTGTCCATACCAATCCCATTATCAGTGATTTCAAAGATAATTTTTTCTTCATGTTTGCTGGCTCCGAATATTATTTTGTGTGATTTTTTTGTTTTGTCTATTCGACAGGCATCTGCCGCATTTTCAATGATGTTGAGCAGGGCAGAATGGGCATAGGTAACGTCTACTTCAAATTCCCCTAGATTAGCGCCAAAATCAGTTACAAATTTGATTTTTTGTTTTTTGAATTTCGGTTCAATTTCTTTGGCTATTTCTTCGACAAAATTCCGAATATCGATCCGTTCGTAATTGAGGTCTCTTTCTTTGGCGTAAAAGAGGATATCCATAACCATCTTTCGGATACGTTCGACCGTTATTTTTACGGCATCCCATCCCTCTTTGATCTGGACTTCCTTTTTTTTGGCGAAACCCGAATCCAGTAAATATATTCCGCCATCTAATCCTGTTAGCAACCCTTTTATGCCGTGTGAGAGGGATCCAATCATCAAGCCCAGGGAAGCTAAATGACTTTGCAGCTCGGTTTTTTCGTGGACCAGTTTTTCGAGATTTTCAGTATATTCTCGCAATTTTTCCCGGATAATAATCTTATCCCTGGCCCTTTGGACCGCTATTTCCAAAGCATCCACATTGATTGGCTTGGTGATAAAGTCTGTCGCTTCGTTTTTGAGACTTCTTATCGCCAGTTCCATGTCGCCGTGTCCGGTGATCATTATAACTTCTGTTTCAGGATTTTCATGCTTGATTTTTTGCAGCAACTTGATCCCATCCATTCCGGGCATCTTTATATCGGTCAGCACGATCGGTGGTTGAATCTCCCGAAATTTGTCCAGTGCTTGCTTGCCATTTTCTGCTTCGAAAATATGGTACCCCAAATCCTCCAGAGCTAAGACAAGTACCTCTCGAATATCTTTTTCATCATCGACAAGTAGTATGTTGTTTTCCATTGTCTTATTCAGGCAGAGGAAAATTTAGAACAAAACAGGCGCCTGCAGTTTTGTTCGGAATCACCCGGATATCGCCACCGCAGTCCTTTATAATCCCATAGCTGATGGAAAGACCCAAACCGGTCCCCTTGCCAACCTCCTTGCTCGTGAAAAACGGTTCAAATATTTTATCTGCAATAAATTTCGGAACCCCGACACCCGTCTCACAGACTTCACAAATTACATTTTGCTCATCATATCTTGTTTTGAGGATTATTCTTTTATCGGCTTTTTCAACCTCCATCGAACCCCATCGTTCTTCGATTGCATCTCTGGCATTTAACAGCAGGTTTATAAAAACTTGTTCAAGACGGCTGGGGTCGGCAATTATCTTGGGCAGCTCTTTTTCAATATCCCAAACCACCTCGATACCTCTTACCTTCAGTTGTTGACTGAAAATCTCAAATGCCCGTTCCAGCACTTCGTTAAGCTGGATTTTTTCCAGATCCATGTCGGATTTACGTGCAAATTGGCGCATATGGTTGATGATTTTGGTCGTCCGATCCACATTGCCGTCTATTTTTTGCAGCATGTTAAAGAGGATCTCATCGTCAAGCGGTTCTTTTTTATTTATCTTTTTAATAAAGAAGCTACTGGCGGTTTTGATCACCGACAGTGGCTGGTTGAGTTCATGAGCCACACCGGTGGCCATCTCACCCAGAGTTGCCATTTTGCTGGCCTGGATCAACTGCTGCTCGGTTTCGAGTCGTTTGGTAATATCGCTGGTGGTTACCAGAAGTACTTTTCTGCCCGGGTACTCTGACGGTGAAATTCTAATATTTACAAAAAGAGGGGATCCTTTATGATTTAATTGCTTGGCCTGGGTGATCTCCGTCGATGTCCTTAGGATGGCGGCATATCGATCCCGCTCATCCTCCGGGAACAGATCTAAAAAAGGTGTGTTCGTGATGTCGGATTTCCTAAAACCGTAACCCGCTTCGACACTATCGTTGCAGTCGATGATTGTGAGATTATCAAAATCCAGCACGAAAACCGGATTCGGAATATTGTTGAAGATTTCATGGTACTTTTTTTCAGACTTCTCCAATTTTTCTTCCAGCTGTTTGCGCTGGGTAATATCCAGGCTCATTTCCATGGCCGCTACGATATCGCCTTGACTGTTTTTGATCGGAGATGTTCTGACAATCCAATGAGTAGGCGAACCATCTTTGTTCAAACCGCTCTCCTCGCCATAGTGTGAGAGACCATCGTCAAATGTTTTTTCCACCGGGCAATTTGGGCACTTCTCATCCCGCCCTTTATAGGTGTGATAGCAGAAATCACCCCATTCGGGATCAAAGCTTTTGGCAAATTCGGAGTTATATCGTAACAGCTTAAAATTTTTATCCTGGACCGTAATAAGGCAGGGCACCTGCTCAAAGAGGGCTTGGAATTCGTCTTTTTGTTTCTTCAGCTCGGCCCGCTTTTCTCCAATCTCCTTGCTCATCTGGTTGATCGCTGTTGCCAGCTGTCCCATTTCATCGTCCTGGTCCACAGCTACTTTGCCGGGATACACCTCTCTGGCAATTAGCCGGGTACCATCAATTAATTTGCGAATCGGTTGATTGACAAATCTCAACACAAAAAGGAAGATAATGGTGGAAGTCACCAGAAATACAATTCCGGCCAGCCCGATAATCCCTTTTTCAGCTGTAAGGATTTCTTTATCGGTATCTGCCAGAGATACCACCACATCCAGCGCACCAAGGATCTTTTTGCCCTCCGGATGAATATGACAGCCATCGGTTGAACACCCCGGCTCATTACAAATAGGACTGATAATTCCAAGCAAACGATAGCCTTGGGGGGAAGTAAATATACGGATTCTTTCCTCCAAACCGAGCGTAGACTGTGGTGGTTCCGTCCGGTGACAGATATAGCAAGCTTCATCTTTTATGTTGGTAGTGGTATCAACTTCCGCCAGCCGATTTGAATATTTGATTTCCCCGTCCTTATTGTAGATGCGAATGGATTCGATCTCTTTCTGTCTGCCGATGTTATTGATGATTTGGTTGATATCGGTCCGTGAATTCAACATCATGGCATAATGGGTGCCGAGCCTGATCGTATTGGTTAACCGATCGGTCCCGGCCACAATATTTTCCATGAGCTTTTTTTCCTGATAATTGGTGTTGAAGTAAGCCCAAGTGGAAATGATAACCAACAAGGTCAGGCCGACAGTTAAAATCAGCTTGGAAGCCAGTCGGTGTCGAATATTTTTAATCAGGTTGAACATTTTTCATCCAAGAGCGGCATCGATTTCCTCAAACATTTGCTGTTCCTGAAAACCCTCCAGAACGGACGCACTGTTGGGACAAACTGCCGCGCAGGAGCCGCACCCCTGGCACATTACCGGATTTACCAGTACGTTTTCATTATCAAAATCCAGCGTGCGAGCGCCGTATGGACAGGCATCGATGCATCGTTCACACAGACTGCACAGACTGTGGTGGACGGTGGCCACAACTTTTCCCGACCTTAAGCGTTCGCGGGAAAGTATTCTCAAGGCTCTTGCGGCGGCGGCTTCGGCGGTGGCAATCGCTTCGGGTATGTTGCGGGGCGAATGGGCCAGGCCACATGCAAAAATACCCTCTTTCAAGGCGTCAACCGGCCGCCACTTGGATTCGGCCTCCTGGAAAAAGCCATCCTGATCAACCTTCGCGCCAAAGTTTTGGGCCAGATTCTGCGGCAGAATGGGGACCACACCCGTGGCTAAAACCACAAGATCGGCCTTAATCTGAACCTGCTGCCCGATGATCGGCTCCCAAACCGTCACGCTCAGGCTTTCCTGGTCGGATTGGATCCGGGGTTTTGCATCAACTTGATACTGAATAAAGATTACACCGGCCTTGCGGGCCCGGGTGTAATAGGACTCGGTAAATCCGTAAGCCATTATGTCCCGATAGAGAATGTATACGGCCAGCTCGGGATTTTTTTCCTTGAAATCCAGGGCATGTTTTAGCGAGCTGGCGCAACACACCCGGCTGCAATAATTGCGCGGTTCCTCGCGGGAGTCCACACATTGGACCATCACCACCGATGTCAATGCCGCCGGATCGATTTTGTCGTCAACCAGCTTTTGTTCTAATTCTTTCTGGGTGATGATGGATGGATGGGTACCATATCCATAAGAAGAGGTTACCGCTTCCGTCCCGCCGGTGGCCAAAATAGTCACACCATGCTCCAAGGTTTGTACCGAATGTTGCGGGCCCTCCAAGGTGGTCAAAAAACTTCCTACCTGGCCAACCGAACCGATAACCTGTGACTGGATATGAACGTCGATCCTGGGATGCCTTTCAACCAGGAGACAGGTGTCCTCCATTAGTGTCTGTATCGAGTGCCCTTCCAGGGTGACCTGTAACCAGTTAAGATTTCCTCCTAACTGTTCGGCCTTTTCTACAAGATCCACCTGGAAGCCGTGATCGGCGATGGCCAGCGCTGCCGTCATGCCGGCAATACCGCCACCGATAACCAACGCGCTTTGAATGACCGCAATGGCGGGAACAGGCTCCGGCTCAACCCACTTCAGTTTAGCAATCCCCGTCTCTAAAGCAGAAATCACATTGCGTAAGGATTGCTGTTTATCCTTTAATTCCGGCTTCCGCCTTCCGCCTTCCGCATTCACATCAACCACTTCCATCAGGGCAGGATCTATACCCACCTGCCAGCCGAGTTCCTGGAGTTTGCGTTGATAGACATAGGGCAGGCAGGTGCCAATCAGGAGCCGGTTCGGTTTGCTGGTCTCCACCAGTTCCACCAGCTGCTCCCACCCGACGGCCGTACACATTTGTTCCAGAAATTCAACCTGTTTCACCAGAGGGTTGGTTTTAAGTCGTTGAACAACTTCTGTCGGGTCATCAAATCCTGAAAGTTTGCCCCCGCAGGTACAGACGACCGCCAGAATTCTGGGGATCTCACGTGCCGCACCGGATTGGGGTGGGGCCGCTTGCGGCTCCAAGGCCAGACTGCCTCCGCTGGAATGAATCACCTGGGATGCCGCTAAGGCCGCCGCCGAGGCCTGGGTCACCGAGTCGCCAATGTCCTTGAGACCCGCGAATGAACCACCCAGCAAGATTCCGCTGCGGCTGGTTCGCGTCAGGGAAAAGGGGGTCGTGTTTCCAAATCCCCATGCATTGAGCTCCAATCCCAACATTTCGGTCAATTCAGAAGTGCCCTCGGCCGGACGCTGGCCGACGGTGAGCACAACCATGTCAAATTGAGCTTCAGTTGATTTACCGGAAATGTCCACAGTGCGGATAATCATATCGCCGCTTTCAGCATCCTGCATTATGGAGTGTGCCCGGCCCCTTTCGAATCGCACACCATGAAGGGTTTCGGCCCGGTCCCGGTAGCGTTGAAAAGTTTTGCCAAATGTTCGCATATCCATATAAAAAATGGTCGTTTCCAAATCTTTGTATGTTTTTTCTTTAGCGATCAGGGCTTCCTTGATGGCAACCATGCAGCATATGTTGGAGCAAAAGTCGGCTTCCATTTGTATATCTCGAGACCCTACACATTGGATCCAGGCCACTTTATGAACGGGTTTGCCATCCAACGGGCGCACCAGTCGTCCCGCATGGGGGCCGGTTCCGCTTAACAGGCGTTCAAACTCTAAACTGGTGACGACATTGGGATACACCCCGTAGCCAAATGTGTTTTTCCCGGAAGCCGGATTAAAAAAATCAGTGCCACTACATAGAACGATGGCTCCAATTTCTATTTGCTGCCCTTCGGTTGCCGCCAAATCCTGATAGATTTTCAGGACCATCGGCACCATGGTTTCCGGATCAAAGGGTTTTATCAGATACTCCAGCGCGCCGACTTTCATGGCTTCAACGGCTGTTTCTACTGTGGCATAGGCGGTCATCATGATCACATTTAAATCCGGCCAACTCTCTTTGGCCTTTTGAAGGACCTCAACGCCATCCATGCCCGGCATCTTAATATCCAGCAGCATTAATTGGTATGTTTGCCGGGTTAGCTGTTCCAGCGCTTCCGGGCCGGATGCCGCCATATCGACTGAAAAACCTTCCTCTGCAAGCCATTCCTTGAGGGAATCGCGCACGATGAGTTCGTCATCAACCACTAAAATGTGAAATCCCCCGCGTTCCTGCGCCGGCAGTTGAATGGCCTGGGTTGGACAAATCTCTACACAGGCGCCGCAACGGGTACAGGCGACCGGGTCAATCACATATGGGTTGGGGATGGCATGGGGAACCGGCAGGTAAATGGCTTTACGGTTGGCCAATCCGGCATTGAAATCATCCGGGACTTCCACCGCACAGACGTCTACGCATTCGCCGCAACCGATGCACCGGTCCGCGTCCACCCAGTTCGGATGTTGCTTGAGCATGACCTGAAAGTGGCCGGGCTCGCCGGTAACCGAGGCAATTTCCGTGGAAAGAAGAATTTCGATGTTTTCGTGAAACAGCCCTTTGCGAAGACAGTACTGGGAGCTTGCGTCCCGATCGACCAGGGGCAGCATTTTACACATCCCACAGCGATCGGTGGGAAACTGGTAATCAAGCTGGCTCAAAATTCCTCCCAGGTGGGGAGACCGGTCAATCAAAGTGACGCCATAGCCGAATTCCGCCAGATCCAGTGCAGTCCGGATACCACCGATACCAGCCCCTACGACCAGAGCTTTGCCGATTTTTTTGTTCATCAATACCTCCGTACCATTGTCTTCAAGGGTTTTGATCGTTTGGTTCGTTAATAGCCTCCGGCTGCTGGAGGAGCGCTTCGCTTAAGGTTAACCGTAGACAGCCACCGCCTTTAGATCCTCCCGCAAATATTCCCGTTCATTTTCTCCAAGCACACCAAGTGCCAGGCAGATAACGGTCCATAGATGTACCACCCCATAACCGGCGCCGTAGTGCTCGCTAAGCTCATGAATTTGGGCATGGCAGTTGTGACAACCTGCAATGCAATAGTCCGCTCCGGTGGTCTGAATTTGATTGTCCTTCAACCGGCCGAATTCCAGCCGGGCTTCCTTGTATCCGGACTGAAGAAAACCGCCACCCCCACCGCAGCAATAATTATTGGAACGGTTGGGATGCATCTCGACAAAATTTTCTTCGCCTACCACGGTTTTGACTACAAAGCGTAGATCTTCGGCAATGGAGTTTCCGTAGCTTTTGCGCACGATTTGGCAGGGATCCTGAACTGTGAACTTGATTTTCAGATCCTTGTTCCAGTCGGAATTCACGTTCAGTTTCCCTTCCCGAATCCATTGGGCGTAGTATTCGTAAATGTTTTTGACCTCAAATTTGTGAGAAATGTCGAATTTTTTCAGTCCTGCCAGGACTGAGAAGGTGACATGCCCTCATTCCGTATTAAGAAATATCTTACAGCCCAGATCATCGGCATGGTTTGCAGTAGTCTGGACGATGTGTTTCCAGGCATCATTGTCGGCCAGGAACATACAATAATTTTCTCCGCCCCAGCCTTTGCTGCCGTATGTCCAGTCAGCTCCGACAAGGTGCAGAATCTTCCACAAAGGAACCATCTCATCCGGTTCGGTTACCGGCTCCCGGGAGTTCTGATTCAAAAAGAAATAGGCGCCCTGCTTGGCGATCGGCGCCTGCATTTCCGCAAAATCCGGCTGGGCCTCGCGGTACTCCTCGAGAACATCTTCCACTACGAATCTGAAATCTTCCGGTGATGCCCCCATAGCACTGCAGCTATCATTTCTCAGAGCCATATCACAGGATCCTAAAATCCCCTTGGGGCGTTCTTCTCTGGGCCAGCTTGTCCGGACGTGGTAAACCAGCTGGGGGATATCAATTTTCATGGGACACACATAGATGCAGCGCTGGCACATGGTGCACATCCAGGGCCAATCCGATTTTAAAATCTCGTCGTCCATACCAAGGGCGGCCATACGTAGAAATTTTCTGGGGTCCAACCCGTCAAGGCCGGTGGCCGGGCACCCGGCGGAGCAGGCCCCGCAGGTCAGACAAAGATTCAGATTACCTCCTTCGGGAAGGATCTCCATGACCTTGTCAATGAAGCGGCTTTTTCTCTTCCTGCCTAATGAGATGACATCTTCGGGCATTTCTTTCTCCTCAAAGTTTTTTTATTCAATTTATTCCTACCACCTCAGCAAATTCGTCCTCACGAAACACTGACAGCGGCGGTTCTTCTTCAAGGTTCCTGCCTGCTTCGTAGTCAAAGGCCTTCTGGGTATCCTGTGCAATGGTGCGAAACAGCTCCATGACCGGGATATCATTGGGGCAGGCATTGGAACACTGGCCGCAACCCACACAGGCCGTGCTCATATGTGCCAAGCGGGTCAGGTGGTAGAAGAGCGTATCCGTCGGCATTTTAATGATCCCTTTGCGGTTGGCCCACTGCAAATACTGAGACGGATCATGGTTGAATACATCGGTGACAAAAACGCACTCCTTACAGTAACAAACCGGACAAGCCACCCGACAGTTGTAGCAGTTGACGCAAGTGGCAAAGTAGGTGGACATTTTTTCAAGACTATCGGTAGCCTCACGAGTCCTGGCAAACATGTCATCGCGGTACTGTGTGCGCTGTTTAATTACGGCGTCAATGGCATCCTGGCGGGCCCGGGGCGCATCGGTTGCCGAAAGATTCATCTGCTTTAGGATATGATCTCCGGCCTCGGTTTGAGACTGAACCAGTAAAGAGTGGCCGATATCCATACCGTGCAAGCCGATTTGAATATCAGCATTTTCAGCCACCGGAAATTCACAGGCCTTGCAGGCCGGCGCCAGATCAACGCCTCCAGTCTCCATGCTTTTGCCGCCCAACACGCTCTCATAGAACGCGACCGTCGATTCGGCAGCTTTGTGCTCCACCAGTTGAAAATAATCTTTGTTTTCGAAGGCTCCCAGACAGTCCATTCCAATCAGGATTACTTCGTCCGTGCGCCCCTGTTTAAGTTTTACGAGTTCAACAAAGGCCCTTATCTCGCACGGTCGCAATACCGCCGCAACCTTCGCGCCCATCGGCTTGCGGGTCAGCCGTGCTACAATCTTGGCGGTGTTCATCGGAAAGGCCGGTGCCAGAGGATCAACCCCATCCAGATGACTCGGATCAGTCACCAGGGTCGGCATGACCATGTCTTTCATCGGAAGATGCTGGGGCACCAGAAGCGATTGGATATCTCCAGTTTCAAGGAGATCCTTAAAAAAGCCCCGCAGAGATCCTAAAATGTCTTTGTCTTTCACATCAATTTTAGCCGTAATTGCCATTTTTATCTCCTTCACTCGATACTGGATACTCGATGCTCGATACTGGCCTATGGTTATTGGGCACTGGGTACTGGTTAATGGTCGCTGAAAAAAAAGGGTTTATAGAGTTGAATTAGTTTATTGAGTTCATTGAGTTTATCTGAATAGACCGAATCCTTTCATCCTAATCAACTGAGACGCCATTAACCATGTGCTTTGCCTTTAAATCCGCAATCGAAGAACCCGCAACGTGCAACCCGCAACTCGCACATCAGATCACCATCTTGAGTTTGGCCTGACTGGGTCCCAACGCTTTGATTTGGGCAACCAAATCGCGCATGACCTCGGCAAACTGGATGCCGTCGCTGGCACCGATCCAGGTTAGTCGCAACCGTTGTTGATCAAAACCGAATTGCGGTAAAATCTCCTTGAGCAGCTTTATCCGCCGCCGGGCCTTAAAATTCCCGTTGATATAATGGCAATCGCCCGGATGGCACCCGCTGATCAAAACACCGTCAGCTCCCTCCAGAAAGGCTTTGATCACATATTGGGGATCCACCATACCGGTGCACATCACCCGAATGCTTTTTATATTGGGAGGATATGACAGGCGCGATGTACCCGCTAAATCCGCGGCAGTATACGTACACCAGTTGCAAAAAAAGGCCACAATTGTCGGTTCAAACTCGCTCATCTGACTACTCCTTTCTAACCGGCTAATAAACCATCGATTTCCGCAAAAACCTGATTGTCGGTGAAGTGCCGAACCTTGGCTGCCCCGCTGGGGCAGCGGGCGGAACAACTACCGCAACCCTTACAAACGGCTTCGTTTACCTCGCTAACCCCTTTGAACTCATTGAACTCGATGGCCGAGTAAGCGCACTGCCCGATACATGCCTGGCAACCAATGCATATGTCCGGGTCGATAGATGAAATCATCGGGGCCACCGCGACCTCTCCGGAGGCGCTAAGGGCCAGCGCCTCGGCCGCGGCTCCCTTGGCCTGCGCCACCGTGTCGGGAATATCCTTGGGTCCCTGGCAGGCTCCGGCCAGAAAAACACCGGCGGAAGGTGTCGACACGGGCTCAAGTTTAGGGTGCTCCTCTTGAAAAAAGCCGTCACTTCCAATGCTCATCCCAAAAATTCGCGACACGGCATTGGCGTCCGAACGGGCCTCCATGGCGGTGCACAGGATCACCATTTCAACCGGAACTTTCACAATTCGGTCCGAAAGCGTGTCCTCGGCGGTCACCGTCAGAATACCGTCCTTTTCTTCCACCCGGGAAGCCTTGCCGCGAACCATGCGCACGCCCTCGCTCTGGACGCGCATGTAAAACTCCTCATACCCCTTGCCAAAGCAACGCATGTCGATGTAGAAATTGTAAACTTGCGTATCGTGTCCACACTTGTCCTTGAGAAGATGGGCATACTTAAGGGCATACATACAGCAGGTGCGCGAGCAGTATTGGTGGTAGTTGATATCGCGACTGCCGATGCAATGAAGGATCGCCACGCTCTTGGGAGGTTCGCTGAATTTCAGGCGGTCATAGGGATCCCGTTTAAGTAGCTTGCCGCCTGTCGGTCCGGTGGCGTTGGACAGCCGTTCGAACTCCAGATTGGTGAAGACATTGGCGTACCTGCCGTAGCCGTATTGCTGCATCGGCGTCGGATCGAGGGGATCGAAGCCAGTGGCGACAATGATTGAACCCACCTCGATTTCTTCGACCTTATCTTGCATAGCGTGATTGATTGCTTTGGCTTCACAGGCGCTCACACAAAGTTTGCATTCACAACAGCCGCCGCAATCCACACAGCGGGCCGCTTCCTGCCGGGCCGCCGCCTCGGAAAAATTCCGGTCCACCTCATCAAAATTTACAGCCCGTTGCGCTGGATCCAGATGAGCGGATACCACTCTGGGAGTATTTTCGATCTTTTCCGAAATTGCTTGCCAGTCCGTTCCCGGTAGTTCCTCAGCCACAAGCTCAGCGGCATACTGGTCCAGATCCTCACCGCTGATAAAGCGGTGCATGGCCGCCACCACCTTGTGGCCGGCCGCCACGGCTTCGATGACCGTCGTCGGGCCGGTGACGGCATCACCGGCGGCAAATACATCGGGAAGGCTGGTTTGAAAAGTGTGCGGGTTGACCGTGAAGGTGTTTCGGGAAGTCAGTTTCAGATCGGGCTCTCCTGCGGACCAGGATACATCTATTTTCTGGCCGATGGCCGGTATCACCGCATCGCAGGCAATGACAAATTCAGATCCCTCAACCGGTACCGGTCGCCTTCGCCCGCTGGCATCCGGCGGGCCGAGTTCGGTGCGAATGCATTCAAAACCGGTCACCTTTCCGTCCTGGCTATGGATACTCACCGGAGCAGTCAGGTATGAAAATTCGATACCTTCCTCCCGAGCGCCTTCTAATTCTTCAGGATAGGCCGGCATTTCCCGCTCGGAGCGCCGGTAAACCACCGTCACATTCTCGGCCCCCAGACGTTTTGCCACCCGGGCGGTATCTATGGCCACATTCCCGCCGCCGATGACAATTACGCGCTGGCCGGGAATTTCTCCTCTTCCCAGGCTTACCTCCCTTAAAAAAGCAAGGGCATCGATGACCCCTGCGGCCTGGTCTTCGCCCGGAATGCTCATCCGAATGGCGTCATGGGCGCCGATCCCCAAAAAAATGGCGCTAAAACCCTCTTGCCGGAGACCTTCCAAAGACAGGTCCGGTCCGAATCGAACCCCGGTTCTGATTTCTATCCCGTGTCTGAGAATATGATTGATTTCATTGTCCAGTACCTCGGGCGGCAGACGGTAGTCTGGAATCCCTACCCGCAGCATACCGCCCGCTTGATCAAGGGCCTCGAAAATGGTGACCCGGTAGCCTTTTAATCGCATGTAATAGGCCACCGTAAGACCGGCGGGTCCTGAACCGATAACCGCTATCTTCTCCGGCCGGTCTTTGATCTCCGGCAGGGGTAGCTCGGCAAGGTCCACCTGGTCGGCTGCAAACCGCTTCAGATCGCGGATGGCCACGGCGGAGTCCACCTCGGCGCGGCGACATTCTTTTTCACAGGGGGCCGGACAGACCCGTCCAAGGGTTCCGGGCAGGGGTAATTTCTCCATGATGAGATTGAGCGCTTCCCGGTACCTCCCCGATTTGATTAGCGCGACGTAACCTTGCACATTGGTCCCCGCCGGACAGGTCTGAACACAAGGGGCGCGGTCATACTTGTCGATACAGTAGGTGATGGGTACGGCCTGGGGAAAGGGCCGGTAGATGGCTTTGCGGGTCTTTGTGGCGACGTCCCATTCATTGGGAAACTCGATCGGGCAAACCTTTTCGCATTCGCCGCACCCGGTACAACTATCTTCTATGTAGCGCGACTTGCGGCGGACTTTTACCTTGAAATTGCCGATAAAGCCGCTGACATCCTCCACCTCACTGTATGAGAGCAACTCGATGTTTGCTTCCTGGCCGACGGAGACCATCTTGGGCGTGCCGATGCAGGCCGCACAGTCAAGGGTGGGAAAGGTTTTGTCGTATTGCAGCATGTGCCCGCCGACCGTCGGCTGTCGCTCCACCAGGTATGCTTTGAACCCGGCCTTGGCAATATCAAGGGCGGCCTGCATGCCGGCGATGCCCCCGCCCACGATCAGGGTGTTGGTGCATACCGGAAACGTGGCAGATGTCAGGGCCGCCTGGTGGGTGACGCGCAAGATACCGGCGCCAGCCAGAATCTTGGCCTTTTGGGTGGCTTCGTCTTCATCCTCGGTGACCCACGAAACTTGCTCACGCACGGATACCATGTGAAACGCCCGAAATGGATTGAGACCGGCCCTCTGGCAGGCCGCCCGAAAGGTTTTTTCGTGCATGCGCGGGGAACAGGACGCCACGACCACCCGGGTAAGACGCTGCTCCCGGATATCATTTTCGATCAGTTCCTGCCCGGGATCGGAACACATAAACAGGTAATCCCGGGAAATGACCACGTTCGGTAAAGCCGCCACATACTCGGCGACTTCCTGCACCCGAACCCGGTAAGCGATATTGATGCCGCAGTGGCAAATATAAAAACCGATTCGTTCAGACATGGCAGACCTCCCGATCAATACCCAAATCAACGCCTTCCGTTATCTTGGCCTCATCTTTGCCCATCACCGACTGCATGAGCAACTCAGCCAGGTCCCGGACGGCAATTCGATCTTCGACACCGAGTGCCCTGACAGCGTCATTCAGCATGCGGATGCAATAGGGACAGGCTGTGGCGATCATCTCAGCGCCGGTGCTGAGCGCTTCTTGTATGCGCAGCACCCCTAAGCGTTCACTTAGCGGAAGATCCTGCCACGCACCGCCGCCTCCGCCTCCGCAGCACAAACTGTTTTCTCTGTTGCTTGCCATCTCGATCAGCGTAAGCCCCGGAATACTTTGCAGAACCCGGCGGGGCGCCTCGTAGATCCCATGATGACGTCCCAGATAGCAGGGATCGTGGTAGGTGACCGTGCCGGCCACTTCCAGGATCGGTTTTAACCGGTCCGCCGTGACCAGCCGGTCGAGAAGCTCCGTGTAATGCTCACTGGCAACCGAATCCTTCAACCCGTCATAGTTATTTCTAAAAGCGTTCAGGCAATGGGGCGAAGTGGTCAATATCTTTTGCACACCGGCCCGCAAAAAGAGATCGGTATTTTTATGGGCCAGCTCAGAAAAAATTTTATCCGCTCCCAGCTTGTGAGCCGGGTCACCGCAGCAACTTTCTTCAGCACCAAGGGTACCAAAGGCAATGCCGGCATATTCCAGCAATTGGGGAAGCGCCCGGCCGGCGATGCGGTTACTTGGGTCATATGCCGTTGTGCAACAGGTGAACAGGCAGTACTCGTGCTCAGGTGTAACGGCCGGCAGATCCAGGTCCCCGGCCCATTCCAAACGCTTTGCGCGAACACCATCCCAGGGATTGCCGTTGGCCTTCAGGCTGTCAAGCGGCGCCTCGACGGACCCGGGTATTCTTCCGCTGCTGACATTAAGCCCCCGTACCGCTTTGATGACGTCGATGATTTCGATGCCGCGCGGACAGTTCACGGTGCACGAGTTACAGGTGACGCAGCTCCAGACGGCCTGATCGACTGACGCCTCGGTTCCGGTTTCCATTGCAAGCTGCCGCAGGATCCGGCGCGGGCTGTATGACATAACCTGGTTCCACGGGCATACGCTGGTGCAGGTGCCGCATTGCAGGCAGATCATAAAGGTTTCCCCGACCTCGGCCACTAGATCCGCAACATCGACCCTGGAGTCTTTTGAGGCCTTCTCTCTGACGGTCGCTAAAAATATGGCCAGCGGTCTGTAGAAAAGATGGGACCATTTTCCAAAAGGGACTTCTATGATCAGCATCGGCACGGCGATGGCCAGGTGGATGACATACATGACATAGGTCCCCATCGGCCACCCGGCAATGCGCAGGGCGTGCATCATAATGCCGGTCAGCGTCGTTAAGAAAAGCAGGATCAAAAAAAGCCAGTCGGAAAACTCTGAGTAGCGGTGGAGGGATTCCTCTTTCTTAAGCCGGCTGCGGAACATTTCCACCGTAATGACGAGCAGGACACCGGTGGCGTAATAGCCGAAAATACTCGTGAAATGCCAGCTACTGTCGTCCACCTGGAACCAGCGGATAAACACAATGACCAGCGTCATCATGGTCAGATAGCCGCTAACCAGAATAAAGTGCTTCAGCCAGCGACTGCGGTCCTCTCCGCATTGCCGCCAGCGCTGCTGGGTTACAAAATTAAGGACAAAGGCTTTGGCTTCTGCAATATAGAGCCAGAACGGCACCTTTGTATCGCTCATGATAAAGCGATACATTCGGAATGCATTTGAGAGCAGAAAAGCCGACAGGATGGCGGCCATTACCAAATCACCGATCTCAATCCAGATAACCGGAGCGAATGAATTGACAGAAACACGATCGGTGACCACCGGCCCATGGAAAAATGCGAAGAGCACAATGATGCCAAGGGCAACCGCAATTAGGGCACCGATTTCCCAGGCCTCGGAGAGATAAAACCGCCTGGCGAGCCCGGTCCAGTCGTACTGAGCGGTCAGCCAGCGGCGGGTTGCCATCATCGTCTCGGCCGGCTCGGCCCCCCGCGGACAGTCCTTATTGCAGTCGCCGCAGTAGTAGCATAGCCAGGGTTCGGTCGACTTGAGCAATTTGTCCTTCAACCCCAGCTGAATATAGCGATATATCTTGCGTGGAAACGGATTCGTTCCGCTGGACAGTGGACACGAGGCACTGCAGGCGCCACACTGCATGCAGATTTCCATATCCAGGGCACCATATTTTGCCAACTCGCGATATAGTTCGGAATCAACACGGTTACTGTTATTCATCAGTCAAGACCACTCTCCCTGTTTGTGAAAATATGTAGTTAGTTATCATCCTCGGCCAAGGGGCACTCATCGGCCTTCGTCAATGTGCGGACCAGCTTGATGAGTTCCTCGGCCTCCAAAGGTTTCTCTAAATAGGCACCAGGATCAGCGACACCTTTTTGCCGAGGCGGGCCCTGAAATTTCTGGTAGAATGAAAATGTTTTTTCGTCGATGGTTGACACCATAATCACCGGTATATTCTTGAGGTCTTCATGCTCTTTGAGCTCTCGATACATTTGAATGCCGGTTTCTTTGGGCATCGTTACATCAAGGATGATCAGGGCCGGCTTTTCGTTCACGGCCTTTTGCATCCCCTCGTCTTTATCACCGGCATCAATGGGTTCGTAACCACAGTTACCCAGCAAATTGCAGAGGAAAATCCGCATATCCAATTCATCGTCAACGATGAGAATTTTTTTTCTTTTAATTTCCGTGTACAAAGGGTCCTCCGAATTTGGTCAAGATATACAGCATAGACTGTGCCATGGGTTCATTATCTTTTATATCTAACTGTAATTACAACAAATATTGAAAAAATTCCCCACAAAAACGATGTCCGTATCCGGCCAAAATCCATAAGTTGTGCAACATATCGTATTGCAGAATATTTAAAAAATTAATTAAAAATAGATAGTTATAAGGATATAATATGTTGCGCAACAGTATGTGCAACATTTATAAAACGTTTCATCGCTACACCCTGAGTCCACCAAACCGTAAACCTGAAGCATTCCCGAGACGTTGAAATAATTCTTTTTTTATGAATCATTTATTGATAAATAAAGAATAGGCTCCGGATTTAAATCTCTCAATGACCAGGATTTCCCTGGGAGGGTGAAATCATGCCGATCCTATCAAACAAGTCTTCCCCCCAGAAATTGGGATTAAATATCGCGATCGTCGGCGGCGGTAGAACTTGCAAGTTTTTACTGCAGCTTCTGAAAAATGAATCCTTTCCTTATTCAAATATTCATCTTGTCGGGGTTTGCGACATTAATCCTGAGGCCGAAGGTCTTCTGTTGGCCAGGCAACTGGGTGTTTATACGACCGATAACTTCAAGGACCTTTTTAACATCAAAGGCCTTGACGGCATTATCGAGCTCACCAATAATAAAGAAGTCCTCCTGGAACTCATAAAACTCCGGCCCAAGACAGTCGGCATCCTGGAACACAACATCGGTCGGTTGTTGCGATCGTTTTTCCTGATTAATCAACAACTGCAATCAGCCGAGCAGCAGATAGATCATGAAAAAATGATTTCTGAATTTCTCCTCGAGCAGACCGATGAACCCATCGTGATACTCAATACGGATTTTACGATCTCTGTAGCCAATGAAGCCTATTTAAAGGCAACCGGCAAGAGCCGGGCGGAAGTCCTTGGCGCGTATTGTTACAAGATTTTTTACGATTTCGACACGCCCTGTTCAAACCAGAAACCGGAACATGATTGCCCCATGCTTAAGACCCTGAGAACCGGCGAATCCGCTCATGTGATTATGGATGCGCCTTTGTCCAACGGCCGATCCGGTTATTTTGAAATTGTTACCTATCCGATAAAAAATTCGGCCGGAGAAGTTGGACGGGTGATAGAGATCCAGCGGGACATTACCAAGGAATTGTCCTCCCGCTGGGAAGAGAAGGTTCAGAAGTTAAAGCAGGACTTTAATTATATGATCCAGGAAGATCGCATGATTTCTCTGGGCAAACTCGTTGCCAGCTGTGTCCATGAGATCAACAATCCCATCCAGGGATTAATGACATTCTCCCGACTGATGGAGGAAATTTTAGCAAAAGGACAACCCACATCAAACGACCTGGAAGAATTTAAGGAGTATTTGTCACTGATGACCCCGGAATTGGAACGCTGCGGAAAAATCGTTTCCGGACTTCTTTCATTCTCCCGGGAAACAGATCTGGAATACAAAAGCATCAATCTCAATGAAGTTCTGGAAGCCGTTATCGCCTTGACCCACCACAAGCTGGAACTCCAGAGCATCAAATTATCAACCCATCTCCACCCCGGTCTTTTATGGGTCCGGGGAAATGCAAGCCGCCTGGAGCAGTGCCTGCTGAATCTGGTCTTCAATGCCATGGAGGCCATGCCCGGGGGCGGAGATTTGTGCGTGGTGTCCGAACTGGAGCCCGAGCAAGGACAAGTGCTGGTAGAAATCCGGGACACCGGATCGGGGATTCAGGAAGAAAATATGAACCACATTTTTGACCCCTTTTTTACCACCAAGGAAGCCGGCCAGGGGACAGGCCTTGGTTTATCCATTGCTTATGGCATTGTAAAAAATCACAGTGGACACATCAGGGTTAAAAGTGACGCGGGGAAAGGGAGTTCATTTTTCCTGCAATTCCCTTTTCTTTTGCTCCCCATCAACGGTAGGGAGGACAACCATGGACGATAAAATGACTATCATGATCGTGGACGATGAAAAGATCGTTCGGGAGTCTCTTTTCCATTGGTTCACTAAACTCGGCCATACCGTTGAAAAAGCATCTTCGGGATTTGAGGCTTTAGAAAAATTAGAAAAAAATCCTTTCGACCTTTTATTTGTGGACATCAGAATGCCCGAAATGAATGGCATCGAGTTGCTGGAAAAAGTAAAGGCAGAATATCCGGAAACCATCGTCGTCATTATCACCGCCTATGGATCCATTGAATCCGCCGTAAAAGCCATGCAACTGGGTGCCAGCGATTACCTGCTCAAGCCGTTCAAGCCGGATTTTCTTTCTCTGGTGATGGAAAAGATTACCCAACAGATTAAACTTTCAACTGAATACAACTATCTGAAGGGCCGTCTAGAGAAAATCACACGGTTTGATAATATTATCGGGCAAGGTCCGGCCATGGAAAAAATTTTTGAACTTATCCCTGAAGTGGCCCAGAGTGACTCCTCCATTTTGTTGACCGGCGAAACCGGTACCGGCAAAGAACTGGTGGCCAAAGCCATCCACGCCAAAAGCCCACGATCTCATTTTCCTTTTATTCCCATTAACTGCGGGGCAATTCCTGATTCCCTTCTGGAAAGTGAACTTTTCGGACATCAAAAAGGCGCTTTCACCGGTGCAAACCACTCCCGCAAGGGTTTTTTAGAGGTTGTTTCCGGCGGCACGCTGTTTCTTGATGAAATTGGGGAAATCAGCGCCAAGATGCAAATTGATCTCCTGCGTGTCCTGGAAGACAAGAAAATTAGTCGCATCGGAAACTGTCATCCTGTCGCGGTAGATTTCAGGCTCATCTCTGCGACCCGGCGGGACCTGGAGCAGGCGATTGGAGCCGGTAATTTCCGGGAAGATTTTTTCTATCGCATCAACGTTATCACCATCCACATCCCTCCGCTTAGAGATCGAAAAGAAGACATCCCCTTACTGATTGAGCACTTTCTCGAAAAATACAGCCATGAAACGACCAAACGCGTTGATCATATCGCCCGTGACACCATCGAGCGTTTAGCCGCCTATAAATGGCCGGGAAATGTCAGAGAATTGGAGAATGCCATTGAAAGAGCTGTGGTTCTTTCCAAATCAAGAACTTTAGACAGTCAAGATTTTGCTTTTCTTCAAAGAACCCCTGCGATGTTTTCAGACCCCATGTCACTTCGTGATATGGAAAAGCATTACATCCAACGGATTCTGGAAGAATGCGGCTGGAATGTAACCCGGGCAGCTAAAATACTGGATATCAACCGGGTAACCCTTCACAAGAAGATAAAACGTTTCGAAATGCAAAAAAACACTGAGTAATCTTTCTGAAACGCTCATCCCATGAAATCGAAAAAAAGGATCATCGGTGTTTTACCTGTTGGAGACGTTCCTGAACTGGCGCCTAAAGTTATCGCGGCCCATATCGTCGGCTACCTGAAACTTGCGGCTGAGATTCTCACTCCTTTGGAACTCCCGGCCGCCGCCTTAGATGAAATCCACCGCCAGTATAATGCGGCCACGATTCTAAGTGGTTTTGACTCCATCCCCTTTGATCATTATGATAAAGTCATCGGCGTCTTTAATGTTGACCTTTTCATTCCTACCTTTGCCTACGTTTTTGGAGAGGCCAGGCAAGGCGGCAAGCATGCTTTGGTATCATTGTTCAGACTGACCAGGGGCAAGGAGAGCCGCCATCCACCATCTGCTATTCTCTGGGAAAGAGCGGCCAAGGTCGCCCTGCATGAACTGGGTCACCTCTACAATCTTTTGCATTGCGAGGAAAAACATTGTCTGATGCATTATTCAGGAGGGCTTGCAGATCTGGATGACATACCGATCTATTTTTGCCGATATTGCAACACCTATTTTAAGGATGCGCTTGCAATTCGATGACTTTTCTCAAGCCAGACAGCTTATATTAAAATAATGCAGTGTTGGACATCCTAGCATGGGTGAGTATAAAAATTCCAAGCACCAATTTACCAATGGCATAAACCCGAAACCCTAAGCACGAAATTCGAATTTTAATGCCATCGAAGATTTCTCCCCGGAATGGTAGAAACTTTCTAGGTCCAAACAAGGCGGACGGTTTAAATTCTAGCTCGTTTCGGTGTGCAGAAATTCTGTGGTCAACACACCCCATCCGATTTCCGGAAACCTGCCGAACACATCGCCAACCAGCTTACCACCGGTGGCTGCCAGTTTCTCATACTCGGGATTGATAAGCGTCAATAGCTTCTGACCCTCCATCTCCATCCACTTAAAACTCTCTTCACCGAAGAAGAGTCCTCTGAGATTTTTTTTCGGCATGTCGGGTTCCAATATAAACAACCATCCCTCATGATACGGATCTTCGTGGGTGATTTCCGGATGTTCTTGGGCTTTGTGGTTCACCGCCAGAACCCTGCCCGTCACCGGGGCTAAAACAGCTGCTTTGTGTTTATCTCTTTCAAATATCCAACCCACCTGGTTTTGTTCCAGAGTCTCTCCCAGCGCCGGAAGCATCAGAGACTGTGAAGGTCCAAAAAGTTTGACCAGAAAATCGTCAAACCCGACTCTAACGCGGCCCCCATGCTCAAATCGCGCCCAGCTATGGCCCATGTGGTAGTAATAGCCATCTGCCAATTGATAGCCGGAGGCCAATTTATAACGCGGCGCCTCAGTGTCGCGGACGAGATCGGCTTCATCCAGCATTTGATCAAAGGGGCAATGATAGCATTCATAGTTCAGGGTACAGATCTTGGGTGCATCAATTCGACCGGTGAGTGCATGGCGGCATGGCCGGGATGCACCCCGATAGCGCTTTTTTAAATATTCAACCCATTCGGGTGCATGCCTTAGAGTCTTGAAATCATTACCTAAACCCATCGCACGTCTGATTCCTTTATCAAAAGGGCAACTGTTGCAGTCATAGGCATTGTCACAGGCCCTAAAATTGACAACCCCGGCCTTCATCCAAATACATTCATCTTCGACAACCTGGAATCCGATGACCCGTTTTTGGGTTTTACTTATTTGCTGATTTTTTCTGTGTGTTTTCATTTTGCGGTCCTCCTTATAACCATAATTTCTTGATAGATGGTGGTAAGCCCTATGGCACACAAATCCTTTCTGGTTAGTAATCCGTATCTGCAAAGACGGTACCATTTTCTACCAATCTAATTTTATCGGATATAAATAGCTTTATTTATTGAGATTTTTTAAATTTGAGGATAGCGGATGGTTTGCAGGATCAGTTCGCTGTGAGTGCCTCATCGATTAATTTGGCAACACTTTGAGGTACAATGGAAAGGATATTGAATATTAATCGATTAAATTCAGGTTCTTATAACTCTGTAGCCAATAGCAATACCACTGTAGTTATTGTTAACGGTTCATTCCAAAAGGCCGTATTTTTTCATTTTGCGCCATAGCGTGGTTCGGTCCACTCCCAATGCGCGGGCGGTTTTCCGGCGGTGCCAGCTGAATTCTTGAAGCGCGGCAAGAAGCTTCGCGTGTTCTTTATTGTCTGATGGAAAACCAGGCTTGGCAGAATCCAATGAAATCGCTTTGTAGGCGCTCGGTCGTGCTGGAAGATATTCAGGTAAATGACTTAGCTGAATCGTATCTTCCTGACAGATAATTAATGCATGTTCGAGAATATTTTCAAGTTCTCTGACATTTCCCGGATAGTGATAGTTTAGCAAAATCTCCATCACTTTTTCGGAGACTTCCGGCAGCTGGCTGCCATTGGCAGCACTCAGACGTCTTAAAATATGGCCGATGAGGATTGGAAGATCCACCTTGCGGTCTCTGAGCTCGGGAAGTTCAATTTGAAATAGGTTCAAGCGGTAATAAAGATCTTCTCTGAAAAGGCGCTTGGCAACGAGGTACTCTAAATTGCGATTTGAAGCGGAGATAATACGGACGTTGACCTTGACCGTATGTCGACTTCCCAATCGATAAAATTCCTTATCTTCCAGAACCCGCAGAAGTTTAGCTTGCAAGGCAAGCGGCAGATCCCCGATTTCATCTAAGAAAATGGTTCCGCCATCAGCCTCCTGAAAACGCCCGGTTTTATCTCTTTCGGCACCGGTAAATGCGCCTTTCACGTAGCCAAACATTTCCGATTCAAGTAAATTATCCGGAATCGCGGCACAGTTCACTTTAACAAAAGGTTGATCTGATCTGCGGCTGGCGGAATGGATCACTTTTGCCAGCAGGTCCTTTCCCGTTCCGGTCGCACCTTCAATCAAAATGGTGGCATCCGTGGTGGCCACCACATTGATCATATCTAAAATTTTCTGCATGGCCGGGCTTCTGCCGATCATGTCATGGAAGGTGTAGCGGTCCCGCATGGCCTGCTTCAGCTGCTGCACCAAGGTGAGATCATGAAACGTCGTCAGCCCGCCAACAATGGTGCCTTTTTCATTTCGCAGCGCTATGTAGTTGGCCCGAATGGGGATGGACCCTCCGTCCCGCGTCATCATTTTGCCCTGTCGACTGCTGCGGGGTTGGCCATTGACGATCGTATCTTGCATTGAACAAACTTCCTGGGCTTTTTCCCCTCCAAAAATTTCTGCACAGGGTTCGCCTAAAATTTCGCGACGGTTAAAACCGGAGATCTTCTCAGCCGCGGTGTTAAAAAAGGTTACGCACCCCCCCTTATCGACCGTGAAAATCCCGACATCCAAATTATCCAGGATTATCTTCAGACTGCGTTCCTCATAATGAATTCGATCGACGAGGTTGGCGATGGGGGAGTGATCCTGCAGGATGGTCAGACATCCAACGATTTGATGGTCGGCTCCGAAAACAGGAGCGGCCATCCGTGTCACGAGATGGGTGGATTGATTTTCGTCCTGAATCTTGATTATGGGCTCATCTGTAATCATGTCCCCAGGAGCTTTGAAGGGACAATGCGCCAGACACGGAACCCCCACAAAGACCTCGCGGCAATCCTTGCCGGCGGCTTCGGTATCCCTCTGCCCAATCAATGCCTGGGCGCTGAGATTCATGGCGGATACATGCCGTTGCACATCGACCGTGAAGGCACCAATATTCAATTCATCCAGGATGTGGAGCCACTGTTCGCACGAGATATTGTGGCCGGGTTGTACAATATTAGCTTCCATAATTTTTGATGGCCTTGGTGAAATCAGAAACGCGTACCAATTACGCGGCGAAACAGGGTAGCTCAACTATAAAGGCGGCCCCCTCTCCGGACCGGCTTTCAACCGTAATATTGCCCTTATGTTGATCTATGATTCCGTAGACTGTAGAAAGACCCAGGCCTACCCCATAACCTTCTTTTTTGGTGGTGTAAAATGGTTCAAAGATCTGCGCAAGATCTTCATTGGGAATCCCTCGGCCCGAATCTTTCACGATGACAATTACCCTGTCCCGATCTATATCATGGCGGCAATCTAAATTTAAAGTCCCTCCGCCCGGCATGGCATCGATGGCGTTAAAAATAAGGTTGATGACACATTGCTGAAGTTGGTTGGAATCACCTGCAACCGACGGTAAATTGGTTGGGATACTGGGTTCGAACCGGATGTTGCTCAGCTCTAGTTTGTGCCGGCTTAACAGGATACAGCGATTTAACAGCTCATCGATCTGGACCTGACCGAAAGCCGGCGGCGAGATTCGTGAAAAACTAAGCAGGCTGGAGACAATCTGGGAACATCGGGAAGTTTCGTTAACCACCAGGTCCAAGTAGCGTTGGAATTTTTCTTTACGATCTTCCGATAAAGAACCCTTGTGCAAAACGCGACTCATCAGACGCAGATAATTTAAGATTCCGGACAAGGGGTTGTTTATTTCATGAACGACGCTGGCGGCCAGTCTTCCCAGGGACATCATTTTATCCTGGTGAAGGATACTGGCTTGGTCGGATACTTCACGCTCGAGTTTGCGGATTTCGCGCAAATCCCTGCAAAAGCAAACCAACCCGTTTTTACGGCCCTGATCCAACAGCAGACTGGCCGAAATCTGTACGGGGATTTCACTTCCGGATTTATTTAGGAGAGTCGTTTCGTAAAGAATCAACCGGTCTTTTCCACTGTAGGCACTACCGGAAAATTCTTCATAAAAGTGCGCAAGCCCACCCGCAGGAAAAAATTGCTTGAATGTCATCTTATGCAGAACGTCTTCCTTTCGGCAACCCAGCATCTGCTCCATGCTCTGGTTATAGGTAACAACTGTATCATTTTCATCGCAACCCAGGATACCATCCATCGAGCTCTCAATCAGATTTCTTTGAAACGCAATGCTCTTTAGAAGTTGCTGGCTGGTTTCGGCGTTTTCCTTTTCCAAGAGAGCCGTGTAATCCTTGAGTTGCTTTCTGGAATCAAATCGTTCCTTGGCACGCTTTAAAGCCAGATACAGGGCTTCATCGCTGATGGGTTTGGTAATAAAGTCTGAAGCATCCAGTTGGAGGGCGCGGATGGCAAGGTCCATCTCACCAAAAGCGGTAGCGACAATAACTTCGATATCTGGATATTTCCGCTTTATGCTTTCCAGTACCTGGAGGCCGTCCATGCCCGGCATACGAATATCAGTGATCACGACCTGGGGGGAGATGTCTTCACAGAGTTTGAGGCCTGTGGCACCGTCAGCTGCATTAGCAACCGTGTAGCCGGCATCCTGAAGGGATATGGCCATTACCTCCCGGATATCTTTTTCGTCATCAATCAGGACTATTTTCCAAGGCGAAGAGGCGGCCATTATGAATCCTCAATGGTTGTTGCGGTTATAATATTTAATTATTTTCCACCTTCCCTATCACCTAAAAGGCTTTTTCATTTTATTTATAATAGGAAATACGTATCGGGGCAACCATTTATGTATAATTTATTTTCTACACGAATTGCTCGGTATTGTTAAGCAAATCGCACCTGGAGGGGATTAGCGCCTTATATAAAATCACCGTTTGAAACAGTTTAATTACAGAAATCAACAACACTGCTGCAATCTTTCTCATCGGCCATATAGCGGCGGTAGATGTTGCGGTCTGTGATGTGGCGCTTCATGTTTAGCTTGAGCGCTTTGCCATTAGGACACATATTACCATCCGCCTTTCATCGCACCGTTTTCTTATAGATAATGGACGCGTTTACTGGCTGCCTTCCCCAATATACACCGATTTATTTAGCCGATCTAAAAAAAATGCTTGACAACCAGTCCGGCAGCACCTAGAGTTGTTTTGAGCATATACTCATAATATTAACCCTACTATGGGATATGGTTGTCTGTATCGACAACTATTTAACTAGTGTTCATCCACGAATAATGGATGGCGCCAGGAAGTTTCTAATTCATCATCAAAACAAGGAGTTGGAGCGATGAAGATAGCGATCAGTTCATCCGGGCAGGATTTGGCAGCCCAGCTGGATCCTCGATTTGGCAGGTGCCGTTATTTTCTAATTATCGAAACGGACACCATGAGTTTTGAAGTTTTCGACAATGACAATGCCGCTCTGGGCGGCGGGGCCGGGATTCAGTCGGCCCAGTTTGTGGCCGCCAAAGGTGCCAAAGCTTTGATTACCGGTCATTGCGGCCCCAATGCGATGCAAACACTGTCGGCTGCGGGAGTTCAAGTGTACGTCGGGCAGGCCGGCACAGTTCAAGGCATTGTGGATAAATTTAAAAACGGCCAGCTAACACCCACCACCGAAGCCAACGCATCGGCCCATGCCGGGACGGGAGGAAGAGGCATGGGACCCGGACAGGGCATGGGACGTGGACGGGGCATGGGCGGCAGAGGTACGGGGGGTAGAGGTACTGGTGGGGGAGGCGCGTGATAGAGCGTTATAACGCGAGATCGGATAAATCAAAGTCCTGCTATCTGAAAGCCAAAGAGAAAGAGGAAATGAATCTCGTTTCATCGGTTTAACCGGAAGGCAGGCATCAGTTTTAAAATCATCGACGGAGTATACCTATGGTTATCAGTGTTGCCAGCGGAAAAGGGGGAACCGGGAAGACGACGGTGGCCACCAATCTGGCGTTGTCGATCGGGACAAACGTTGAGTTGCTGGACTGTGATGTCGAACAGCCCAATGCGCACCTGTTTCTGAATCCTGTTTGGGACCGCAATGAAACCGTTACCACCCCGGTACCCGAAATTGATTTGGACAAATGCACGTTCTGCGGAAAATGCGGCAAAATATGCGAGTTTAAAGCCATTGTGGTCGTCGCTGAAACAGTTTTAGCATTTGAAGAACTCTGTCACAGTTGCGGCGGCTGCATGGCGGTTTGTCCCGAGGGTGCCATCACGGAAAAGGGCCGGGAATTGGGAGTCCTTCAAAAGGGTCATCTCAACGGCATCGAATTCATTCACGGGAAATTGAGGGTGGGCGAAGCCATGTCACCGCCCCTGATCAAAAAGGTGCTGTCTTACAGGGATCCGGCCAAACTGACCATTGTGGATGCCCCCCCGGGAACCTCGTGCCCGGTGATTGAGACCATGAAACCGGCTGATTTTGTTTTACTGGTCACCGAACCCACGCCATTCGGCCTTAATGATTTAAAGCTGGCGGTCGGTGCGACAAAAATTCTCGATATCCCCTGCGGGCTGGTTATTAATCGCTGCGATATGGGAGACGAAAAAGTTAGAGCATACGCCGACGACGAAAATTTACCGATTCTCATGGAAATCCCTTTTGACCGTCGTATTGCCGAGGCCTATTCCAGGGGCGATATGATCGTGGATGTGATGCCGGAATGGAAGGCAAAATTCCTGGAGCTTTATGAGAAAATTAAAGAATTGGTAAGCTGTAATAATTTGGAGCAATCTTCATGAAAGAATTAGTTGTCATCAGCGGCAAAGGCGGTACCGGTAAGACCAGTTTAATGGCTGCTTTTTCCTCGCTGGCCGAGAACAAAGTACTATGTGATGCCGATGTGGATGCGGCCGATCTGCATTTAATCATGAATCCCAAAATCGTGCGGCGCACTGAATTTCAGTCCGGAAACACCGCCGCAATAAACAACGACCTGTGCACCGAATGCGGTCTATGCCGGGAGATGTGCCGCTGGGATGCCATCAGCGCCGCTTATGAAGTCAACTCCATTGGCTGCGAAGGCTGCGGGGTCTGTGTTCATTTTTGCCCTGAAAAGGCCATTGATTTTCCGGAAAACACCTGCGGGGAGTGGTTCGTCTCGGACACCCGCTTAGGACCCATGGTGCATGCCCGGCTTGGAATTGCCGAGGAAAATTCCGGCAAACTGGTCTCCCTGGTGCGTCAGGAAGCCAGAAAACTGGCCGAATCAAAAAAACTTGACCTGATCCTCACCGACGGTCCTCCGGGGGTGGGTTGCCCGGTGATTGCTTCGATCGGCGGCGCCAGTGCCGTGCTCATTGTCACCGAACCCACTGTTTCCGGCAAACACGATATGGAGCGGGTGGCCCAGCTGGCTGCCCATTTTAAGGTCCCGGCCATGATCTGTGTCAACAAGTTTGATCTCAACCTAGAGTTGACCCGGGACATTGAAAACTATGCCGAAAAAAAGGGTATTATTTGTTTGGGACGCATTCCTTTTGATCCGATTTTCACCAAAGCCATGATCCAGGTCCAAACCGTATTTGAATATAATGGCCAATCAACGGTAGGTCAGGAAATTAGAAAAATTTGGCTGCGGTTGTCTGATAATCTCGAGCTGTAACCCATTCGGAGAAATGGAATGCTGGGATGGTTGGATGGGAAAAATCGTATGGACGATAAAATCAAATTCAGAGACACTAAATTTACTGAGGAGGAAAATTACAATGAAATTTGCAATACCATTAGCCGAAGGAAAACTTACCGCCCATTTCGGGCATTGTCAGGAATTCGCATTAGTTGAAGTTGAAGATAACGAGATCAAAAATAAAGAGACGCTTGTCCCGCCGCCCCATGAACCAGGGGTGCTGCCAAAATGGCTGCATGACCTGGGTACCAATGTGATAATTGCCGGCGGCATGGGAGCAATGGCCCAGAATCTTTTTGTTCAAAACGATATCAAGGTAGTTGTCGGCGCTGCGGCGCTGACGCCTGAAGAACTGGTAAAACAGTATCTGGACAACGCCCTTACAACCGGCGAGAACTTGTGCGATCATTGATAGAAAAGGTCGGTTTCTTATGAAACCAACGGCTGCATGAATACCAATGCCTGTGCCAATACGGTGGCCGAGCTGGCGGAAGGAAGAAAAGTGGCGGATGCCTGGGAGGTGACCCCTGAAGATGTGGTCGCTTACCTGGAAACACTGCCGCCGGAAAATATGATAAACCTCGATAAAATAATGGCGGTTATCAAAGATCACCCACAGGGCTATGAAAACCTATCTTGACTGCATTCCGTGTTTTATCCGTCAGGCCCTTGATGCGGTTCGACTGGCAACATCGGATAAAATCACCCATGAGCGGGTGCTTCGTGGGGTTATGGACGCGGCCGGCCGGATGGATTTTAACCAGTCGCCCCCGGTGATGGGGCAACAGATTCACCGGATCGTCAGAAAACTTTCCCGCAACGAAGACCCATACAAGCATGTTAAGGATCGTTTCAACCGTAACGCTCTGGACCTATATCCGCAATACAAAAAAATGATTGAACAGTCCACCATGCCCCTTGAAGCGGCAGTGCGTCTGGCCATTGCCGGTAACATAATCGATTTGGGACCAAGCAGCGAAATCGATCAATCCGGTATCGATGAGGCGATTGGGTATGCTTGGTCCGGCCGGTTGCAGGGAAACATGGGGTTGCTGGAGGAAGCTGCCCGATCAGCTGAAAATATTCTTTATCTGGGAGACAACAGCGGTGAAATTGTCTTCGATCGTTTGTTAATCGAACACCTGCCCGTGGACAAGGTTACCTTTGCCGTCAGGGGAAGCCCGGTAATAAACGATGCAACTATGGCAGACGCCGAAAAAACGGGCATGACGGGACTGGTCAAAGTAATTGATAATGGATCAGACGCTCCGGGTACGATTATCGAAGAATGTTCGGAGGTTTTCAGACGGCAGTTTAACAAGGCCGATCTGGTGATATCCAAAGGGCAGGGCAACTATGAAACATTGTCAGATGTTGCGAAAGATATATTTTTCATTCTTAAAGCAAAATGTCCGGTGATTGCTCAACACATTGGATGTAATCTTGGAAGTCTGGTCATTTTGTCGCGCCTCAAAGAAGCATGACTCAAAATCTTTTTAGCGGTTCAGTCTTTTATCAGGATGTTGATCAGGTATCCAACTGTCAGGGAACCCGCGATGGTAAACAAGGTCAACAGAACGACATACACCCCCCCGAAATAAGAAATCATAATCGGCAGCAAAAACGGCTTAACCGCACGGCTGCCTAAAAAAACAGCGATCAATGAATTCGCTGCCCCTTTTTCCTGCAGTTCCTTCAGCAGGGGATACCAGGCGTAAATGGGCCCCATTGAGATAATGCCGGCGGTGGCAGATAGGAAGATACCTTTGCTGCCGGATCCCTGGCTGAGGAATCTAACGATATGCACCGGCCTCAAAAGCAGGTTCATAAAAACCATGAGCGTGAATCAAAATGGCCCCGGTACTCTCGGGTTTGACCATACGAAGGATGGTTGCGGGATGAATCTGATTCCTGTATTGCGCTACTGCTTCGGAAACGGCCCCTTTAATCCCGGTGATAACTTCAATCCCGTTATTGGTAAGATACTTCATCGCAGTGGGGCTTAAGTAGCCGGTCAAAACCGCGTCAACCTCTTTGCTGATGGCAAGCACAACCGTCTGCATACCCGCCGCGCGTTGGCCGGCAGCCCCGGGATTGGGTACAGCTTCGAATTCCATGGTTTCAGAGTCGACGATTATCAGGTAGGGCGAGATTCCAAACCGCTGTGCCACCCGGGCCTCGAGATTCAAATCTTCGGATGACACGGCTATTTTCAATTGAAACCCCCTTTAACGGTTAAATTCGATTTTGAAGGCAGCAGGCGAGCTAAAAATTAAGGGGCAGTCCCAATTACCACCCCTTAATTTATTGAGTATCATGCAGCCTCCCTGCATTACGGCTCAATTAAGATGATTCAGCAGGTTTTCTTTCCAATTCCTCAATGCGCTTGTTGATCGCATCCAATGATGTTTTCATGTAATCGGCGTCAGCCTTTAGCATGTTCATCTCATCGGATGTATCTGCTGAATAGGCTGGGACAGCCGCGGGCGGATACCACCCGTAGCCTCTGCCATAGCCGCGACCCCGACCTGCATCGGGGCCGTATCCACCCCTGAAACCACGTCTTCGCCCCAGACCACGACCATAGCCGTACCCGCCGTTGTAGGCAGGAATTGCTTTAGACGTTGCAGGGTTGCAACGACCTCTGGCGCCGCCGGTCATAGGTCCGGCTCCCATCGGCCCTGTTTGGTCAAATCCTGGCATAAGATCACCTCCTTCAATTGTCGTTGATTAGTTGCTACCGATTACTGCGGCCTTTTCCGCTACCTTGGCCGCCACCACGACCGGTGCCCCGGCCTGCTCCCTGGCCTTTGCCGCGGCCGGCTCCTCTTCCTGCTCCCCGGCCCTGGCCTGCTCCCATAACGCCTTGTCCCTGTGGTGCAGGGGTTCCGCCTTTAGGACCGCATTTTCCCTGGCCTCTTCCTGTCTTCGGACCCTGACCCTCGGGGCCTGTTCTATCTCCCTGTGGCATATTGCTCACCTCCCTTCGGTATCGTTAATTAGTAAAATGGTTGATTTGTTAAAACTGTCTTCCTCGGCCCTTGCCTTGACCCCGACCGGCACCCTGGCCTGATTCCCGGCCTTGACCCCTGCCGCCGCCGCGGTGCCGCCGCCCGCCCATGCCTCTAAATTTGTAGTCACCGCCTTCAATTTTCAGCGCTTTGCCGGTTACCAGAGCTTCGGAAATAATGCTGCGTGCATGGGCCAATATTCTGCCATAGGTCTGCCGGGATACTTCCATCAAATTGGCGGCGGATTCCTGATCCAGACTTTCAAAATCGCTCAACCGGATGGCTTCGAGTTCCTCAACGGACAGAAAAACCTCTCCGGTTACCGGAACGCCCTCGGGAATAAATGCGGTTAGTGTTGGATATCCTGATACAAATCTCGGTTTTTTGGGACGCGGCATGAATTATTCCCTCCAAATTATGATCATTTGATCACAATATATATACTTATTTATATGTTGTCAATAAATATTATGGTCTTATGACCAAAATAGCCCGAATCTGCTAATTGCTAAATTCGAGCGCTCGAATTGGATGTGGAAAAGATCTTCGTCGAGTAGATTCAATTTGGTAGTAATTCAAAAATCTTATATTTCAACACCTCAATATCGGCCTCATCGGGATGGCCGACGGCATTGGGGGCATCGGCTATCCAGGCCGGCGGTTTGGGTTTTGATTTCGCTTTTTCCAGGACTTTGGTATTGCCGCTTTGGCTTGAATAAACGATCAACGATTTCATTTTGCTTCCTCCTTTGTATTCAGCTGGTAAATAACAACCGTAGTAACTCTAATGTGGTTTACGATTGCCATGGGCTTCCCGGGCGGCGAATACATACGTATTGCCCGAGGGTTTAGCGGCCAGCTCGGCGCCAAAATCCGTCACCAGTTTGTTGGAAATCTGGAATTTTTCAATTGGTATGGGGCAGAAAAAGGGCCGAGGTAAACTCATCCATAAATTGATTGCTGGTTGAAAAATCGATATAGGTCATGGCGTTGCACACCTGCAGGGCCTCGTGCTGGAGCGCCATCCCCTTCCAGCAGTTTTTTGCCTCCCCTTTTTTCCAGGAACCAGATGGGACATGATGAGCGGAATTTGCAATACAGCTCCGGATCCTGGCATTTCAGGCATTCTTCGCACAGGTACCGATCATGCTTCATACATAAAAAGCGGGTCTCGATCTCGGGGTTGCAGGCACATTGGCCCATAATACAGTCTCCTTTCCGGGTTCGCATTCTTACGGTCAGTGCAAAGCTTCTTCCAGCGCCCTGGTTAAAGAATCCGCTTTTTGAAGCCCGATAAAGCGCTGCCTCTCCTTCCCGTCTTTAAAGATGACCAGCGTGGGAATACTGTGTATGTTCAGCCGATACGCCGCGTCTCGATTCTCTTCGGTATTCAGGGAAGCAATCAGCGCCTTACCCTGTAATTCGTCGGCCACCTTTTCCAGAATAGGGTGCTGGGTCAGGCAGGGCATACACCAGGGCGCCCAGCAATCCACCAGCACCGGCTTATCAGAATTAAAAACCACCTTTTCAAAATTGGTTTCATTGATTTCCTGAATATTATCAGACATGATGTTTCATTCCTCCAACTATTGGGCGCAACAACACACAGCGGCGTTTCCGCCGCTGTGTGTTGACATCGGGGTAAGGCAAGCCCGCCTATCTTCAGCCGCCGAAATTGCCGGCGCCCAGCCCCCGCATGGCCTCATCCGTTTTGACGCGCAAGGTTGCCAGATGTTTATCGAATTCCTCCCTCTCGGTTCTAATATCTTCCATGCCGGTTTCGGGGGTACAGTTATCCCTGACCCAATCGATCCTCTCATCCATCTCCGCAATCAGCATATGCAGATCCTCGATATTGGGAAGAATTTTTTCTTTTTCACCGCCGGGCAGCTCTTCCATTTTGCGAACGATATCATAGACGTTAGCCTTCCAGGCGGTAAGCTCCGCCTGCATGGTTTTGCAACAATTTCGTGCTTTCATAACACTCTCCTTTCTATTTGTTTGGTTAGTTGATTACCGGTCGGGTAATCGGTTCGGAGACAAAGTGATTCTGGCATTGTTCAACAGTCCGCATCCATTCGCTTTCTGTATTTTGTATCTTCAATATGCATGCCAAAAGTTGACTATGACAGGCAAAAAAGCGCTGTTTACTCTAAGCTATTTGAATTGCAAAGAAAAATAATTTTGTGAGAGTGATGGGATCCATGTATGAGGTAATCTTGTGGATTCGGTGATGGAATAGAATAACGTTACTTTTAGCAATGGTAACGTTTAGTAACGTCGGGTTTAACCCGGTTCCTGGTTGACATGCCTACGATGCGTGGGTATATCCAGAGTAACACCTGGTAACGCAAGTTGACGTTCGAACCGAAACCATGTGGAGATTGCCGTGAACTTAAAAACCCGCGAAATGCAGAAGATGTTTGCAGCCATCAATGCCGCCGCCGCCAGCGATGCCACGATTTTAATCATGGGCGAAAGCGGGACCGGCAAGGAATTGGTCGCCGAAGCGATCCATCAGCGCAGCACGCGGACAAACTACCTCCTGACAGCGGTCAGCCGAAGGATTTTTTGTTATTGTGAATCAGGAAATAAATCGACCCTGCAGGCCGATTCCCGCAAGGCCGATTTACCGCTGAAGGGGTAAAGGATGCAAATGGAGGTAAATGCCAAGTTAACCCCTGTGCAGAAAAATAAGAGCAAATTTTATGCCAAAATTTAGGAGTTGATTTTTTTCTGGGCCGTAACGCCGAATTTTTTCATCCGGTTCCAAACCGTGACCCGGGATATCCCTAAAATTTCCGCCGCTCGGGACTGGTTGCCGCCGGCACTTTCGAGGGCCTTGATCAGTTCTTTTTCTTTCATTTGGTTGCGGTTTAAAGGAGCATTTTTATTTTTCTTTACAAAGGGCTGTGTATGATAGATGGCCGGGGGGAGATGATAGGGCTGAATCATGGATTCCTGGCAGGTGACAAACGCATACTCGAAAGCGCTTTTTAATTCTCTGACATTGCCGGGCCAGGCGTATCCTATCAATAACTCCATGGATTCATTAGAAATACCCATAATTTTTTTATTGTTTTTTAATTTAATTCGGCGGAAAAAAGTTTCGGCCAGCAAGGGGATATCCCCCACCCGCCCCCTTAAGGGTGGTACCATAATAGGTATGACGTTAATCCGGTAAAATAAATCCTCCCTGAAACCGCCCTGTTCCACCAATTGTTTTAAATTGCGGTTTGTGGCCGAGATGATTCTGACATCAATATGAATGGGCCGGTTGTCACCGACGCGTTCGACAACTTTTTCTTCCAAAACCCGCAGCATCTTGACCTGGGTGGACAGGGGTAAGTCTCCGATTTCATCCATAAAAATATCTCCACTCTGGGCTGCTTCAAATCGGCCTTCACGGCTGCGGTAAGCCCCCGTGAAGGCCCCTTTGACGTGTCCGAAAAGCTCGCTTTCCAGCAGTGATTCCGTCAAGGAGGCACAATTGACCTTTACATATGGTTTTTGTCTGCGCGGTCCGGTATCATGAATGGCCTTGGCCACCAGCTCTTTGCCGGTGCCGCTTTCACCGAAGATAATCACCGGCGCATCCGATTGGGAGGCATTGCTAATTAAATCAAATACCTGTTGCATGGGTGCAGATGCACCCAATATTCCGTGAAATCCATCTTCGGTTCTCAATTCGCGCCGAAAGGCTTCAATCTGGGTGTCTTTTTCGATCAGTTCGTTGATGTCGGTCATTGTTTCCACTGCCCCCATGACGTTTCCGTCGGTGTCATGCAGCAGAGAAGCATTTTTAAGCACATGAATATGGCCACCATTTTTATTCAATACTGAGCATTTTCGCATATTTACCGCGCCTGTTCTAAAAAGGCTGCACCACTTTTCACCTTTGCGTTCGCGAGCGATTTCGCAAATATTGCAGTCTAAAATCGTACAGGATTTTCCGATAAGCTCTTCTTTAGGATAGCCCGTTATCTTCTCCAACGCCTTATTGGCGGAAACAATGGTTCCTTCGGTGTCGACGATCATAACACCATCCTGAATCGTGTTCACCACCGTTTTCCAATATCTGTTTAATTCCTGTTCAAGCATGTTCAATTTTCCTGTTAATATTTTAACATATGTTCAACTTTTTCTTTTAACACTTTAACACTTTATCGGCAAGCCTTTATTAACAGTGTTCTTGTATTATCACCCTCGGATTCATTATCAGTGATTCAATAATTGATTGTAACATCTCGAAAATATATATAATTTCCATCTAAATACACATTTGATTTTTCATGAGATCCCTGTCCCGACAAAACCTGGCATTGAACTTGCTCAATGAGATTTGAAACACTTCTGAGGTTTGACATCCGGGGTATCTGTTTGAGGGAAGCCATGCTACACAAGCTAGATCTACGAGGCGCCATCGTTCCTTTTTCACTTCTCAAAGTGATCCAGACGCTTAAACTGATGGATCCTGGTGAAACACTGGAAGTCTTCGGGAGCGACCCGGATGCACCGGCAGATCTTTTCAAAGTATTACCGGATTCAGCCTATGAACTGATCAGTCTCGAAGAGATGGCGGATGCAGTGCCAGCATACCGAATAACGCTGGTAAAAAAGCAATCAATAAAACCTAACTAAGGAGGCCAAAAATGACAGATTTAAATTCGATTGAAGTTTCAAGTACAGTTGACGCCAGGGGCAGTGCCTGTCCGGGACCGCTTCTGGAAGCCAAAAAAGGCATCGGCAAAGTAAAGGTTGGTGAAGTCCTTGAAATCTATTCCAATGATTCAGGTACACGAACGGATATCCCGGCCTGGTCCAATAAGGTCGGCCATGAGTACCTTGGGGTTCTTGAGACCGATGGCTACGACAAACACTTTGTCCGCAGAAATAAATAGGTGGAGCAATGACAACTCCGGACAACGCCATAAGCGAGGGAAAGATCCTGATTCTGGCAACAGAAACCTGTGCCTATCCCGGTGCCAATTCGGTGGGGCAAGCTCATTCGAGTTATCCGGCCAACACCTATATCATGCGGGTGAGAGCGCCGGTTCTGTTCCCGGAGCAGTTCTACCTTGACTGCTTTCACAAAGGAATCAGCGGAATTATTATTATGTCCTGCGGCGAGGAATGCCCGTACGACGGTGCCTACCATGCGCTGGCCAGGCGCCTGGATCGGATTTATCCAATGATGAGAGCGCACAATCTGGATATTCGCAGACTGCGTCTAACCGCCATTTGCACAGTATGCAATCGGGCGTTTCTCAAAGAGGTCAATGATATGAATGCCCTGATCCAGGAACTGGGACCTCCCGAATACCGGGCGGCCGCATAATAATACCTTGTTAAGTTTGATATCATTTGGGTGACGCTATCGGACTGCTGCACCAGTTGTGGCGCCCGGATTGCACCTTGTAAAAATCTGGAGGAAAGAATGGGAAACATAAATGTCATGGAATTCGATGCCATGGTTGTCGGCGGCGGGATCGCCGGTTTGCAAACGGCACTGGACCTGGCGGATCAAAATTTCAAAGTGGCTGTGGTGGAAAAAGACGCCACAATAGGCGGTAAGATGATCCGGCTTTCCAAAGTTTTTCCCACCCTTGACTGCGCCAGCTGTATCACCACACCCAAAATGGCGTCAGCTGCACACCATGACAATATATCCCTTTTCACTTATTGTGATGTAAATGCCATCGATCGCGATGGGGATAGTATCGTTGCCTCCCTGACCCAGCGACCCCGCTATGTGGATCCTGATAAATGTATCGGCTGTCGCCAGTGTGAATACGGGTGTCCCGTCTATGTTCCCGATGAAGAACAGGG
>JBATKU010000464.1:0-3268 GCA_049669725.1 Desulfobacterales bacterium
CCTGGAATTTTGGGCCCACCACTTTGGTGATATAAAAAGCGAGGGGAAGGGCAATCACAAAGGTGAGGCAGGTGACCAGAATGGAGTAAAGGGCGGTTCGCACAAAGGTAAGCCAGTATATCGGTTCTTCAAAAAAACTTAAGTAGTTGTTAAAGCTCCATATCATCTGCCCGTCATCGGATTCGAAGCGAAACGACATGACCAGCAAGTCGATATGGGGCAAAACAATCATCACCACCAGCCATAGCAAAACCGGCGATAAGAAAAATAGCAGTGCCCAGCGTTTTTGGTTTTTCATGATAGAAAAATGGTTCAGGTAAAGGCACTTTCAGTGCCAGCTGATAGCTCATAGCTGATAGCTGAAAGTCAAAAGGATAAAATCGATAAAAATCCTTCCATCAATCCCAAATCCGAAATCCCAGATCTCAAATCGCGACAACCCCAATTCTAAAATCCGATATCGGGACAATCCACCTTCCGCATTCCACCTTCGGAATTCAAGGATATCTGTCCTCTGTCTTCTGTTCTCTGTCATCTGTTTTTGGCAAAACAGATTCCCGACCGCTCGTTCCACCCGATTTCAATTTTATCGTTCTTTTTGATGTAGTCGAATTGCCGGGTTTGCGGAAGGGCGATCAGCAACTCCATGTCCGTTTCCAGCGGACAGGCCAGCAGTCTGCTGTTGGCGCCGTCAAAAAGAATGTCCCTGACGATGACCTCAAACCGGTTCAGGCCGGATAAACTTGAATCCGGCTGAATCAGCATGGCTTCGGGGCGTAAAAAAAGATCAACCTCCGTGCCCGCCTGCAGAGGTTCGCGAAGCTTGGTGCGAAATACATTACCCTCTGAAATTTCAACTTCGGCTGTATCATCATCGCTGTGTCGAATTTTTCCCGACCAGGCATTGTTATCACCGACAAACTGCGCCACGAAGGGTGTCTGCGGGGCACTGTATAAATTCTGAGGCGTGTCGATTTGTTCAAAAACCCCCTGGTTCATCACGGCCACATGATCGGACATGACCAGGGCTTCGGACTGGTCATGGGTGATATAGACGAAAGTTGTGCCAACTTTGGCCTGCAGTTTCTTCAACTCGACTTTCATCTGCTCCCGGAGTTTTAAATCCAGGGCACCCAGGGGTTCATCCAGCAACAGCACGGTGGGTTCGAGCACCAGGCAGCGGGCAATCGCCACCCGCTGTTTCTGCCCCCCGGAAAGCTGGTTGATTTCTTTCTCACCAAACCCTGACAGCTCGACTCTTTCCAGGATGGTATCTACCTTTTTGTCAATAACCGCCTTGGTTTCCCCGCGACGCTTTAATCCGAAGGCGATATTCTGCTCCACATTCATCATCGGGAATAAGGCCAGGTGTTGAAATATAAGATTGACCGGCCGTTTGTTGGGCGCAATGCCCAGCATGCTTTGGCCGCGTATCTCGATGCTGCCGTCTGTCGGTTCCGTCAGGCCGGCTATCATGCGCAGCAGGGTCGTCTTGCCGCAGCCGGATGGGCCGAGAATAGAAAAGAACTGGCCATCCGGAACTTCAAATGACACCTTGTCTACGGCAACGAATTCTTTAAAGGTCTTGGTGACATTTTGAACCGCTAGATCAATCTGCATAAAAAAACCTTCTGACGAAGCTTTTTTTAGTTAAGGGCGGGCCTAACGCCCGCCCTGATTAGGTATAGGTTGTTGTAGGACGTTCATCTTTCATGCTATTTGGCGGCTTTAACCTTATCCAGAATTTTGCCTTCAATTTCCTCCAGCTTGGCCGGCACCGGCGGATACCACTTGACGTTGGCAATGGCCGATAGTGGAAAGCAGCGCTCAAAATTGCCACGTATGGATGCATCCAAAAATTGGACCGAGCCCTTGGAAGCCGTCCCGTATTTTTCGGCATTGGTAAAAAAGGCTGCATTTTCCGGCTTCAGCATAAAATTAATCCATTTATAGGCAGCCTCCGTGTTCTTGGCCTTGGCCGGAATGGCAAAGGTGTCGATCCATCCCAGGGCGCCGCTGCGGGGTGCCACAAAGTCAATGTTGGGATTTTCAGCATGCAGTTTCCATCCACCGTTATCCCAGGCCATGGCCACGTGAACTTCACCGGAACGCATGGACTGCAAAAGAGCGTCTCCGTTGGTCCAGTAATTTTTAACAAATCCCTTGCCGTCGATCATGGCCTGTCCGACTTTTTCCATCAGGGCCTTGTAAGCCATGGCATCGCTGTATTTGGCAAAGGGGTTTTCCCCCATGGCAAATGCCAGCGCAATCAGCGTCGGCCTTTTGAGACGATAGCTGACACGGCCTTTATACATGGCATTTAAGATGTCTGAGTAATCATTGGCGTTGGGTGCAAATTTTTTATTGACCACCATCCCGGAAGTACCCCAGCAAAAAGGCACCGCATGCGGCTGATCGGCGACCATGGTGTTCATTTTCACGGCCTCCAGCATGGGCTCAATAATCTGGCCGGTATTCACCTTGGACATATCGATGGGCTGATAAATCTTATACTTTTCCTGAACGGATGCGATGCGGTCCTGGCTGGGCTGGGCCAGATCGAAACCGGCGCCCCGGGTGGCGCGTAATTTGGCAATCATCTCCTCATTGTTGGAATAAGTAACTTTGACGGTAATCCCGGTTTCTTTTTGAAATTGGTCGACCAGACTCTGCGGGGCATAGCCTTTCCACGTCAGCAAGGCTAATTCTTCGGCAGCGTGCAGGTTGCCAATACCAAATACCATCAAGGTGGTAATGATCAATGACGCAACAATTACTTTTTTCATAATTACTTCCCTCCTTAATCTTAAGGTTAAATAGTTGAGAAATACCAAATCGATTACCAGCTTTTCAGAAAAGACGAATTGAGAAGGAATGTTGGAACCACTACAGGTCAAAAACAGATTCACCAAAACAATTTTCCATCCAAATGTCAAATTAAAAATGGATAAAACCTGGTTCTGCGCAGAGAACAACCCCCTGATCGTCTGAAGGATTGATATCAATTTTTTCTATGAACCATGAGCTTTAGGCTATGCGCCATTAATTATCTTGCCGTTGAAAACTGTTTTGTGATAGAAGCGGTGGCCAAACCATGAAAACCGACACAATTATATGGAATAGAAATCATTAATGACGATGAAAAACCTGATCATCTTCGACATGGACGGCGTAATTATTGACGTTTCCGGTTCCTACCGGGATGTCGTTCGCCTGACGACAAAACTTTTCTTCCAACCTGCCCGTGCATGGGAGAAATTACCGGAAC
>JBATKU010000465.1:0-16706 GCA_049669725.1 Desulfobacterales bacterium
ACAAATAATATCGACCGCAAGGATTTACAGGCATTTGAAAAAATATATCTGCGACCTTCGGCCTTTATTCAGTCCGACCATCAAAACATCCAGACCCTGGCGCAGAAGATCGTTGCCAATAAAAACACATCGCTGGAAAAAGTACATGCACTGGTCGATTGGGTGCACCAAAATATTGAAAAACGGCCGGTACTCTCCCTACCGGATGCGCTTTCCACCCTGGAAAACCGCGTCGGGGATTGCAATGAGCATGCGGTGCTGTTCGCAGCCCTGGCCAGGGCTGCGGGTATGCCCTGCCGCCTTGAAGCCGGCCTGGTATATTTAAAAGGACGATTTTATTATCATGCCTGGAATCTGGTGTATCTGGGACGCTGGATAACCGTCGATGCCCTTTTCGGACAACTGCCGGCTGATGTCAGCCATATACGGCTGGTCACAGGTTCACCTCGGCAACAGCTTGATTTAATGGGACTTATTGGAAAAGTTAATTTAAAGGTAATTCAATAAATTATGATCGAACTCAAAGCTCTGACCAAAAAATATGGTGATTTTAAGGCCGTCGACGATATAAATCTTTTGGTAAAAAAAGGGGAGATATTCGGATTTATCGGCCCCAACGGCGCCGGCAAGACCACAACTATAAAAATGATCGGGGGCATTCTGGCCCCCTCCGCGGGTACCGTCATAGTTGCCGGCATTGACATCCAGCAAGAGCCGGAAAAAGCCAAAAGTAAAATCGGCTTTATTCCCGATCGTCCCTATCTATATGAAAAATTGACCGGTATGGAGTTTTTAAAGTTCACTGCCGACCTCTACGGCGTGCCGGCTGATATTTTCCATAAAAAAGCGCAGCAACACCTGGAAATGTTTTCGCTGGCGGACTGGTCCGATGAGCTGATCGAATCCTATTCCCACGGCATGAAACAGCGGCTGATCATGTCGGCGGCTCTGCTGCATGATCCTGAGGTTATCATTGTAGACGAGCCGATGGTGGGCCTTGATCCGATGGCCATCATGATGGTCAAGGATCTTTTTCAGCGCCTGGCGCATAAGGGGGTTACCGTATTCATGTCAACGCACACACTGGCAGTTGCCGAGGATATCTGCGAGCGTATCGGTGTGATCAATAAAGGACATTTGATTGCCAGCGGATCCACCGCCGATCTCCAGCGAAAGGCCAATGTAACCGATGCGGCCCTTGAGAAAGTATTTCTGAACCTGACAACCAATGCAAACTGACAGATGACAGAAGTCAGAAGACAGAGGACAGACTTCGGAATATTCGAACAGAGCGCATAGTGCATGGCGCATAGCGCAAAGAAGGTCCGTAACTCACAACTCGAAACCCGTAACTCGCAACCGTAACATGAACGACATCCTAACCCTTTTAAAACCCAGAATATGGCCGCTTACCAACCGCAGCGTCAGGAAAAAGGCCCGGGGTGACCTCCTGAAGTTGTTTTTCTTCGGAACCATCGGCATGCTCTTCTGGATGGGCATATTTGTCATAGCCTTACGTGTTTTGACTTACTTTAAAGGAATCGAGGAAATTGGTGATATCCTGGGCTACAAACTGCTTTCGATGATACTGATCGTTTCCTTCGCACTCTTGATTTTCAGCAGCATTCTGACGTCACTGTCAAAATTATACCTTTCCCGGGATCTGCAGCTGGTACATGCCATGCCGGTTTCCAGCTACAAAATCTTTATCTCCCGCTGGATAGACAGCACGGTCGAAAGTGCCTGGATGGTGGTCATTTTTACGCTGCCGCTTTTTTTAGCTTACGGGATCGTCTACCGGGCCGGCCTCTTTTACTATGCCAACGCTGTTGCAGCCTTGGCAGCGCTTGTCATGAATGCTTCGGCTATCAGTACGATAATGGTAATGGTGGCTGTAATTGTCATTCCGGCCAATCGATTGAAAAGTATTTTTATCTTCCTGGGTATCTTATTTTTTGTGGTGGTTTATCTGACCATCCGTTTATCGCGCCCGGAGCTGCTGGTAGATCCTGAAGTCTTCGATACGGTCATGGTTTATATCAGTTCCCTGGAAACGCCTCAGTCACCGGTTCTGCCCAGCACATGGGCCTATGACAGTATTAAGGCCGGGCTTACCGGTGCATTTAAAAGCGGGTTGTTTCACACGGCCCTCGCCTGGAGCTTTTGCGTGACCATCGCCTTTATCCTGATCATGGTCGCCGAAACGATTTATTTCCAAGGATATTCAAAAACCCAAACGGCTTCAGCACGGCTATTCAAAAAAAACAAGGCCGGTTGGCGATGTTTCGATATTTTGCCCGGACCGATAAAATCATTTACGGTAAAGGAAATTAAAACATTTCTGCGGGATCAAACCCAGTGGTCTCAACTCTTTTTGATTGCGGCCCTGGTGGTGATATATGTTTACAATTTCAAGGTACTGCCCATTGACAAATCACCGATCAAAACCGTCTATTTGCAAAACCTGTTTTCCTTTTTGAACATGGGACTGGCCCTGTTTGTGCTTACGGCCATAACCGCCCGTTTCGCCTATCCGGCCGTCAGCATGGAAAGGGAGGCCTTCTGGTTGGTCAAAACGTCGCCTCTGTCTCTGAAGGCTTTTCTGTGGGTCAAGTTTTTTATTTATTATTTTCCACTGCTGATACTAACAGAAGCCCTGATTGTGGCTACCAACATCCTGCTTTCCGTCACCCCCTTTATGATGACGCTGTCCATTGTCACGGTCTTTTTTCTCGTTCCCGGCATTGTTGCCATGGGCATTGGCTTGGGAGCCGCCTATCCCGATTTTAAAGCCGAAAACCCGACCCAGACGGTTACCAGTTTCGGTGGGCTGGTCTTTATGATCGTATGTGCCGGTTATATCGGCCTTGTCATTCTGATTGAAGCCGGACCGGTTTACAATCTATTCATGGCGGATATTCGAGGAAAAACCCTGTCTCCGGCCATCTGGCTGTGGACAATTGGCTCCTTCGCCGCAGCCTTTGTTTTCAGTCTCGCAGCAATTGCACTTCCCATGAGGTTCGGTGAAAACCGACTGTCCAAAAGATTGATATAGATAGAAAGGTTCAGAGGTTCAAGGTTCAGCGTTCAGGGTTGACGGATGAACCTGCGACCTATGAACTTATCCCATAAAGCCGCACCCGCGAGCAACCGGGGCTGTTTTGCAGTCCATAGATTTTTATAGTAAGCAGCCAAGCCAATTGCCAAATCTCAATGCCCTCTAATCATCCTGCTCTTATGCTTTTAAATCCTGAACCGTGAACCTTTGAACCCTGAACCCTTTTTACAAAATTTACATTACATTTACATTGACATTTACATTTTAACCGATTATATTAGCTACAGAGAAAACAATTCGGGGATTTATACCGCTTTTCAAAAATAAGGTCCGAAATCCCAAATCGATGAGGGTTTTTATGCAACTGTCCCTAACCCCAAAACAACAGCGCGTTCTGGATTATCTGCAGCATGCAATCCAGGCGGGCGGGCAGGCCCCCAGTCTGCGCCAGGCGGCCACGGATCTAGGCGTCAGTCATGCCGCAATCGCCCAGATCCTCAAAACGCTGGAGGAAAAAGGTTATCTGAAACGGGAGGGGCGTTACAGTCGCACGGTCTACCTTTTAAACCGGGCCAGTGAAACAGCGGCGTTGCAACGCTGGCGAGAAATTCCGATTATCGGTCGTGTCACGGCCGGTCTGCCGATGTACGCCCAGACGGAATGGGACGGCAGCACGGTGCTGGATGCCACCGTCTTCCGCGGCCAGAACCTTTTTGCACTGCATGTTAAAGGCGATTCAATGAAAGACGCCGGAATTCTGGACGGCGATCTGGCAATTTGCGAGCCCCGCCAGTATGCCCGGAACGGAGAAATTGTCGTAGCCCTCATCAACAACGAAGAGGCCACCGTCAAACGGTTTTTCCTGCGCAAAACCCATATCGAACTGCGCCCGGAAAATGCCGACTACCCGTCCCTGCGTTACGGCTTCAGCGATGTCCTGATCCAGGGCAACGTCATCGGCATCCAGCGCGGACCGGAAGGAATAAATTAGTGCATAGCTCATGGCTCATAGGAAAGATGATCTAATTCTGTCGACTATTTTGTAGTTTTCGAAACAAAAATTCGAAATCCGAATGTCGCCTAATTTCATAAAATAGGCCGAAACAAATCCGAATACAAAATGACCGAAATTCAAAACTACGAGTGATTCGGCCCTTTTGTCTCATCAATCAGCCGTTTCAACGTTTAGAGCATTTGAACATTCGGATTTTGAATTTGTTTCGCATTTCGGATTTCGTGTTTCGGATTTCCGGCTTCTCGAATTCGAGTGTTTATACTGGAAGTTGAAATTGCACCAGATGCAAAACGATCAAACATCCATAGATAATTGCCGGCTGCGGGTCGGCACGAGCGGCTATTCGTATGCCGAGTGGACCGACGCCGGATTTTATCCACCGGGAACAAAATCGGGGGCCATGCTGCCCCTTTACGCCCGGCATTTTCCGATCACCGAGCTGAATTTCACCTGGTATCAGATGCCCAAAGTGCATGTCCTCGATCGTATGCACCGGCAGGCGCCGGCCGGTTTTCGCTTTGCCGCCAAACTGACCCGCACCTTAACCCACGAGATTGACCCCGGCCAGTGGCGCGGACAGGCAACCCAATATCGTGACGGCGTCGCTCCGCTTTTACAGGCCCGCAAACTGGTGGCCGTTTTGCTGCAATTTCCCCCGTCTTTTGTACGCGCGCCCCGAAGCCGCCACTACCTGGCCGCCCTTTTGGACGAATTGGACGGGCTGCCCCTGGCGGTGGAATTTCGTCATGCCTCCTGGGCGACGGACCGGGTTTTTGCCGAGCTCGAACGCCGCCGCGCCACCCTCGTGACAGTGGATGAACCGGAATTGCCGGGATTGTTTCCGGGGCTTGATGTCGTTACCAATCCGGAACTTTTCTATATCCGCTTTCACGGCCGCAACGCCAAAGGCTGGCGCTCAGGTAACATGCAAAAACAGTTCGACTATGACTACGGAGATGACGAATTGCGCCAATGGACAGATGGCCGGATCGCAAAGATGGTCCGGCATGCCGGCAGCGGGGTAATTTTTTTTAACAACCACGTGCGCGCCCAGGCACCCAGAAATGCCGTAAAGCTTATCAATCTACTGATTCAAAGAGGGTTGATGGAAAAGGGAATTTAGGGGTTCAGGGTTACGAATAAGCTGCGATATTGGGTGTGGGAGCGGCTTTCCAGCCGCGATCTGCATCACCGCGTTGAAATGATTCGCGGCCGGAAAGCCGCTCCCACAATCTGAATATTTCTTGAGCAAACAGCCTTTGAACCTTGAACCTTTGAACCTATGAACGCTTACGAAAGATCGATTATTCATTTAAACGTTGCCGACTTTGCGGTGGCGGTGGAGCGGGCCGTTGATTGCCGCCTCAAGGACCGTCCGGTGATTATCGCAGCTGAAGGTGCGGCCCGGGCAGCCGTCTACGATATGAGTGAGGAAGCCTATCGCAACGGTATCCGCAAAGGCATGGCCCTGCGCCGGGCCGTGCGTCTATGCCGGGATGCCAGGGTTCTACCGCCCCATGCCGACCGCTACGAACACGCCATGCGCTCTTTGCTCAAGCAGACACTGCCGTATTCACCGCTGATCGAAACCGGCGAGGCCGACGGACACTTGTTTATGGACGTCTCCGGCACCGCCCGTCTTTTCGGCCCTCCAACAGATATCGCCTGGCGGCTGCGGCGGCAGGTAAAAAAGAACCTGGGCCTGGACCCGATCTGGTCGGTAGCCCCCAACAAACTGGTGGCCAAGGTAGCCACACGTCTGGTCAAACCCGACGGAGAGTATATTGCCGGCGCCGGCGAAGAGGAATCGCTTCTGGCACCGCTGCCGATCAGCCTGGTACCGGGCATCGAGCGCGACGATCTGCTCAGACTGCGGGAATTTAATCTCACCCGCGTGTCCCAGTTTACCGCCCTTAGCCTGGCGCAACTGCAGATTCCGTTCGGTGCCCGTGCTTTATTTCTTTACCAAACCGCCCGCGGCATCGACCCCACCCCGGTTTTACCGGTGGGGCAAAAGCCACCCAAGGTGGTCGCCGATCATGAATTCGGCACCGACACCAACGACAAATCTTCCCTGGAAAGTATCCTGTACCGCCTGGTCGAACAAATCGGCGACCGGCTGCGCCGGCTGCGCCGGGCCGCCCGCCGTGTGGCCATCATCCTTGACTATTCGGACGGTATGCGCTGCGCCCGTCAGCTGACCGCCAGACCGGCCACCGCCAACGATTTCACCCTTTTCCAGCTGGCCCGGCGCACCCTGATGCTGGCCTGGACCCGACGGGTGCGCATCCGGCATGTACGCCTCATCTGTGACCGCCTGATCTTTCCGCCGGCCCAGCTGGAACTGTTTGCCGACGAGCAAAGGGAAACCCAAAACCGTGACAATCTCATCGTCGCCATCGACAGCATCCGCCACCGCTATGGTAATGGGGCGCTCCAGGTAGGTCGCACTTTGGCAGCGTAGCCGACTACTGGTAGCTGGTAGCAATTGATAGTCGATGCTCGATACTGGATTCTCGATACCCGATAATGCAATTCTGCAGTTCAGATTTTCTGTCCTTCATCGAGAATCGAACATCGAGTATCAAGTGACAACAGCACCCAGACCCGGTGACAAAAAACCAGAAACCAGAGACAGGAAACTATGATTCCTCTAACCGTTAGATCCAGCTACTCCCTCATGTGGGGCACAGCCTGCGTCAAGCAGGTCTGCCGCCACGCCAAACGGTTGGGCTATAAGCGTCTGGCGCTGACCGATACCGACAATCTCTATGGATTGTGGCCTTTTTTAGCAGCCTGCAGGCGTGAAGGCTTAAGCCCCATTGTGGGGGCGGAAGTCACCCAGCCCGGCAGCCGCAAGCGGGCCGTGTGCCTGGTGGAAGATGACGCCGGCTACCGCAACCTTTGCCGGCTGCTCACCCGCCGCCATATGGACGAGGACTTCGATCTGGAGGCGGTTCTGCCCGATCACGCCCCCGGCCTGGTGGTGTTGACCCAAAATCCCGACCTGCTGCGCACCTGGCACTCGGCTGCGGTGACGGTGGCCGCTGCCATGCCGCGCAACCCCCTGCCCCCCCCCCATCAACTGCGCCGTACCGCCAAACACATAGGCGTTTCTCTGGTAGCAACACCGGGAAGTTTTTTTTTATACCCGGAAGATGGGACTGTCCACCGACTGCTGCGGGCCATTGACCGCAACACCTCGCTTTCACGGCTGGCGGCCGACGATGTCGCCCCGCAGGATGCCTGGCTGGCCGCACCTGAAGAATACATCCGCCGGTTTGCCGTCTGCCCGCAGGCCATCCAGGCCACCCATAAAATTGCCGAACGCCTGGTGTTCAACGGTCCCCAGTTCGGCATTGTCATGCCGCCGCTGTTGAACCGCAACGGTGACGACCCGGACCGCCACCTGCGCACGGCCGCCTACGCCGGTGCCCACGAGCGCTATGGGGAAGAACTTTCCGAAGGGGTGGTCGAACGGCTTGAGCATGAACTGCTGAGCATCGCGGAGATGGGATTTTCCGCCTATTTTTTAATTGTCCAAAATATCATCCGGCACAGTCCGCGCACCTGCGGCCGCGGTTCGGGGGCCGCATCCCTGGTGGCCTATTGCCTGGGAATCACCAATGTCTGCCCCCTCAAACACAACCTGTACTTCGAGCGCTTTTTAAACCCCGGCCGCACCGATCCGCCTGATATCGATGTGGATTTTGCCTGGGACGAACGCGACGACGTACTGAACAAGTTGCTGGATCGGCACCGGGGACATGCGGCCATGGTGTCCAATCATGTGCTGTTTCAGCCGCGCATGGCCATCCGGGAAGTGGCCAAAGTATACGGGTTGACCGACGCCGAGATCGGGCGGGTATCCAAACGGCTGCCGCGATTCTGGCGCGCCAAAGGACCCGAGCCCGAATTGCTGACCGGACTCAAGCAGCGCCCGGAATCAAGGGCCCTGGAATTTCCACACCCCTGGCCGGAGATCCTGGCCCTGGCCCAGCAAATTATCGGCACCCCCCGCTACCTGTCTGTACACCCCGGCGGGGTGGTCATCACCCCCCGCCCGATTGACGAGTATGTACCGCTGCAACGCGCGCCCAAGGGGGTGCCGATTATTCAGTGGGAAAAAGACGCCGCCGAGGATGCCGGCCTGGTTAAAATCGACCTGCTGGGAAATCGCAGCCTGGGCGTCATCCGCGATGCCGTGGGCAACCTGCACACCAATGCGGTGTCATTTGACGAATCCCGCTGGGAGCCGGAAGATGATCTTGCCACCCAGCAGGCCCTGGCCCAGGGCCGCACCATGGGGTGCTTTTACATCGAAAGCCCGGCCATGCGGCTTTTGCAGCAAAAATCAAGAGTCGGCGATTTTGAGCACCTGGTTATCCACAGCAGTATTATTCGCCCGGCCGCCAATGAGTTTATCCGCGAATACATCCGCCGGCTGCACGGCGGTCAATGGGACCCCATTCATCCACTGCTGGCCGAAGTGCTCGATGAAACTTTCGGCATCATGGTCTATCAGGAAGACGTGTCCAAGGCCGCCGTTATCCTGGCCGGCTTTTCCCATGCCGAAGCCGACGCCCTGCGTAAGGTCATGTCCAAAAAAGACCGCCAACATCAACTGCAGGATTTCCGCCAACGCTTCTTCGCCGGCGCCAGCCCCAGGGGGGTATCCGGGGATCAGGTAGCCGCCATCTGGGATATGATGATGAGCTTCAGCGGCTATTCCTTTTGCAAACCCCACAGCGCCTCCTATGCCCGGGTCTCCTTCCAGGCCGCCTATCTCAAGGTGCACCATCCGGCCGAATTCATGGCCGCAGTGATCAGCAACCAGGGCGGCTTTTACAGCACTTTTGCCTATGTCTCCGAGGCCCGCCGTCTCGGGCTTACGATTTTGCCGCCGGATATCAGCACCAGCGAAGTTCACTGGACCGGCCGGGACGATACCATTCGGGTGGGACTGCTTTCCATTAAGGGCCTGTCCTCTGAAACCCGGGCCCGCATTGTTGCTGAGCGCCGCTATCAGCCTTACCGCTGTATGGGCGATGTTCTCGAACGTGTCAAACCCGCTGAAGATGAAGCCCGGACGCTCATCCACTGCGGGGCCCTGGACGCGTTGAATTCCGGCGGCAACCGCGCGGCCCTGATGTGGGCGTTGGCCGGCTGGCTGAGGGCCAAATCGAAAAAACCGACCCCCCGCACCCGGAGCCTTTTCGGCAGTTCAAGCGATACTCAGGATTGTACCCCGCCGCCGCTGCCGCCGGAAGATGATGGGGAACGGCTGCGGCGCGAATTTTCAGTCCTGGGTTTTTTATGCGACCGGCACCCCATGGAATTGTATGCCGACACGCTGCAACAATTGAAAACGGTCAAAGCCGTCGATCTGCCACGCCATCGGGGCCGGCGCGTTCGCCTGGCCGGCTGGCTGATTACCGGCAAAGTGGTCACCACCAAGCATGGGGATCCCATGGAATTTTTAACCTTCGAAGATGAAACCGGTATTGTGGAAACCACCTTTTTCCCCGCGACCTACCACCGTTTCTGCCACATGATCGACCGTCAGCGGCCCTATCTGCTCAGCGGCAAGGTCGACGAGGACTGGGGGGCGATTACGTTGACGGTGGATGGGGTACAAAGGATTACTCGATAGTTTTCGCCCGGATGGGAAAAAAAACAGGCCTCGCAACGCGTGAATCCCGAATTCTATAAATTTAAATGTCTGCAAAGTTATCTGCCGCAGGTCCTGCTAAGCGATCCCCGGTTGTTTCTGTCAGGGAGTGGGGCATAGTTTGTCCATACACTCCGGACAAACTTCATGATTGAATTCGGTATCGGTATGGTCCGGTACATATTCTTCAATGGACAGCCATGATCCGTTTTGATCCTTTATTTTCTTACAATTGGCGCACAAAGGCAAAAACGTACCGACCGTATTTACAAAACTTTTTTCAAGCGCCCGCAGACGCCTGTTCATCATTTGCAGCAACTCAATGGCCAGTACCGGATGTTTTACAATTTCTTTGCGCAAGTCCCATTGATCGATGCAAAGGGCTCTGGTATCCTTTCTGGCAACGACACTGGCCGACCGTATTAAATCATCGATCAGAGCCATCTCGCCAAAATAGCATAGGGGGCCGAGTCTTCGCAGGCATTTTTCGCTTTTTTGGCCTAAATTTTTGACAACTTCCACTTCGCCGCTAATGATGACAAAAAGACTTCCATCTTGCTCACCCTCACTGATGATCTTTTCTCCCTCAGGGTAGGTGCAATGACGGCTCAGTTTGGCGATTCGTTTCAGATCCCTGTTCTTCAGATGGGAAAAAAGTGAAACCCGGCTTAAAATTTCTGTCTCATTCATCGAACGCGGTCCTCCTCATATTTTTTAATTTAAACGCATTGGCCTCATTACCCCCGGCAGATTAAGAGAATATCGAAGTCTGGATATTTTAGTTTACTCCCCTTCAAGCTGTACGTAACATAATCAGTAATCTAAATTCAAACCAAAAGATTAGAAGGATCCTTTATTGTCCGGCAGCATTCTCCGGCCGGAATGCTTAAGTTTTTCATTGGAATGCCGATAGTTTAAACGTGATTTTCAGTTTTTTGCGCTCGATTCTATTTAGGAGCAATGATCCATAGAACACAGGACGAACTCTATGAAGATTAGCCGGTGGAAGACGTGTCTTTGGATGACACTTTTTACGATTTTTCCTGCCCACACGTTACTGGCGGAGGACCAAACACCAGCAACGCTATCCTGGGGGTTTCTGATTATCGGGCTTTTGGGTGGCCTGGCTCTGTTTCTATATGGAATGGATAAAATGAGCGAGGGCATGAAAAAATCAGCCGGCAATCAGATGCGCGCCATCCTGGCCGCCCTGACCAAAAACCGTGTGATTGCGCTACTCTTGGGGGCTTTCGTTACAATGGTCATCCAATCCAGCAGTGCAACCACAGTCATGCTGGTAAGCTTTGTCCAGGCCGGTTTGATGAGCTTTACCCAAACCCTGGGTGTTATTCTGGGAGCCGATATCGGAACGACGGTCACCGCCCAGCTCATTGCTTTTAAACTGACCGATTACGCATTGCTGATGATTGCGGTCGGGTTCGGTTTACGAATGTTTTCCAAAAGTGAAAACATCAAGAACATTGGAGAAGTTATTCTCGGTTTCGGCATTCTATTTTTCGGTATGAAGCTTATGAGCGACACCATGAAGCCCCTTAGAAGTTATCCGGACTTCATCGATCTTTTAAAAGGGTTGGAAAATCCAATCCTGGGCCTGCTGGTGGGTGCGGCTTTTACCGCTCTGATTCAGAGCAGCAGCGCCTTTACCGGAATCCTGATTGTTCTGGCCCAGCAAAATCTGATCACGCTCGAGGCCGGAATTCCAATGATTTTCGGCGCCAATGTCGGCACCTGCATCACGGCTGCCCTGGCCAGCATTGGAACCTCACGGGAAGCCAGGCGGGTCGCATTGGCCCATATTCTTTTCAAACTGGCCGGCGTGGCGCTGTTTTTTTTCTGGATACCGCAGTTCGCCGATCTTATTCAATTTCTGGCCGCAAAATTTCAGTCCGGAGCTGCCCGTCAGATCGCCAATGCCCATACTATTTTTAATGTCGGCCTGGCCTTTTTGTTTCTCCCCTGCACTTCCTTTTTCGGAAGTATCATCCTGCGCATACTGCCGGACAAAAAAGAAGATAATGCGCTTAAACCGGCAACCTGGCACCTGGATGAGGACAAAATTACAACGCCGGCCATAGCCGTCGACCTGGCCCGCACGGAAATATCCCGCATGGCCGAATTGCTCGGACGCATGCAGCGGGCAATCATCGTCCCGTTTTTATCCAATGAACCCAGGCGGGATGAATTCTACCCCAGGCTTTCGCTGATCGAAGGCATCGACATGCGCGAGCAAAAAGTCAATTTTCTGCAACAAAAAATTACAAATTATCTATTGAAAATTTCAAAACAGGCGCTCTCAGACGAACAATCCAAAGAAGTGTTTGGGATGATATCCATCGTAAAGGATATGGAGAGCCTCGGGGATCTGATCCACCGGAATATGATTCCGATGATCCCCAAAAAGCAGAGTCTTGAATCTGATTTTTCCCATGAGGGCAAGGAAGAACTTTTGATTTACCATGAAAAAGTATGCAAACAGATCTATCTGCTCCGTGAGGCATTTGACGAAAGAAGCCCCGAAAAAGCTCAAAAAATTATGGCATCGGAGAAAAAATACCTGGATCTCGAATCCCAGTACCGCATCCACCACCTCGAACGCCTGCGCCATGAGCGCCGGGAGTCTCTGGAAACCCACAGCGTCCACCTTGAGCTCATGGACCTGATGAAGCAGATCATCGTCTATTCTTCCAACATCGCTAAAACCTTTATTGAATCATGCGGGCAGGGACATGCGGGATATATAAAGGCTGAACTGCAAAGCCGCTCACTATTAAAGGGGGTCGATTTTCTCAGTGGTTTAATTCAAAAGGAGCAGTAAAAACTATTTGAGCAACAGCCTGTTATAATTTGACACCTTCTAGATCGAAAAAAAGCGCTTTATTAATTCGCATTTACGGCTATTGATTCAGCAACACAACCACACCGCTGGCACCGGTACTGGCAATTGCGAGGTCCAGCAGATTATCACCATCCCAATCCCCGGCAGCCAGCCCTGAAGCCCCGGGCAGGCCGGTAATTGTAGATGCGATACTAAAACTGCCCGTGCCGTCATTACCCAGGATAACAACATTGCTGGCTCCGGGATTGGCAACTGCCAGATCAAGGTTCCCATCTCCATCCCAATCACCGGAGATCACTGCATTGCTGGTAGTCTGGTCTGGAAATGTTTGCGTCACGGTAAAAATACCGGCACCATTATTGCTAACGATATCCGCAGTATGGTTGTATGCATTTGAGAATGCCAGGTCCATGTCACCATCGCCATTCCAATCTCCAGTCGCCAATCCGGTGGTGGCCAACCGGCCTGAAATTTCCTGTGTCACCTTGAAATCACCCCCGCCGAAATTTTTGAGGATATCGACCCAGTCACCGATCCAGTTGGCGGCTGCAAGATCTAGGTTCCCGTCGTTGCCCCAGTCACCGGAAACCAGGGCGCTGGGTCCCGTCTGATCCCAGATAAGCTTTATGGCGGCAAAGATGCCGCTACCGTTATTTTGAAGTATGCAAAGCCAGTCCCCCCAAAAGTTTGCCACCGCAAGGTCGAGATAACCATCGCCATTCCAGTCTCCAGCCGCCAGACCGTAAGGGCCAAACAAACCGGAGAAGGTAAATCCCGGTGTGAAACTGCCGCCGTCATTGACAAGTATGTTCAGGGTGCTGGAATTGTAGTTGGCCACCGCCAGATCGAGGTCTCCGTCACTATCCCAATCTCCTCCGACCATCGCTCTGGCCCCGGCCTGGCCCAGTATCGTCTGGCCCTCAGTGAAGTTCCCGGCGCCATCATTGTTGAGAATAACCACTTTATTTGCGCCGGGAATGGCAACCGCCAGGTCGAGGTCACCATTCCGATCCCAGTCGCCGCTGGCAAGAGCAAAAGCGCCAGCCAGGCTCGTTATGGCTGGCTTCGTGATGAATGGGCCTGTTTGCGGCTGGCTTTCCGCCCGGAAGCGGTATACGAAGGGCCAGAAAGGGCGACCGTCCGTTGCGGTCAAAGAACCGGTCAGGACAACCTCAATTTCTTCGCCCGGCTTAAAGCCCTGGTCAGGATCAAAGACCAGAACCTGTGATCCCCCGCCCATATAAGTACCGGACAATTTACCACTCTGAGAACCATGGACCACGAAAGAGGCGGCTGAACCTGCGTTCATGGCCTTATCAAAGGTGACCGTGATGTTCAGCCCAGCAGCCGCAGAGCTATCGTTGATCGCAGGATCCGCGCTTAAAAGTATCGGTGCACCTGCTGCCGGTCCTCCTCCCGAGGAGCTACTTGAGGAATTGTCACAGGCCACGAGCAGTAATAAGGACATTAGGACCAGGATTCTTAATAAGCTGTCTCTATCCATTACAACCTCGTATATAAGCCAACCATAATTTTAGACATTTTGCCATAAAATGAGCATACATTTCAATCACCAATAGTTTATATGCTAATCAGCCTGAGATAGACACTTAATGAATATTCAAAATTTTTATCATGCGGACGAAACCGTCCAAAATGATTACCACTTGAACATGACACCGCCCGTTGCCAGGATGGCCTCCTGTTCATAGAAATCAATGTTGGAATCAATGAAAACGTAAGCACCGCTGATGTAAAAGTTCACGGGTTTACTGCCGAATAGACGCCAGTCCCAGGGATTTTTATAGTAAACAGCAGCCTGGAGTCCATAACGGTCGTCTTCCTGGTCTTGATTGTAAATCGGATTTTCGTCGTCATAATCCTCTTGTCCGTACGAGCCGTTGGCAGTGAAGGTGATAGAATCCCCCCTGTAGGCATAGGTAAGTTGAAAATCATATGCATCACCGGCCATGGCATCGCCATCCAGATCGTTTCTGGTGTATACAAACGTCGGTGCCAATTGATGTTTCTGCGCAAAATCAAACCGGTAAATAATCTCTCCCGAATGGCGGTCACCGTTTCGATCCAGACGATCACGCTTGGAATCTATCAAACCAAAAAATTCACCGCTTTTTTCGTCATCAAGATCGATATGGCGATAGGTATACTGCAGCTGCAACTGGCTGCCAAAAATCCGATCCCAGACCAGCCTTCCCCCCAAAGAGTTGCGATCTGTTTCCTGGCGGTCCCGGTTAGGGGCCACATAAGGGTCTTCCCACACCTTGGCGGGGATGCCGCTGAACAGGAAACCACCCTGTAAAAGACCGAGTTTCCCTATTTCTTGCTTAACACCGATCTGCTGACTATAGTCGAACCGAACCAGGTCGGTCAGTTCCGTTCCCAAAAACAGCTGGGTGCGGGTGCTGGCAAAAGTATATTCCAGAGAAAATGGCACCAGGACGATCGCCGAAGATTGGGAATCAGGGCTGCTATCCAGCGCGTTGGTCTTTTTGTCGGATAAATCAAACCCTAAGAAACTTGCGACCATGTTGCTTTTAAAACTGACATAGCCGACTCCCGGCCGGATGAATCCGCTGAATCCGGATGCCTTGGGAATCGGTTCCAGAGCGGTTGCGAAATCGGCAGCAACCAGCAACACCATGATTGAAACAGTAAGGGTCAAATAAATTATCCTTTTCATCTGCTCTTCATTTCCTCCTTGGAATTCATTGAATTTCTGACGAAAAGTTAGATTCAACAGATTTTAATTGCCGAAATGTACGAATGTGCAACCTTATTCTAAAATGGACCGTTTATCAAGGCCTCCGGCCGGCTCCTTGTACAGGAAACAATCCATTATGTATCGGTTAGCAAAAAAACGCCCCGTTGTTCAAGCGATTTTTCTAAACCCACTTATTCCGCAACTCAGTATTTCGGAACATATCAAGCGTTATAAATACATTTCTCCAAACACTAGAGATTCAAATTGCACTGTCTAAGAGTCGAACCACATCGGTTTGCTGCAAAGCCGGATATCCAGATGCCGGCGCAATTATAGCGCCCCCTGCCCCGATGTAGCCCCAGGCCGCCAACGCCGGCGAGAGCAACTTTTTACCCCGGTTGAAATGATGATCGAGTTCTTTTAGATTCTTTACGGAATCATCAATGAAAAAAAATTGCTGCCGGCCGAAGCGCTCCTGAATCCGCAGCATATTCTCGATCTTGGTCACGCCGTTATCTCCGCTGTAAATATCCTTGGCATCAATATTGAGACCGAAATGGCGGCAAAGCCGCAAGGTGGCGTCATGGTTTTTGTTCGTCAGGATAACAAACGGGTGATTATTACGTCGAATCAATTCATCCCATAGGGGCTGATAGGTTTGATGCAGGGCGAACCAACGCTCGATATCTTTTGCTATAAAGCGCTTGCGGGTATCATAGATCAGCTGGGTTCTATCAGTCAGCGCAATATCTGTCTTATCGGCAATTGTCTGGTATTCTGCCTGGGTGAGAATATATTGCGAATCTTTTTGCCTATTTAGAAGACACCAGTTCATTAGCACAATGGCATCTCCAATCGGCTGGACATGAAATCGGTTGTTCTTAAACATCTGCACGAGATCAGCCGGAACTTTTGCCATGGAAGTAAACAGGCTTTCCGTGGTTGCATTGTAGGTGGTTAAAATGACTTCATCCAGAGAGTTGATTAAGACACCATCAAAATCAAATATAAGCATGGGAATCCATCCGGGTATCAAATTTCCTTTGATCATGATTGCATAGCCATGGCCGCTCCGAGCTATATACCTGAGCCCACAATATTGTCAAGCCTGCAAGGGCCTGCTTGACTTTTGATTGGATTATCGTTTAAAAGCAGGGAGCAGAATCTCACACAATCAAAACCGGGAGTCTTGCATGGTAAAATTGAAATTGCTTATAATTTTTTTAGCGATACTGGCCGCCAGCTGCGCGTCTGTAAATGATATGAAAAGGATGGAGAAGTTTGAGCAGGCGACGGATACCTATGAGCTTGCCATTCGATGGTCGGACTTTGACATGGCCAGCACTTTCTTGCAAAATCAGGAAGACCCGGAAATTGCCACCC
>JBATKU010000466.1:0-56473 GCA_049669725.1 Desulfobacterales bacterium
TTTGGCCCTGACGGTACCTACGGGGTGTTTGTGCGCAGTGATACCAATGTGGAGGATCTGCCCGGTTTCACCGGTGCCGGTTTGAACCTGACCGTGGCCAATGTCGTGGGGTTTGATAATGTCCTGGAAGCCATCAGCAGAGTCTGGGCCTCTCCGTTTACCGAACGGGCCTATCGCTGGCGACAGGCGTACATGGCAACACCGGAACATGTCTATGCATCCGTGCTGCTGCTGAAAAGTGTGCCGGCTGACAAGTCCGGAGTTATGGTCACCGCCGACATCGATACCGGGCAGCCGGGCTGGTTGACCATTGCGGTCAATGAGGGGGTTGGTGGTGCGGTTTCCGGCCAGACCGCAGAAGAACTGCGGGTGAACCTCAAAAGCGGTCAAGTGCGTCTGATGGCCCATGCTGCCGAGCCATCCAAGCGGATCATATTATCAGAAGGCGGTATGGCAAAAATTGCGGCCAGCGGCACCGAAGCCGTGCTGAGTCCCAAAGATATAGACCTCCTGATAGATTTTGCCGGATCGGTCCCGGATCGCTTTCCCCGGTTTAAAGACACCGCGGGGCAACCGGTCCCGGCGGATATCGAATTTGGCTTTTACCAAAACAAGCTGGTACTGTTCCAGATCCGCCCGTTTCTGGAAAGCTCCCGGGCCCGGCAAAACCTCTATTTAAACGGTCTTGATCAAAATTTATTAGCAAAGCAAAATATCAGGATTGATCTGGATGTGATCCCTGCTAAGGAAGATGAATGAAAAACTGTTTTAAAACCGGAATTTTTTTAGTGCTGATGGCCTGGGCTGGACAGGGCTGGTGCTATCCTCTGGATGGATATCCTTACACCGGAATTTTACGGCTGGAAGGCTTCCGGCTGGCGCAAGAGGGCAAAGTGCGTGGCATTAAGATACCGATGGGCGCACGGCTTAATAGTGACCAGGTCGATTTGCGACTGCGAGTCCGCCCGAATTTTGAAATCCCCCCGATAGATACGGATTTTACTGAAGCCGTGGGGACATTTCTGGGTGATGACGCCCAAGATTATGCTGTGGCGGTCCTGGATATGTCAGATTCCGATCATCCGAAATATACCGAACACAATGGTACCCAGCGGTCCAATGTCGGCAGTGTGGGCAAGCTTTTGGTGGCCCTTGGTGTATTTCAGGCCCTGGCGGATATTTATCCAGATGGCGAGGACCAGCGCCTGAAAATCCTGCGAACAGCGGTTGTTACCGCCGATCAGTTTATCGAAAGCGACCATCACAAAGTGCCGTTGTGGAATTTGGAGGGCAAAAAAATCAGGTATCGTCCCATCCAGGTCGGCGACCAGGCCAGTCTCTGGACCTATCTGGACTGGATGTTGTCTGCCAGCTCCAATGCGGCCGCCAGCACGGTGATCAAAGAGCTGATGCTGCTGGTGCATTTTAGAAACGAATACCCGACAAGTGATGAGCAGGCCCAACAATTTTTTAAGCTAACTCCTAAAAAGGAACTGACGACCCTGCTGGTTCGCGCCCTGCAGGATCCGATCAGTCGCAACGGCCTGGACATTGAGCAACTCCGGCAGGGGTCTTTGTTTACCTGGAAAGGCAAGCATCTGGTGCCCGGGACGACCAGTTACGGCAGTCCCCGGGAATTGATGCGCTTTATGGTGAAACTGGAGAAGGGAAACCTGGTTGACGCCTTTTCCAGCCGGGAGATCAAACGACTGATCTACATGACCCAGGGCCGCATTCGCTATGCGTCGTCACCGGCCTTATACAACGCTGCGGTCTATTTTAAATCCGGATCTTTATACAAGTGCCAGGCGGAACCCAATTTTAAATGTGGCAAATACCAGGGCAACGTCGTCAACCGTTTGGCCTCTCTGGCCATCGTGGAAAGCCCGGCATCTCAACGGCGATTATATTATATGGTGGTGGTGATGTCCAATGTGCTGCGAAGAAATTCCGCCGTTGCCCACCAAACCTTGGCGACACGCATACACAGGCTGATAGAATCATATCACCGCGGGAATAATAATTGACTATTGACAATTGGATATTGAAATTTGAGGAATTCTATCTTTTTTGAATTATGGCACAGCCTGGTTAGCCGTAATGACGGTCAGAGCCGGTTTCGGACTTTTTTCTATGACCATCATAATTTTGAACTGGATTTTCTGGCTTTCTACAATAGTCAATTGGAAGGGGGTTTGGAGATGAGGTCGTCCATGGCCACGATCAGATCGCTGAGCCATTTACCGCCCAGGGGACTTTTGGCCAAGGCAACGGCAATGTAACGATGGCCATCGTGTTCGATAATGGCGCTGTCGGAATGATACTGTTTCCAGGTACCTGATTTGCGGTAGATGCGGGAATCCAGATGTTTGGATTCAAGTCCCTTGACGAATTTATGTTTGATCGCCGGATCTGCCAAAATGGCTTTCATCTGTTGGCTGTGCTCAGGGGAGACCAGCTGACCGGTTTGCAGCATGTAGTAAAAACGGGCGACTTGAAGGGCGGTGGCACCATGGGAAAGGTTGTGAAGTGGATCCCGCTTCCAGGCGCCGGATTTGCTGTACTCCTTGCCTACCCAAAGACCACCGTTTCTCTCCGGGTCATAGAGCCGATAGCGGGGTGATTGCAATAGATCGGCCAGATAGGCCTTGCCGACCTGATTCAGTATTTCAGTGGCTGCCTGGTTGGACGAGTTTCGAATCATCAGGCCCAGTTTCTCCTGGGTTTTGTCATCAAGGGTCATATCACCGTTTGCAATGCGTTCGAAGGCCCCCAGTAGAATGGCGATTTTTGGTAAACTGGCGGCATACATCATTTCATTGGGGTTAATGTAGGCCATGCGCGGCCATGAGGGGTTGGTGATATCCACCAGTACGATGCTCAGGCTTCTATGATTGGCGGCCTGGTTCAATTTGAGGGCTGTCAAACAGCGTTCCAAGCCTTTTTGTAAAGTGGGGTCACAGCTTTCCGACAAATCGGCCGGCCCCTGCTGGGCATAAGTCGGGATGGACAGAATCAGAAAAAAAATCGCAGAAAATCTTATAACGCATGCCAGCTTATTCATAACTTCATAATGTTACTAACTTTTTGGGAAAAATCAAGTGAAATCTACCAATCAGGATTCGGATTGTAACGGCAAATCCATCATTTTTCGTAAGCTAGGAGTTAGGGCATTCTTTCTGTTTGTAAATTTTTTTCTTATTATTACAGCGCTTTATCAGTTGAAGCCGGCCAGTCGCTCGCTTTTTATCGAGGCCCTGGGCGCCGAACGGCTTCCCTATGTGTGGATCATTACGGCCCTGACCATGGTGGTCTTTATTACCTATTATCACCGATTGGTCGCACGCCACAGCCGGTTCAACGTTGTATTGGGTACCTGCCTGGTTATCAGCAGTTTGCTGGTTTTGTTTCGCCTTTTGATTAATTTGCCGGGTCCGACTGTGGCCGTCTGCTTCTATGTGTTTGTGGACATTCTCAGTGTTGTCCTGGTTGAGCAATTCTGGAGCCTGACCGATTCCATTTACACCACCCGGGAAGGAAAATCCTGGTATGGATTCGTTGGCACGGGCGGATTGGTCGGCGGTATCGCCGGGGGCGGTTTATCGGCCTTGTTAATTCAGTACACCCATCTGCAAACTCCGGACCTGTTATTGACGGCGGCAGTTACCATCGGCATTATCTTTGCGTTGACCTGGGTGATGGGACATATCGGTCTGTATTGCGAAGTCGAGCATGTGGTCCGTGTTGAAGACACCGCCAAGGGCGGCTGGCGAGTTTTGGGCCAAAGCCGGTATTTGATGCTGATCGCGGCCGTGCTGTTGCTGACGCAACTGGTATCTCCTTTAATTGACTATCAATTCTTAAACACAGTAGAGGCCTCCTACCCTGAGCGAGAAGCCCGGACGGCCTTTTTATCGCTGTTTTTCAGTGTGATGGGGTTTATATCGGTCGGCATCAATCTGGCAATTACCCCGCTCATTCACCGTTTTTTCGGCACCATCGCCGGCTTGCTGATCCAACCGTTGATGATCAGTTTGTTTTCCTGGGCCTTTTTATTTCAACCCACCCTCTTTTTTGGCTGTGCCGCCAAAATCAGTGATCGCGGATTGTCTTATTCGATTAACCGTGCTTCTAAAGAACTGCTCTATGTACCAATCGATCCGGTGGTCATTTATCAGGCCAAGGCCTGGATTGATATGTTCGGTTACCGGATATTCAAGGTTTCCGGTTCCTTTTTGATCCTGCTGTTTACCCAATGGCTGCCGGTTGCCATTGGAATTGCTCAGCTGAGCTGGATTACGATTACCATATCGGCGGCCTGGATTGCCATTATCATGGTTTTGCGGCATGAATATCATCGGGTTTGTGAAGGAGAGGGGTAGATGCTCGAATGTGGAAGGCGGCCCGCCCTGGCGCGACGAGTTCGATTAAACGGCACCAAAGCCGAACGCCTGAGGCGTTGCAGCTTTTATAGACGATCCTCAACTCATCAGTAAACCTTGACTAGTTCATAAATAGCATCTACAACCACTATAGCTCTTGCCATTAGTTCAGCAACAGATTCTATTGCAATCCTATCATAAATTTCAGAGAGGAAGATAAATCCAGTGTCTTTAGATGCTGTTATTATATCCGATTCGGGATCGGACAGTCTGTCGAGCACCAATCCGTTAAGGCTGACCCTTGATGGTCGAATCGCCGATATCCAGGTCGTGCAAAATTATTTGAACCATGGCGGCAAGGTTCAATCACCGGTTGAAGGCGACGATCAGATGAGTTGGGAATCAGCACCCAAGTTAAACGGTATCTATCTGTTTAACTACCTTACCAAGAAAAACTATCAGGTGGCGTTGATCAACACTTTTACTAACGAAAAAGATCGCTTCAAACAGCTTCTCGTGCGCCATCCGCGGGTGGTGATCATTTCCACCACCTTTATTCCCGGCAAACAGAAGCTGATCAAGCTTGTGGCTGATATCCGTGAGTTGGCGCCGGACGTGTTTGTCATTGTGGGCGGGCCGCTGGTTTATACATCTTATTTAATGCTCAAGCGAAGCCGGGAACCCGATTATGACACCCGCTCTGCGATCAATGAATTTTTATTTCTTGGTACCGATAACGAGCCCGCTGCTGATCTTTATATCATCAGTTTGCGCGGTGAGCAGTTGCTATGCGATATACTGGAACGGTTTCAGGAGCACAGGGGAACCGACGATATCCCCAACTGTGCCCGTTTGATCGACAAGGAATATCATTTCACGGAGCGGATGGACGATATCAACAGCTCAGAGGATTTTCCCGTTGACTGGCAGATGCTGCCGAATGATCTTTTCAGAGCGGGCGTGGTGCCGATGCAAGCTTCCAACGGCTGCCCCTATAACTGCACCTTTTGCAATTTCACTAAAGACCGACGCTTGACCTGGGTCAAATCGACCGATTGCATTGTGGCTGAAATGAAAGCTGTACAGGAACGAGGTGCCCGTTATGTATGGTTTGTGGATGATAACTTTCGGCTGGGCAATAACGATCTAGGAGCTGTTTGTCGCCGATTCATAGATGAACATCTTGAGCTTAAATGGATGACTTTTGTCCGGGCCAGCACCCTGGATCATGTTGATACCGACTTGCTGCGGCAGGCGGGCTGTATCGAAGTACAACTGGGACTGGAGTCGGCAGATCCCCGTATATTGAAGAATATGAATAAAATGGCCTCCTCCGAGCTTTACGGCAGGGTCCTCAGAAAATTGCTTGGGTCCGGTATCAATTGTTCCTGCTATTTTATTTTCGGGTTTCCGGGGGAGACGGAGGAAAGTGCCCAGCACACGCGAGATTTTATCAAATCTTTTGATGATCAGCACTATGATGGCAGCCTTAGCTGGTCGATGTTCCCTTTTACCCTGATCCCCCTCAGTCCGATTTATGAACCAGGGGCTCGCAAAAAATATGGCATTACCGGATATCTGCATAAATGGAGGCATGCCACCATGAATTCCGGTCAGGCCCGTGACCAGCTATTCAGAACATTTTTAGCTATTGAAAAATCCGGTCCCATATACCGGGGGGACAACCAGGAAATATTTCGGCGCCTGGGACCTTCCGTGCGCCAAAAATTTGAAGCCACGCGCCACAAATTGTCCAAAATGGCATTAGCCGGCAATCTGGAAAAGGAAAACGTTCTTCAATCTTTCAGGCAGGTGCTGCCATAGTCGATGGATGCCTCTTATACTGCTTTTCAAAAATAAGTTCTCAAATACGGAAGGGTGGTATAAGTGGTTGCGGAAAAAAACGTTCGAATATCGGAACTTTATTTTGACAACTACTATAAGCCGGCAATTCAGATATGGATGTCGGCCGGGGGGCGCCAATAATTGTGTCAATAGTTGAGCATCTCAAGTTGAAAATTTGACAGCGGTTGGCTGGAATTTTGAGCGGAGGCAGATCATTGAAAGGATAGTTGGACTAATTTTAAAGATGATTTTTATAAAATTGTCATTTGCAGCAAGTAGCCGATTCCACCAAAAAGCCCGATATAGAAAGCCATCGAGAGCACTGCCCGAAACCAGCCCGCAATATTTTTCTTGCTCACCTTTGTGACTCCCCTTTTAGCAGGTCATTGAATTTCGATCTTTGAATTGGATTGATTCATTTTTCGTGCCAAATATGCGGGAAGAAGTTTTCAGATTGGCGAGTGGCAGCAGCTGGGTGATAAATGAGTTACAGAAATTACCAATGAAATAAACCAGGGTAAGCGCAAAAAGTATTTTAACATCAGCACATTGGTCGTTAGGAGCCATTGATCAGAGACGCCATTACTTTGAGAAACTGGATTGGATTGACGGCGGCTCCATTGATTTTGACACCCCAGTGAAGGTGAGGTCCGCTGACTCTGCCGGTGGCACCGGTCAAGCCGAGTTGCTGGCCTTTTTCAATCTGCTGCCCGGCCTTGACTTCAATTTTGCTCAAATGGGCATAAATTGTAAAGATAAAATTCCCGTGGTCAATGATAACCACATTGCCGGAGTAAAAAAGATTTGCGGCCATTTTAACGACACCCGAATTTGCTGCAAAAACCGGAGTGCCTATGGGGGCTCGAAAATCTACCCCATTATGATAACTTTTCAGCTTACCGTTAAACAACCGTTTATTGCCAAAGGGGCTGGTAATCTTACTTGCCATCGGAAGCTGGAAATCACCATCCCATAACCTGGCGATGCTGCCTTCGGCATAGGTTTGCTTAACCTTGTGGGCCTCTTTTTTCGAACGCTTGATATTTTTTTTACTCGGGTTTACCCGTGCGGGATCCACCTTCAGCACGTCGGTGCGGTATTTCCCGGCGACTATTTCCAATGGTACCGCTTTGACATGTTCGCCGGTGGCATTGGTCCATTTGAGGGTCAGTTTTGCAGGTCCCGGCGCATTTCGAAAGGGAATGCCAATCAATCCGAAGCGGTAATTCACAGGATTGGCCGGATGCTGATAAACCGGAAATTTGCGTTCCTGAAATATCAGCTCCATAGCGGTGATCGGCGGTTTTAATTTGCGTATATCGATTTGCAGCAATAACGGGTTGCCGTTGGTGACTTTTTGGCTGGACAAGCGTATCCCGGTGTTAAGGTTGGAAAGATCGGTGTCTGCGGCCCCTGCCGGAGCAAACAGTCCACCCACTAAAATCGATGCAGTAACGGCCAGGCCAATGCTTTTTTTGATAGCCAGTTTCATTCCAAATCCGAAATCCCAAATCGAAAGACCCGCAACTCGTAACGCTATCTGCCTATCCCTTGATTAGCCGGGGCAGCATCATCTGATGCTGGGGACATATGGATTTGGGGTTCTGGTAGGCGGCGCCGGCAAAGGCCACCAGGTATTTGCGCATGTCGGTGACTTTAGCGACTTCATCCACCAGGCCGTGCTGGGCGCAGTAAACCGGCCGGGAGTAATCATTGTACTCCTGGACAAGTTTGTTCATTTCGTCGATGACCGGTTCAAGCGGGCGGCCGGCATCTTTTTCTTTTACCAGGCGGCGGGAGAAACTGGCCGCAGCCGCAGTTTCACCATGCATCACGTAAATTTCTGTGGTGGCCGTGCCCAGGGTGAAGGCGTTGTGCCGGTTGGCCGTGGGGCCGCCCATGATATAGTGAGCTGCGGCCGTTCCCTTTCTGAGAACGACGAGCATCATGGGAACGTCGGTTTGCTGGATGGAATAAATCAATGATTGGCCCAACCCCAGAAGCTCCGCCTTTTCGGCGATGTCGCCGACGTCAATACCGCTGGTGTCCTGAAACCAGACCACCGGTACCCGGTCCCGGCCGCACTGGGTGACAAATTCGTTCATTTTGATCAATCCCTGGCGATACAATTTGCCACCGATACCCGCATAGTCTGCATACTCGGGATAATCCTCGCCGAAAAATCCCTGCCGGTTGCCGATGACGCCCACCAGGAACCCGTCGATTTTAACCAGACCGGTATAAACTTCGGGGCCGTAGCCCGGGCGGAACTCCATATGCTCACTGCCATCCACCAGGCGCGCCAGAATTGCGTCAAAATCGTACATCTGCTTCTGATTGAAAGGTATCAGGCGATAAATATCTTCGGCCGGCAGGCGCGGTTCTTGCGGTTCGGCCACCCGGAAAAATTTGGGTTTGTACGCCGGCATATCTTTCATATAATCTTTGAGGCCGTCCAGAACTTCTTCTTCCGTTTCGAAAACATAGCGGAAAAATCCGGTCTCATCAAAATGGATTTTCGTACTTCCCGGCGGTTCGGCTTTAAACTGTTTGGCACTGGCTATCAATTGCTCGGCGCCCTCCAGGTCAAAGAAACCTTTGGGTGACATGCCGCTTAAAATACCGCCGCCGCCCACAGCGATGTTGCAGTCCTTGTGGGCGAACAGGATGGTGGGGCTAATGCCCTGATATCCGCCACCGGCCGGATTGGTGCCGTAAATCCCGGCCAGGATCGGAATGCCCGCTTGATTGAGTTCCGCATGCCTGTAAAAAGTAGTTCCCGACCCCCGGCGATCGCCATAAAATTTTTCCTGTTCGGTTAATTTTACGCCGCTGCAGTTGACCAGCCAGACAACCGGAATGTTCAACCGTTGGGCAAGGTCCGTGCACCTGAAAACATTTTCAGACTGCCCCGGCAGCCAGGCACCGGCAAACACCTTATTGTCAAAGCCGATGACAACAGCCCATTTGCCCGATATTTTGCCAAGGCCATCTACAATGTTGTTGGTTCCTTCGACATTGTTTTCCGGGTTATACAGGCTGTGCAGCGGACACCAGGTTCCCTCGTCGACCAGGTATTCCAGGCGCTGCCATACGGTGAGCTGGCCGCGGGCGTTGATTTTTTCCGTCGGCAATCCGGCGTCTTTTACTTTTTGTAAGGCTTCGTCAACCTGGGCTTCCACCTCCTTAATTTTGCCCACATTTGCTTCGGTGCTTTTTATCTGTCCTTCTTTTAATTCCTGTCCAAAGTCCGCCATTTTCTCAAAATAAGGTCGCATGTCTTTCCTCCATTTTCAAAGTTCTCGCTAGCATTTTTGAGCATCTATTTCTAAACAAATGATAATTGCAGAAATCTGGCTTGAAACAGTATCTCATATATGAACAAGTCTAACACGTCAAGAATATAAACTGGATTATTCGTATGAAATTTATGGAAATTGGAAAAACGGTATGAGAAGAATTTTATGGCTTTGAGCTTGACATTAGACCCGCCTTCAAGTATCAAGGCAGCTTATTGCATTTGGTTAAAAAGTTACTTAAAGAACAATTACCAATTTGAAGGGAGGAAGGAATGAGCAAAGAAATAGTTGCACCGATGCCGGGTACGATAATTGATATTCTGGTGAGTGTGGGTGATGCGGTTTTGGAATATCAGGAAGTTTTAATCTTAGAAGCCATGAAGATGGAAAACGCCATTCCTTCAGTAGAAGCTGGAACCGTCAAAGAGATCAAGGTCCAGGTGAATGACAAAGTCGCCACCAGTCAGGTATTGATGGTGCTCGAATAAATGCTCGATCCAACATTTTTAAGTAATTCGGTCCAACAGGTCGATCTTGGAGTCAAGATCGGCCTGTTTTATTTCATACGGTTGCCGCTGATTTTATATTGATAGTCGAAAAAGCGTTTCGCTATTCCAACATCTTTTCTGCAACCACTTATACCGCAATTCCGTATTCCGGGACATCGTTATGGAAGGCGGTATAATCCCTCTATAAAATACCCCACGTTACCGGCCGATATCGGCCGCCTGCTCCAGTGTCGCCACCCTATGATTTCCTAAAGTTTTCGTAATATTTTCCGATATATTTAAAAAAGCTGTGGACCTAACACGAGCGTTGACTTTGGAAAACAGGGCCAGAATCGTTAATATCGAGGCTAACCAGTTAATTTAGTATAAAAAATAAGCGAATAAGGCATTTGCGCTATAAGCCGGTGAATCAAATGAAAAAATTTTGTGACGGCCACCCCACAAGAAAAGCCCATTGGCATTGTTCTAAATGTGATGCCCAATTATGTCCTGAATGCGTTGTCCAGCGTGAAAGCGAAAATTATGGGCGTCGACATACCCTTCATTTTTGTCCCAAGTGCAACCGGGAAGTGGACTGGGTCGGGGTGGAGAATCTCATTGAGCCCTTCTGGAACCGGATGCCGCGAATATTCACCTATCCGATTTCTGTCCCTTCCGTGATCCTGATGACCGTTTTGGCCTTTGCAACCATGTTTTTTTCCGGCCCCGGGTTTTTCAGTTCCCTGATGAAGGGGGTCATGTGGCTGATCGTCATCAAGTATTCTTTCGAATCCCTTAAGGCCACCGCCGGCGGCAACCTGAAACCGCCGCCTGTAAATGCCCGGACCATATCCGATGACTTCCAGCAGGTTTTCAAACAGTTTGGTATCTTTATCGTCATCTTCCTTGCTTTTGGCTGGATCAGTTACAATGTCGGGGTTTTAATTGGATTCGTCTTTTTGATGACCGCCTTGTTCTTTGTGCCGGCCATGATCATCCTGCTTGTGACCACCGGCAGTCTAATCAATGCCCTCAATCCGGTTATGTTTGTGGGGCTGAGCTTTAGAATTGGCCGGGCCTATTTTTTAATGTATTTTTTCCTGTTTCTACTGGGAAGTGCACCGGCCTATATTTTTCAATTTCTCATTAAATTCCTGCCGGCTGAGATGCACTTGCTTTTGTATGGGTTTGCCGAAAGCTTTTATACCATCGTTTCCTATCACCTCATGGGCTATGTTATTCTGCAATACCATGAAAAAATTGGCTATACGGTTGATTTTGAGGACTTTAAGGACCCGAATGCTGATGACTACAAGCCCACGGAAGTTGATCCGGATGAAGCTGTGCTAAAGGAAGTGGTGCCGCTGATCCAGGAGGGCAAGCTGGATGACGCCATATCCGTAGTAGAAAAAATGACCCTGCACCAAGGAATAAAGGGTGTGAATCTCTCCGAACGTTATTATACGCTGCTTAAAATGAAAAAGCGCAAAGCGGAGTTGTTAGAGCATGGGGTTAATCACCTGGACAAATTAGCCGATAAGAATCAGAAAAATAAGGCCTTGGCGGTATTTAGCGAGTGCCGAAAAATTGATACCCGTTTTCTGCCGACAGCCGGCGCGTTGTTCAAACTGGCCGGCTGGCTGAATGAAACCGGCAAAACCCAGACAGCCGTCTCTGTATATAATTTGTTAGTAAAGTCCTATCCCCAGCACCCCATGGTGCCCAAGGCCTATTTTCGTATTGCCCAACTGTTTCACGACGGTCTGATGAAAACCGAAAAGGCCAAAAAGATACTGAGTGCTTTAAAAATAAAATATCCCGAGCATGAAATCATGCCCCATGTGGAGAACTTTCTGGCACGATTATAGCTCATAGCTGAAAGCTCATAGCAAAAAAGGATTTCAATCCTTCAGACTATCAGCTATCAGCTGTGAGCTATGAGCTTTCAGTTTCCAGTCTTTTGAATCAAATCCAGGGCATTTTCCAAAATCTTGCCTTTAAACCTAATTTTCAGCGCGGCGGCCAGCATTTCAAGGCTTAGTATTTGTCCCAGATTGGCCAGAACGGCCAGAGACGCGAGGGCCCAGTCCGGTTTCTTTATACCGAGAGATTTTAAGTCCACCCTGTGAATCCTGGCTTTGCAGGCAGGGACCTCGACACCTTCACATATTACTACCAGCGTATCTTGATCCAGATGGTCAAACATGGCCTTGCGTCGATCCACGCCTTCTTGATCGATGGCTACGATGGCGCTGGGCCTTTCGATTCCGGTATAGTCGATTTCTTCAGGCGACAAAATCAACTCGCTTATGGAAGGCCCGCGGAGCACGGTGATGTTGTATTCATTTTTTTGGGTGGTTTGCAGGCCGGCCGTCAGGCCGGCCAAGCACAATATTTCACCGGCTGTAATAATGCGCTGGCCGGCGCTGCCCAGAAGAATCACTTCTTGGCGCCCTGGGCGCGGTGGGGAAAACTCGGCGTCAATCTTCAATGGTTCACCGACCCGCCTCTGGCGGGCAGCCACCTTCCGATATTGGGCCCCGTATTCCGGGCGATTATTATCGGCCATAACGCCTTCCATTGCTGGCAGTTTGGCAAGAGTTGCATCAATGGCCTTCGGCGTCAGCCGGTTTTTTTTGGTATAACGACCCGGACAAATTCCCCAGATGTCAAGGATTGAAAATCCTTTAAATTCAATTGCTTGTCGAATTTTATCGGCCAGATCATTGCGATATCCGGAGCAGCGTGTGACATAAGGAGCGCCGGCAGAGCGCGCCACCCGGCAGATGTCCAGGGGATGCTCCAGCCGGTTCAAAAAACCGGATCCAACCTGGGCATCCGGCGGGGTCGTAGCTGAAAATTGGCCGCCGGTCATGCCGAAGTTAAAATTGTTGAGCACCAGCAGGGTCAGATCCAGATTCCGTCGGCAGGCGGCCAGCAGATGCGCGCCGCCGATACCCTGACCGCCGTCACCCATCGTCACCACGACGTTTAGATCCGGCCGGGCCAGTTTTAGCCCGGCGGCATAGGTCAATGCGCGGCCGTGCAGGCCGTGAAGCGCATGGGTGTTAAAAAAGGTGTCAAAAAGCCCGGAGCAGCCAATATCACTAACCATTACGATTTTTTCTCCGGTCAATCCCATATTTTGAAAAACTTTGTCCAGGGTATGGGTAATTTTATCGTGAGCACATCCCGGGCAATACACCGGCGGTCTTTCAATATTCAGCAAACTATCCATGGAAAATTTTCTCCTTGATTGCATGTGGGGTGATCAAACGCCCATCCATCTGGGCCAGAAACTTGATGGTTTTATCGGGCAGGATGCGCTCAATTTCATAAATATATTGTCCCAGGTTCATTTCAACTACCATCACCCGTTTGAAATCCCGGGCTGCCCGGCGAATGACTGTTTCGGGCACCGGCCAAAGGGTTTTGAGGACCAGCAAGGAAACGGGTCGATTGGTGTTCTTAAGTTCATTGAACACTGATTTGGCCGCCCGAGACGTGACGCCATAGCTAATAATTAATGTTTCGGACTTTTTTACCGTATAGGTTTCATAAAAAGAGAATTCGTCAACAGCCGAGTGAATTTTGGTTTTTAGCCGATTTATAATTCCGGCAATCTCGTTATGATCGGTGGTGATGTAACCGTTTACTCCGTGGGTTGAGGAGGTTTGCCGTACCAGCACGTTGCCGCCGATGGGAAGAAAATCCGGTACACCCTGGTCGTCACGAACCTGAAACGGAAGAAATTTTGTGCCGCCCGGCGGCGCCGCACGATTGACGATTTCGGGTATTTGAAGGGCATCCACATCGACGCTTTCCCGGGTCATGGCGATCTCTTTGTTGGAAGCAACAAACACCGGGCAGCGAAATTTTTCAGCCAGATTAAAAGCCTGGACGGTTAAGGTGAAGCAGTCGGCAACATTGACCGGCGCCAGCACAATCACGGGCAGCCCACCGCTGTTTCCCCAGCGCAGAAAATTAATATCACCATCAGCTGCCCGGGTGGCAGATCCTGTGGACGGGCCCAGACGCTGGACGTCGACGATCACTATTGGTATTTCGCTGCCGACGGCAAAGGAGATCTGTTCACTGTACAGGCTGATACCCGGTCCGGATGTTGCCGTCATCACCTTTAAACCGGCCATGGATGCCCCGAGACATGCCCCGATAGATGCTATTTCATCTTCTCCCTGGAGGCAGACGCCGCCCAGGGGCGGCAGCAGGGAGAGCATGGCATTTAATATGGTTGTCGCCGGGGTGATCGGATATCCGGCAAAAAAGCGACATCCGGCCGCGACCGCTCCCCGGGCGATTGCTTCGTTACCTTCCAATAAAGTCAGAGGCATGGTGGTTCCTCTAATTATTTAAATGACATTGTTCTGTTTCAAAAGGACGTTGTGGTTTATGGACGAAAGGCACGATCTTCCTGGTTTTTCTCATCGAAAGCGCCTATCCGCCAGCCGGTCTTTTTAGGGACGGGGATTTTTTTTTGCCATGGGTAGCGGATGCGTGAATGATATGTGGCTTCCAGGGCATCAACCATGGCTTGCACGATTTTAGAAAGATCCCGGGAAGACAGGTCACATTCAGCAAATTGGCCGTCAACGATGCGCTTGACCAGTATGAGCCGGACCATTTTTTCAAATTTTTTGCGGGTCGGGTCTTCCAGTGAGCGGGAAGCGGCTTCTACGGCATCGGTAACCATTAAAATGGCCGCTTCAACACTTTGGGGTTTGGGACCCGGATAGCGGAAATCTTCTTCCTGAATGGCGCTTTGGGGATAGGTTTTGGCGGCGATATTATAAAAATATTCCATTAACTGGGTTCCGTGGTGCTGTAAAATCAAATCCACAACGACCTTCGGCAAGCCTGATTCCTGACCAATTCTCATGCCATGACGCACGTGATTTACAATGACTCTGGCACTTTCTCGGGGTTCCAGCACGTCATGGGGGTTCTCGCCGTTAAACTGATTTTCGATGAAAAACTTGGGGTTCATCATTTTGCCGATGTCATGGTGATAGGCACCAATTCTCAACAGCAATGTATCAGCCCCGATGGCCTCGCCCACTGATTGGGCAAGATAGGCCACAGTCATACAATGCTGGTAGGTACCCGGCGCTTTAGACAGCAGCTCTTTCATGAGCGGCCGATTGAGGTCCGTGTAGCGGTTGAGTTTGAAGGTCGAAGCTGTGTCCCAACCGATTTCAAGCAGCGGCAGCAACAAAAGGGCCAATGGCCCTGCCGCCAGGCCACCGATAACCGCCCAGGCGATGTCCGCCGTCAGGGCTGCATCGACCATGGCGACCAGGGCGGGTATGTTAATGGATTGCCCCGGAGTAATTTGAGCTACGACCGCCTGCCAGTTCAGGGTGAAGACAACTACACAAAGGGTATTAATAAAGCCCACCAGCAATGAAGGCACAATGATTTGCAGCCGCTTTCTGAGTCCGGAAGATACCAGAACTGCCGATAGTCCGCCGAACGTAAAGAAAATCAGGGTATCATAAGTGGGCCCGGTGAAAAGGCTGACCAGCATGGCGCCTACCAGGGTGGTGGCCGTTGCAATAACCTTTCCGTAATTCAAAAAGATGATCAGCATCGGAAGCAGGCAAAAGGGGAGGCCGTATATTGGAAAAGCAATAAAAACTAGATATCCCTTGAGGATTAAGACTGTCGTTATCAGCAATGATAGTAAAAACCGGTAGGGCGGTTCATGGCGGGCTCCGTTCATCAGAATTTTGGCGAGGAATAAGTTATAAAAGGCCACCATAAACAGAATGGTAAAAACAACCCAGGGAGCATCCCGATAAATACCAGCAATCATTTGCTTTTGATACGCGGTCAGTAGCAAAATGTCTTTTGCATTCAAAATCTTGCGAAACGGTACCAGCACATCACCCGGTTTGTAGGAAACGACTCCGGTAGGAAATTCGCGGCTAATCTTTTCCAGGCGGCGCTCATTTTCTTTTTGATCATAGTTGAGATTTGGTTGAAGTGTTGTCAGACAGATCCGGAGGACCGGATCCAGCACGCGCTTATCGACTTGCCAGAAAAGCTGCCGAACTTTTTCCTCCATCAGGTAACGGGCTTTTTCTATGGTTATTAAGTCATCAACCGGATGTGTCACCGTGCCGTCGCTATTCGGGCTTTTAATTTCAATGGTGTTTTTACTTGCAAGGCGCTGGGAATCACCCAGAATTTTGTTTTGCAGGATGGATTCCTCAATCGTGATAATTCCTTCCAAAAGGTTTTTAAAATCACGGTACTTGACCATACTGATAATATCGGTGGGTGAAAGCTCAACCCCGAATTCATTTTGCAGCTGGATCCTTAAACTTTCAACACCGTTTTGCTTTTTATCCCGGAAGGCAGTTACCGCCCGGCCAAAATTCGCAAATTTATCCTTGGAAGCTTCAATTTCCGACGAAATACTGCGGTATACGGGGACATAGGTTGACAGGGCTTTTTGGCGGTTGTCTTCCAACGCTTCTTGCTGGTTGAAATTGAAGGCCTGTCGCGACCGGATAGTCAGATAAACCGCCTTATCCGGTTGGGTCGGCCAAAAATAAATGTAAATATCTTCCAGATAGCAGGCCACGATGGCCAGAAAAATAAGAATTATATTAAGAAGCAGTCGCATTCTTGATGGTTCCTGTTTGAAAAATCCCTCGCTGGCGCAACGCTAAAGTCCGGGAAAAAGGCCGGCTGAAAAGGATAATTATGGTTTTCAGCATTTCGAGATCAAGTTCTTATCATATAAGGGCCTGAGTACGGAGTCAATCAAATCTGATCAAAATTATTTAAAGTTTTTATTCAATTTTACCGAATGACATTGTTGTAGGAGCATGAATCGGGCGGAAAGATGGTGCTTAATTACAACCTATTGAAATTAAATATAAAAGAGGAAATTAGTGTTCGAATTCAGGGAAAGGGAGATAGAAAATGTTAGGAAAAGCTCTCGGCCTGATGAAAAAGCCGAAAAAGACTGCTGACCAGAGCACCGATGCGGGCGGTGAATCCAGGGCGCCATTGGGTGATATTTCCAAAATGATGAACGCGTCCGGAAGAATCGGTCTTCAGATGCTTCAGAAAATGGCCAAGGTATACGATAAAGACGAATTTGAGCGGTTTATGCAACAACCAGTCCTCGTGGGCGCTTCCATCCAGGCCGGCTCATTGGCCACTCAAAACCGCCATGCCAAAGAGGAATTAAACAAAACCGTCATTTTTGAAGTGGACGCTGCTGAGGCGGCATCTTCTTCTTCGGAAAGCCTGAAACACGCAATTTATCCGCTGGTAAAAAATGAATATACCAACGGACGTATCCATATTTTCCCCATCGGACGGGTCGACGGCAATGACATGGTCATGCCGGATTATGCCATCTCCAAACAGCACGCCATTATTGAAATTAAGCGGGGAGATTATATAATCCGAGACGTCGGATCGACCAACGGTACGTTTATCAACGGCAAGCGGGTGGATAAAAAACCTGCTCAAATCAGTGATAAAGATATCGTGGCCTTTGCCCGCTATGAGTTTACCTTTCTCTTTCCGGAGTCTTTATACGACATGCTCAGGGGCTTCTGAAGCCAATCAATTGCTGTTGTTCGTTAAATCTGATTTACTTTGGCCCGGATTCGGCAGTTGATGCCTTTTAGATTGGGGGTACCGAACTCTTGACCCAAATTTTCAGTTGACGTCAGGATATTGAAATTGGACCGGTCCCATCCGAAAAGCGCTTCTTTTTTCTCTTCCGGAAACCACCAGCCGTAGGCCGCATAAATTACCCGGGGATGAATTGCGTCGGTCAGCTTGGCAATTTGGGTAATCTTTCCCGAAGGGGTTTCAATCACGATAGGGTCATTTTCATTGATACCATATTCAGCGGCTGTTAGGGGATGAATCAGGGTCCGGGGTTCCGGATATTTATTCCTCAGTTTTTCAAGCCAGCGGTAGGAAGAATGCAGGTAATAGCGGCTTTTGGCACTGGTTAATACCAGGGGATAGGCGGGATCTTCCGGTTCCGGATATCCATGGTCGGGCAGGGCCGACACATTTAGTTTGGCGGCCTGACTCAAAGACAGTTCGACTTTGCCGGTTGGGGTTTTGAAACCCTTGGCCTCAAATTTTTTAAACCGATCTTCGCCCCTTAAATACGCCTTTTCAACAAACTGGCGGTAACTCAAACCGGCCGGAGCTGTGACCGCCTCAAGATGGTCTTCCCAGTTATCATACCAGTATTTACCAGAAGTCATAGCTTTGCCAAGTTCGTTAAGGATCTTTATGTCCGGCCAGCATTTTGAGGGCGGTTTCACCACTTTGGGGCGTGCCAGGATATATCCGTGACCCAGACCGTAATGCCCGATATCGTTAAATTCAAAATGGGTGGCGGCCGGCAGGACAACATCGGCCAGGGCGGCCGTGGGGGTCATAAAAATTTCGGATACAGCCAGAAAATCGAGCTTCATCAGGGCGTCATACGTTTGGCGACTATCGGCATAGGCGAGGACCGGATTGGCGCACTGCACATAGGCCGCCCCCACCGGATACGGAATGCCTTCCAGCACGGCCTTTCTAAAAAAAGCCGGCGGAACCGTCATCAGCTTGGGGATGGTGCGATGGTGGGTATGGATCATTTCCCTGCGCTTGGAGGGCATCAGGTCGGCGCGCACAAACTTACCCAGGCTTAAAATATCCGGTTCATTGGCCTGGATATTGCCCCCGGCAATATCCAGGTTACCGCAGATGGCCATTAAACAAATCAACGCCCGGGCAGTATCAAAGCTATGGATATTTTGTTCAATGGGATTGCCCCAGGCAATGGCGGCAGGATTGGAACGGGCATAAGCTCTGGCGCTTTTCCTGATCTGATCGGCAGGTACCCAGGTTATTTGTGACATTTTTTCCGGCGTAAAGGATTTTACATGGGCGGATAGCTCATCAAAGCCGTGGGTCCAGGTTCGCACAAAATTTTCATCGAACCCGTTTTCAGATATAATGACATTTAAAAATGCCAGGGCCAAGGCAGTGTCTGTTCCCGGGCGAATTTGCAGCCAGTGTTTTGCTTTTTGGGCCAGTTCCGTTCGCCGGGGATCGACGACGATCAATTCCGCTCCCTGTTTAACCTGTTCCATCAGAAGATTGCAAATCTGGCCTTCTTCGTTTGTGCTCGTCGGGTTGCTTCCCCAAAGCAATACCAGGCTGTTTTTATGATGAAAATCAGCTACCGGATAAAACCCACAGGTATGAAGTCCGCTGACCTCCCGGGGTGCATGACAAACATCCTGAACCACAACCACATTGGGCGAGCCAAACACATTCGCCAGTCTAATCAGTACAAAGTGCTCCAGCCCTTTGGGCATCCCCTGGCAAAAAGCCACACCCTTTGCACCCAGGCGGTTTTTGACATCCAGTAGTTTTTTACTAACCAAGGCAATGGCTTCTTCCCAGGATATTTCCTGCCATTTACCCTCTCCCCGGGATCCTTTGCGTTTCAATGGGTGCTTAAGACGATCCGGATGGGTAAGCCGGTCAGAGGACGCCAATGCTTTCGGGCAAATATAGCCTTTGTTTAGATAACCGGTGGGGTCACCTTTGATCTTTTTAATTTGGTTTCCTTTAACCCCTACGGTTAAGGCGCAGCCGCCATGGTCCATTCTGGCGCAATGGGTTTTGGCCCAGCGGATTTCATTACTCATCTCTATCCAGTTCGGTTCTGATTGCCCGTCCGATTTTTTTTAACAGATAAGGCTTTCTTACATAGGTGCCGGCGCCCCAATGCTGGGCTTCTTTTACGCGTGCTGATTCGGAATAGCCGCTGGCGATAATCGATTTTTGGCCGGGGTTGATTTCGAGAATTTTTTTATAGGTATCAAGCCCGTCCATGCCGGGTCCCATAATCATATCCAGCACCAGCAGATCAGCGGTATGATTTTGCAGGTATTTAACAGCCTTTTCACCGCTGGACATGGTTGTGACCGAATAACCCAGTTTCTTCAGCATTTCTGTGGCAATTTGACGCTGTTCCTTGATATCGTCGACCACTAAAATGGATTCGCCCCTACCCATAAAGTCTTGAATGGAAGCCATTTCTGCCTCCTGGGAGAACACTCTACGTGTAACCGGAAAATAAAGGGTGATTTCAGTCCCTTTACCTTCCGTGCTCCGGATATCAATGTATCCTCTATGATCCTTAACAGCTCCCCAGACAACCGCCATTCCCAGTCCGGTTCCACTTCTTCCCATGGTTTTTTTAGTATAAAAAGGCTCAAATATCCTTTCCATGTCCTCCGTGGAAATTCCAATACCGGTATCCTCAATAATCAGGGTGGTGTAATCACCTTTGTCAATCTCATCAAAGCCATTTTTTACTTTATCCATATGCCTGTTTTCAGTGGTGATGATAATTTTCCCCCCGTCGAGCATTGCCTCAGCGGCATTTGATACTATATTCATCACTGTTTTGGATAGATGAACCGGTGATCCCAAAATGTTTAAAAGGTTTTGGTCCAGATTTTGTTCAACCGTTATGTTGGGATGATTTAACTCTAATCGAGCATGCTCAGGGCTATAAAGATATTCCGACACGATCGAATTTAAATTAACCACCTCCGTGGCCTCAACGCCCCTGCGGGCAAGGGTTAATAGGTCTTGAACGATAGCGGCAGCCTTTTCGCCCGATTTTTGGATCGTTAATATCGGTTTTCTTAAGGGACTGTCTTCTTTGAGATCCATTAATAATAATTCAGGATAGCTGACGATACCGGATAGAATGTTGTTGAGATCGTGAGCTACGCCCCCGGCAAGGGTACCAATGGCTTCCATTTTCTGCGCTCTTTGCAGCTGAATCTGTAACTCCTCTTTTTCCTGGCTGGCCCATTTGAGCTTGGTTATGTCATTGCCGATACAAAGAATTTCGGTATAACGGCCGGCGTCGTTGAAAATGGACTTATATGTCCATGCGATCCAGACCTTTCCTCCTGCTCTTGTCTTGGCCTGGTTCTCACTGACAACCGGTCGCTCTGGGTCCTTTTGCAAAGAAGCACTGAGTTTATTGAAGCTCAAACGGTTTAGGCCTGGTGGTGGCAGAATAATACGTTCGGCATTTTTCCCAAGGATTTCCTCCTCCGAATAACCTAAGAGCCGCTGTGCGAATTCGTTGAAAAAGATAATATTTCCATTCTTATCCAACCGTAGAATGATACTGTTGGCGTTTTCCACCAGTTCGCGGTATTTTTTTTCACTGCTGTGGAGTTGTTCAAAAGATATGGCATTGGCAATGCTGATGGCCAATTGTGACGCCACGCCCATCAAAAGGCTCATGTCGCTTTGTCTTAAAGGCCGGCTGGATTTGCTGTTGTCCACAGCTAAAAGTCCTAAAGATTCCTTTTCATATATGATCGGCACACAGATCAATGACTGACCACCAAGTCTGCTGGCGATCTCAGAACTTCGCCGGGAGAAAGTGTTTTGAATTTCACCAAGGTTATCAATTAAAAACGGTTGCTGATCTCTAATGGCAACGACAAAGATCCCTTTTGATTCGGGATTATCCAAATGAAACTCCGTACTTCTCAATATTTCTTCTTCGGGCCGGTTTTGGCCATATCCGGCACTATATCGCAGCACGGTTTTTTCTTTATTGACCAGCATAATCATCCCGCGGTCGAAGTCCAGCCGTTTTTCCATAACGCCGGCCACTGTTTTCAGCAGGCGGTCAATATCAAGAATGCTGGCTGTTGCCTGACCGATTTCCTGAACCATCAGGGCGTTGTTATAGCGTATATTACTTTCAACAATATTGTCCTGGGCGGCTTCTTTCTGGGTTTCAATCATTCGGGTCAAATCTTTTTTTTCATAGTGCTCGCTGCAATATGACAACAGCACGGTGAAGAAAGCGCAGGCCAGGGCTAAAACTCCCCAGGTTAAATACGGCAAAGCAAAATATAATATGGGCAGAGCGATAGCGCTGATTAACAGGAGATAGTTGCGGGCCAGCGTCCAATGAATCTTGGGGGATTTCGCCCATGTTATTATGTAGCGGCAGCAATTATCCCCTTTATGAACACAGGAGGGATGATCAATCTGGGCAAATTTTTCGGTAAACAATCGCGCTACTGACTCAAACTGCCCGCTTCTGTTTTCACACTGGTAGGGTCTTTCGTTGACACCTGGTCGGGGAATGGCGGAAATTTCAACCTGATTCGCCCCGATTTTCTTGGCCTTGACATCAGCCCCCCGGCTCATCAAGACATATATTTTTTCTATTAACAGGTAGGCGGCCGTCGGGCTCATTAAGCCCAGCGCATACTGTTTGGTGGCGCCTAGACCTTCGGATGAGGTTGCATACCGTCCAGCTTCTCTGGCGATATTTGGATTGCCGGTGCGACTCACCAGGATGTCATGCAACCGATCCTGCTGTTCCTGGGTGAACCAATGGGCGGGGTCCTCGATTTCATAGTTGGCGATTCCTGCTTCATTAAGAACTAAATCTACATTAATATCCGGGTAATTTTTTTTCAAATAATTGATATAGATCTTGGTTACGCGACTATTATATAAAGGTTCTGATTTGCTCATCTTTTTTTTCTATCGATTCTAATTAATTGTATTTTTTCCAATCGGTGGTTCGGATGAAATATCAATTTTGAACGCTGCCGGCTTCATCCAACGGGATGGACAATTTCTGATGCCGGAACCAGTTTGACCTTTTTTTCCAACTCGGGCATCATCTCACGCAGAATATCATAAGTTATTGTATGAGGATGTCCGATCCCCACAGCCTGGCCATTACGCTGGGCTATTCGAATCAACGCTTTGATTTGTTTACGGATAAAATCCGGATCCTGGAAATGATCCAGAAAAACATCCCGCTGGGCAAAAGGAATTTGAAACAGGCGCGCTGAAGGTTTGCAGAGCGTTTTGCGTGAGGTGCGGCTGTCTATAAAATACAGGTTCCGTTTTTTTAGAATGGAAAAAATCTGGTACATTTGACCGGATTCCGCCGTCATTTTAGAGCCCATATGGTTATTGACACCTTTTATATATGGTACTGACGCCAGGTTTTTTTCTAATTGGCGGATTAGCTGATCCGGTGTCATAGTAGTCAGAAGGGTTCCCGGTCCCGGGTTGACGGCCGGATATTCGAATGGCTCCATCGGTAAATGCAGCATGGTGCCTAATCCGTTGTCATGTGCCAGGCGGGCGATACTTTCTTGAAATGGGCTGTGGGGCAGGATAGAAAACGTAATCCCGCCATTTAGCTGACTCAGCTTTTTCGCTATCTTCCTGTCGTAACCCAGGTCATCAATAATAATGGCAACCAGGGGTAACTGTTTTAAGTCTCTTGGCGGTTTTTTGATCGGCGGTTTTTCCGGGGGGATCTCTTTGGGTGGGTAGATCTCGAAAGGAGGAATTTTAGCCAGCGGTTTTTTGGTTTTTTGAACGGCCTTCGAGGGTAAGTCGATTTTAGACGGTTTTTCAGGCGGAATCAAAAAATGAGCCAACAAACCGGCAATCGCTACCACCAGCAGCAAAATAGCCAGACCGCCCAAAGCTTTAACAAGGGAGCTTTTTAATAGTTTGTTTTTACGTGGTTTTCTGCGGGTTTTCTTTTTGGAGGTTGATTTTTTTTTTGCCATTTAATCAATATGTCAATTTAGCCCTTCAGGTTTTTAAAAATGTCATATCCCTCCAGCATTTCGAGAGCCCGCACCACCTGATTGTCCGATTCGAGCGCTTCTAACGTCAGCGGGCCAATTCGTAGTTCGGCTTCGCGCATTCTGGATTTTTTTTCGCTTTTTTCTTTCCCCTCTTGGCTTTCGTCGTCCGTGCCCTGATCTTTGGTCGGTTCGGCTTCAAGGTGGTTTTCAAGATCTCTTTCTTTTAGTAGCCCCTCTTCCCTGCCGGAAATCTCCGCGGGGTCCAGGCGGCGATGTTTCAGAAAAATATCCGGCTGAATGCCTTTGGCCTGAATTGAACGATCATTGGGGGTATAGTATCTGGCGATGGTCAATTTAAGGCCCGAACCGTCTCGCAAAGTTTCGACCGTTTGAACCGATCCCTTGCCAAAGGATGTGGTCCCCAGAATCAGGGCCCGCTTATGGTCCTGCAAAGCACCGGCAACAATTTCAGAAGCGCTGGCGCTGCCGCCGTTGATTAAAACCACCATAGGATAGTTCCGTTCTACGCTGGAAGGTGTTGCGTTAAACACTTTGGTGTTTTTCTTGTTTCTGCCTTTGATGGAGAGAATGGTCCCTTCGTCCAGAAAAAGGTCGGCAACCTTAATGGATTGATTCAGCAATCCGCCGCCATTGTTGCGAAGATCCAGTACCAGGCCCTTTAGTGGGATCTCTGCGTTTTCCATTTTCTCCAGAGCCGTTAGCAACTCGTTGGTGGTGGTTCCTGTAAAATTTGATAATCGGATATAGCCGTAACCCGGTTTCAAAATAAAGGATTTGACGCTCTGGATGGGGATCACATCCCTGACCAATTCGAATTCAAGGGGTTTTTTAACCCCCTCCCGGAATATGGTGACCACGACCTTGGTTCCTTTAGGTCCCCGCATCATGTTTACAGCCTCTCTAAGGTCTTTGGTCGGTTTGCCGTCGACTTTAATGATTCTGTCCCGGGCTAATATTCCGGCATTGTAGGCGGGGGTGTCTTCGATGGGTGAGATCACCGTTACAAAACCATCCTGCATGGTAATATGAATGCCGATACCGGTAAACTTGCCTTTGGTATCAATCTGCAAATCCTTAAAGGCATCCAAAGGTAGCAGAGAAGAGTGGGGATCGAGGCTGTGAACCATTCCCTGAATGGCATTTTGAATCAATTCCTTGGTGTCCACCTCATCGACATATTCTCTTTCAATCAATTCGATGACATCGGAAAATACTTTTAATTCTTCGTATGCTTCTTCGCTTTTGGCAGACAGATCGCGGTAAAATCCATTGCCTACCGTCCAGAAAACTACGGCGATTACCATGAGTAACCACAATTTTACGTGCCGCGTTTTTTTGCTGATCATTTATAAACTCCTTGTTATCCTTTTTTAAACCACGGCATTGGATTTACCGGTTTACCGTGGTGGCGAACTTCAAAATAAAGCTTTGTCCCGGTCATCGATCCGGTGTCGCCCACTGTGGCGATGACTTCTCCGGTTTCAACATCATCGCCTTTGGCTTTAAAGGCCTCCTCCAAGTGCGCATAAACCGTGTAATAACTTTTACCATGATCAATAATAATCATGTTGCCGTAAGTTTTAAACCAGCTCGAATAAAGAACCTTGCCTTTAAAAACGGACCGGACGGGTTCCCCGGTATCGGCTTCGATATCAATGCCGCTGCGGAAGTTGGTAATATTGTACTTAGGATTCTTGTATGATCCGTATAAAGAAGTTATTCTACCGTTAACCGGCCGGATTAGCAAGCCTTTATGAGCCGAAAATGGTAATCGTGAAACATTTTTGTCCGGGGCAGGACTGTTTATACTCGTGTTCAGCAAATTGATTTTACGGTCCAGCTCGTTGGCAGCCTGGGTTAAAGTGCCAATGGCAGCCAACTCCAGCGCCTTTTGGCTGCGGATGTCTACCAGCAGCTTGGCGCGCGTCGATCTTTCCTGCGACATCAACCGGGTTTGCTTTTTTAACGCTTGAACACGGATACTTTTCTGGTCTTTCAGGCTTTGCAGGTGGCTGAGCACTTTTTTTAATTCAGCCTGATCTGTTATCAGGTCCCGGCGAACCTTCTCTTCATAAGCCAGAATGCGCTCCAACGCCTCCTTGCGCTGTATAAATTCATGCATGGATTCCGCAGATGCCAGGATGTGAAATCTCCCCAGCCAGCTTATTTTGTAAAGGGCAACCAGGCGCCGGGCCACATGTTTTTCATTGGTCCGGATTTGCTTTCGTAATTCATCAGAGGCGTTCGAGGCCTCACTGATGGCGCCTTCTATCTTTTTTATTTCTCTTCTCGTCTCAGCAATGCGTTTTCTGCTTTGATCGAGCGCCTGCTCCACCTGTCCTAAACGCTTAATGGTATCGCTTTCTTTCCGGGTAAAGGCTTCGACTTCCTTCTGCCCCTGGTTTATTTCCCGGCTGATATGCTTTTTACGTTTTTCATATTCATCCAGCTGGTCCTGCTTACCCGAAGGCTTTTCTGAAGCCTCAGGGGCAGTTTCGGTTTTCTTTCTTTGAACGATTTTTATTAGTTGGTCCTGATCTTTGATGAAACCCACCTCACCGTCATGGAGAACCTGAATCCATCCTTGACGGCGCTTAATAATGGTTATCATAGACCCCCGCTTGAGAGTTTTTTGTAATAAGCCCTGCTTGCCGGGTTCAGACTGCACGCTAAGGTCGTCTGCGGTCACAATGCCAAAAAAATGTTCGTTAGAAGCATCTTCGGCTGCCACGCTGACAAGCAGAAACATTCCGGCCATCAATAGGATAGAAGTTATGATTGTTTTCTTGAATTGGGATACCATTATTGTTTCAAAAATTGTTTTAACGAAATAAAACATCCCAGCCATCCCACAAGCATGCTGACCAGCAGAATCGCCGATAGAAGGGTCGGGGACAGAAAATGAAAACGGAAAAGGCCTGGGAAAAACTCTTTCTCAACACTGGATGAGATAATTATATATGCGATGTAGAGCATGACAAGTCCGATAATGGCGCCCAGGGCTCCCTGAATGAGACCTTCGAAATAAAAAGGGATTCTTATAAAATTGTCGGTAGCGCCAACCAGACGCATTATTTCAACTTCCTCGCGCCTTGAATAGATAACGAGACGGATCGTATTGGCAACGATAAATATGGTGGCCATGAAAAAGAGCGCCCCCATGGCATATCCCGCCAGTCGAAACAATGAAATGATGTGGGCAAACCGCCCCACCCATTGCTGACCATACTCTACCTCTTCAATTTGAGGCAGCGCTTCAACCTGAGCGGCCAGAGAATCGATTTTTTGCCAGCTTTCAGTGGTGGCTGTCATGCGGATTTCTATACTGTCGGGCAACGGATTTTGGGTGAGGTTCTCAAAAAGGGATGATTGATGCTCCATCTGGGTTTTAAGGCGGCTAAGTGCCTCTTGCTTTGATATAAACTGCAAATTGTCGACATCATCCAGGGCTTGGATCGCCAGTTTTAAATCTTTCAGCCCGTCATTGTTGATTCCCGGTTTAAGATAGGCCATTAGGCGCAAGCCCTTTTTCCAGGAATTTATTATTTCGCTGGTATTGACAAAAAAAAGGGTAAAGGCGCTGGCGATTAAAATGGATAGAGAAATGGTGATGATGGTGATCATATTCAAAAATCTGTTTTTGAATATATCATCTAAGGCGCGTTTAAAAAATAGCGTTATCATATTGTTTTTCTATAAACGTGGATGTTTCAATCCTACCCTGCTGAAGGTCCAGAACATGTCCGCCTGTCTTTCTTATCAGCGCTTTGTCGTGGGTTGCAATAATGACGGTTGCTCCCCGGATATGCACTCCTTTGAGAAGCTCAAGAATCACTGCGGCTGACTCATCATCCAGGCTTCCGGTAGGCTCGTCCGCAAGAATTATCTTCGGGTCGCCGATGATGGCCCGGGCCACGGCGATCCGCTGCTGTTCGCCTCCGGACAGACTGGGTGGAAAAGATTTCAGTCTGTCTTCCATGCCCACCAAGCGCAGGATGCTTTTAGCCTTTTTTTGAATCAGGCGCTTTTTAGCACCGGCAGCCTCAAGGACCAGAGCCACATTATCGTAGACACTTTTGGTCGGGATCAACTTGTAATCCTGAAATATAATGCCGAATTTTCGTCTCAAATGGGGGATGCGTTTGCGGGGGATACGAGCCAGATTTATTCCGTCAATCAGGACCTGGCCCTCGGATACCGGCTCTCCCAAATAAAAAAGCTTGAGCAGGGTGGACTTGCCTGCACCGCTGGGGCCCCTGATGAAAACGAACTCATTTTTGGCAATGTCCAGGGTAATATCGATCAGTGCTTTTTTAGGGCCGTAATTGTGGTGAACATGAAACATCCGGATGATGGAGCTCTTTTCATGGGCATCAATCATTCCAGTATTTCCTGGCCAAGTGCCCGGTAGAGGATGGCTTTGGCAATTTTAAAATCATACAAGGCGTTATAATAATTTGTCATCGTTTCAGTGAGCAGTGTTTGGGCCACCAATACATCGGTTGTGGTCGATACCTGTTCTTTGTAACGTTCCTCGGTTATCCGCAAGTTTTCCTTGGCCTGTTCAATGGCCTTTTCAATGGTGGTTATATTTTTTTGCGCCTCCTGGGTTTTGAGATGGGCTTGTTTCACCTCCAGGTCGATGTTATCCAAAATCTCCTGTTTACGAAGTTTGGCCTGGGAGAGTCGGCTCAGCTTTTCCTTGACACCATATCGCGTCCGACCCCATTGCCAGAAATCCCAGGTTGCCGTGGCCCGAATATCCCAGAAATCCTTATCGCTGATTCCCTCCCCGCCGTCTACGTCCCAGTCGGTGCCCCGCTTGGTCCAGGTGCCGATCAGGTTGACGGACGGGAAAAAATCTTTTTGCGACAGTTTATAATCTTTTTCAGCGATTTGAATCTCTAAATCGGCCACCTCAATTTCCAGCCGAAGCTCTTCGGCCAAAGCAAGGCAGTAATCGATGTCGTATTCCCAGGGCGTGTAATCCAAAATGTCAACAACGCTTACAGGAGAGTTTATCGGTCGGCGCAGCAAGGTGTTAAACTGGGATTCGGTGAGGTCCAGATTGTTTTTGGCTGTTATAAGCCTCTGTTTGGCATTGGCCAGTTGAACCTGGCTTTGCAGTAAATCATTTAACGGGCTCATGCCGACCTGGTACATATTTTCGGCTACATCCTTTTGGGCGGTTATCTGTTTAACGGTCTCATCGGCCACCTCCATCAGCTTTTGGGCCTTTAGGATTAAATAATAGGCATTCTTGGCGTCTAGGATGACATTTTGACGGGTGAGCCTTTCTGCAAAGGCGGCAATATCGAGTCCCAGGTCGGCAATTTTGTACCGGTTGTAGAGCGCAAATCCGGTAAAAATTGGCTGGGAAAAGGAGGTCACAAAATTATATTCGTCTTCCGGGTTGATCAGGACATCAACGATCTGACCGCCCGGGGTTCCCAGGGCCTGCGTGGTCGGGTTGTCACGCTTTATATAGCCGTATCTGGCATTCAAGGTCGGAAAAAATTCAGTGGCACGTGCACTCTTGGCTGCGGTGGCGGCATCGATTTCATCTTTTGATCTTTGAAGTTCAAGGTTGGCTTTGAGGGCGGCTTCAATGGTCTGACTCAGGTTAAACACGCCATCGACCGCTTCAGCGGACACAAAACCCGATAGTAAAAGCAGATATCCAAAAGCAATAATAAAAATCAGGCGACGCAATTTATTTTGGTTCATATTGAATTCTAAGCTCGCTATCCTACTCTGTTTGATGTTTATCGATTGACCCTTGTCACATTTGCTGGTATAAATTCTTGGAGTTCAGGGAGTGCCGCTGCCGGTTTTCCTTGCTCAAGCCTCCACTGATCCCATTAAACTGGCTTCTTCCAATTAAGTGGAGGCTTTTTTATACCGAATTGCCCTATTGAAATCAACAGTTTCTTAGAACCTGAGGCCATGAAACAAGAATTAATTGATATCCTCTGCCGGCAATCGTTTAAATACACCGCAGAACCCAGCTTTAAGCTGGTGTCCGGCCGAATGAGCCGCTTTTATGTAAACTGTAAACCCACCACCTTAAGCGCCCGGGGTATGGTTCTGATTGGCCATTTGATGTTCAATGAAATTATAGACAGCCCTGTATCCGCGGTCGGGGGGTTGACCTTTGGGGCCGATCCTATAGCTGTGGCCACGGCATTTGCATCCGAAATAAATGCAAAACCGGTTAATGCGTTTTCGATCCGCAAAACCCGCAAAGATCACGGTATCATTCGCTGGGTAGAAGGTGATGTACAACCGGGGCAACCTGTTGTGATCATTGATGATGTGGCCACAACCGGCGGGTCTACGATTAAGGCCATCGAACGGGCCCAATCTGAAGGGCTGGAGGTTGTCAAATCGGTTATACTGGTTGATCGGCAGGAGGGTGGACTGGATAATATACGCGAACATGTTGATGATGTAACTGCTATTATTACACGGGATGAATTGTTAGAAAGGTATAAAATTTTAGTGAGTGAGTCCTAATTTGGTCATTGGAAATTGAGATTTGAGATTTATTTGAGATTTGGTGCTTGGGATTTGTGATTTAATGCGTTAGATTTGAACAACCCATACTAAAGTTGGATATTATTGAGTTTGATCAACAATATACGTCGAACTGGCATCATCCGACTCCCAGGCTGTGACCCGGCTGACCCGGACTGATTGGCTGTCGATTCTTTGCTGCAGTTCGCCGGCGACAAAACAGGCGATGTTTTCAGACGACGGCTGGCTCTGTTGAAAGAATTCAAGCTCGTTGAGGTACTTGTGGTCCAGCATTGATATTATTTCGGCGACGTGTTTTTTGATTACGCCGAAATCCAATACAACCCCCCCGTCGTCCAGTTTTTCACCGGTGACACAGACTTCCACTTTCCAGTTGTGACCGTGCATATTTTCACATTTGGAGCCCACCATGGTGAGTTGATGGGCGGCCGCAAACTTAGTGACGACTCTTAACTCATACATGTTAAAGATTCCTATAGCGGTTGTCAAAAAAACGTTCCGTTTGTCGAACGTTTTTTTCTACAACCACTTATACCAACCTTCTGTATTTCGGAACTTATTTTTGAAAAGCGATATAAATCCGAGGTCCGAAAAGTTTGACTTTATTCTACTGAAGATTAGTTAGCTGCTTGAGATGCTCCCCCTTTGAGGATATTCTTGAGCTTCTTGGAAAGCTTGCCGGATTCGAGCTCGGCGAATTCCCTCAGCAGGGCTTCCTGCTTTTTGGACAAATGGGTTGGTGTTTTGATTTCGACCTGGATGATCTGGTCACCGCGCCTACCCGTTCTCAATGAAGGGATCCCTTCTCCCTTAAAATATAAAACATTACCGGGCTGAGTGCCTTTGGGAATTTGCAGCTTTTTATCACCGTTCAGGGTCGGCACTTTGATCTTATCACCCAGAGCTGCTTGAACAAATGATATCGGCATCGTGCAGATAATGTTGTTGTCTTGCCGCTGGAAAAATTCATGGTCCTCAACATATAAGAAAACATACAAATCGCCCTGGGGGCCGCCCAGCCGGCCGGGTTCCCCTTCACCGGTCAGCCTTAGCCGCGATCCATTGTCAACACCGGCCGGGATCTTAACCGATACTTTCTTGGCGACCGCCACCTGACCATTTCCCCGGCATTTAGTGCAGGGGTGGGTTATGGCCTGGCCTTCGCCTCGGCAAACCGGACAGGTCGATCGTACGGTAAAAAAGCCCTGGTTTCTGGTAACCTGCCCCATACCGCCGCATTGCCGGCAAGTCTCCGGACTTGTCCCCGGTTCGCATCGATCCCCATTGCATGCCGAACAAATTTCCATTTTTTCAATATTGATCTCCGTTTCAGTCCCAAAAGCGGCTTCCATAAAGCCGAGGGTGAGATCATAGCGAAGATCAGCTCCCCGCTGTGCTCTGGTACTGGAACGTCGCCGGCCACCGAATCCAAAAAAATCCTCAAATATATCACCAAAACTTGAGAAAATATCCTCAAACCCCCCAAAACCGGAGAATCCGGATCCTTCTAGACCGGCATGACCAAATTGATCATAAAGTCTCCGTTTTTCAGGATCCCGCAGAACTTCATAGGATTCGGCGGCTTCTTTAAATTTGTCTTCGGCGTCTTTATCGCCGGGATTCCGATCGGGATGGTATTTTAAGGCGAGTTTGCGGTAGGATGCTTTTAAACCATCATTGGTGGCGTCGCGCTGAACGCCCAAAATTTCGTAGTAATCCCGTTTGGTACTCATTTGCACTCGTGATTGTTTCTGGATCAACTGATCCGTCTAAAAATTTTTGTTCTTGAACCATTATCCCCATTTAATATTGTCTCTAAGTTAATGCAATAAAGTTAGTTGTCAATTTGTGCGTCCACGGGTTATACGTTTGCGATCCCTCAGTTTTTCCCGGGATGTGTGCCTGCCAGAAACAGACCGCTGCAGATCAGCATAATCCACCCGCCCAGGGGAAAGGCGGTTTGCAGCTGGAAAAAATCCATCATCATTCCCCCCATCAGGGCACCGCTAAACATTCCTATACTGTGGGCCATTGTCATCAGGGCCATAATACTTCCCATGGCATTGATCCGGTGGCCCTTTAGAACCACCATCGCCGTCAGGGCCGGCATCGAAATTCCGCCGCCGAGACCAAAAATTACGGTGGCCCTAATTAAATCCCCCAGCTGGCCGGCCCAACCAAAGGAAAGGATGGCATAGCTTACCGTCAGCCCGCCGGCGACCACCATTAGTTTTTTGCTGATCTTGTCGGCCAGGTAACCCATTGGTATATGTATCAAACCGCTGACGAATACCCCCAGCATGATCAGTATCCCGATCAAAGAACTGGAGGCTGCAAATTGCAGGTCCGCATACAGGGGGATGAATCCCCAGATAATGCCCACACAGAATACATAGGCAAATCTAAACGAAAAAAGTCCGGCCACATGCCGGTCATAAACGAGTGTTTTCCATGCAAAGGCTTGTTCTGAAGAAACGATGCTTTTTTCGGATCGGGTGGGCGGGAGTAACAAAAGGCACAAAAAAAAACCGATCAGGGCCAGCAGCCCCATACAGATAAATGAGGTTTGGAGATTGAAATGGTCTTTGATGATTCCGCCGATTATCGGTCCAAGGCTTAATCCCATGAACAACGACATGTTAAACGCGCCCATGGTGATGCCTTCACGTCCTTTCGGCGTGATATCCCCGATATAGGCTTGGATCACCGGCATCAGCATGGCCGAGGCAATCCCGTGAAAAAAACGTATGACGATCAGTGTGCTGACCGCGTTTGAGTAGATAAAAGACAGGGAGATCAGGGCATAGGCGAGAAAGCCCGGGACAATAAACGGCTTGCGCCCTTTTACATCCGAAAGGCGCCCGAACCATGGTAGAAAAAATGTTCGTGATATGGAAAAAGCCCCAAAAATAAGCCCGATGTACAAACCCGAAGCGCCCAGGTCATGGGCGTAGATTGGAAGCAACGGAACCACGATGCCGACTCCGGTTACGGCAGCAAATATAGAAAAGAACAGGGTGCCGAATATTTTTTTGTCCAGCTTCTCCAAGTGGAGTTATCCGTTACTCGTTATTAGTTAATCGTATCATCGGAATGAAATCTATTTTTATGCCTTAATACGAGTCGGGGATCCAGAAATTTTTCGTTGGCTGGTCTGGATGCCCGCAACCGACTGAACGGGGACAGGCTCTGCGCGGGCATGACGGGATAAACTCCCCGCTACTCTTGTCTTATAGTTCCGTAAATTTATTTTTCAGCAAACCCTAATAACGAATAACCTATAACAATTAACTTCTCATTCAGGGTATTATGATTTCACCGGTTTTTTTGGTATTGTAGCCTCCAAGCGCTTCTACCCGGTTCCTGAATTCCCCGGTATTAATGGTTTCAAGCAGCAGTTGAATATTTTCCGATTTGAAGTGCACCGACGGAATTATCAGATCGTATTGCTCGGTTACAACCGGGATAAAATCAAGATCCAGGGCCGCCGCGGCGGCGTAGATGCCCAATCCGGTGTCGGCCGTTCCGCTGAGAACCGCCACTGCCACAGCCATGTGGGTGAACTCCTCATGCTGGTAACCGTCGATTTGGGCCGGATTGATGCCAATCTGGCTTAAACGGTAGTCCAGTAAAATCCTTGTACCGGAACCTGCCTGTCGGTTGATAAAGGAGATCTCCCCGCGGGCCAGATCCTCGATTCCCTTAATGCCTTTGGGGTTGCCGCGCTTGACCATCAGGCCCTGATCGCGAAAAACCAGATTGACCAGTTTGACATCCAATTGCGCTAAATATTTTTTGACATAGGACAGGTTGTAAGAACCGTCTTCAGGATCGAGCAGATGCGATCCGGCCAGGTGACAGACACCTTTTTTAATCGCCATCAGCCCTCCCATGCTTCCCACGTGACTGGATGAAAGGGTCAGGTGGCTGTAGTTGGCTTTGATCTGGTCTGCCAATATATCCAAGGTGTTGTCATGACTTCCCACCACAACAATGGTCCGGCGCACAGACGCCAGGGGGCGTAAAAGTTCGGCGGTTGCCAATTCATGATCTTTCAGACCCTCGATGTGGTTCGGAATGCGGATAATTCCGTCAGCCTCTGTGATTGAGGTGATACTGCCAGCGCCTCTGGGCAGAGGTGTTGCAACTATTTGCTCGCCGACCTGCCCCAGCTTTACGCGCAAAAATTCTTCCACCCCGAGCTTGGAGGCGATCTTGCGTGTCGGCGCCACCTCTACCGTTTCTCTGGTTGGAGCGGGTTGTCCCAGCATATTATGGATCAAGGGCCGCACAAACTGCTCAAAGGCAATGATTGCAGAAACGGGGTATCCCGGTATGCCGAAAACCGGTGTGTTCTGCACGGCACCGATAACCACTGGTTTGCCGGGCATAATGGTCACACCATGGACGAACACCTCTCCACTTTCAAGGACAACACGTTTGGCATAATCCTCTGATCCGGCAGATGATCCGCCCAGGATCAGGACTATCTGAAATTCTTCTGCGACGGCTTTTTGGACAACCCCCTTGATTTTTTCCGAATCGTCCATGAGCATATCGTGGCGGGTGTACGATCCGCCGCAGGCTTCAATCAAGCCGCCCAGGACAAACGAGTTGGTTTCAAGCACCTGGCCGGGCTTGAAGTCATCCATGGAAGTGGCGCGCCAATCGACAAGTTCAGAGCCGGTTGGAATGATCAGAACTTTCGGTTTGGTTTTAACCGGCACCGAGAATATGCCTCCGGTCAGCAGGGCGCCCACACAAATAGGTGTGACTAAATGGTTCCGGGGAAATAAAAGCTCGGTTGCAACGATGTCTTCTCCAACCTTGCGAACGTTCTGCCAGGGAAACACCGGCTTATCGATTTGAATCTGATCTTCGTCCAGAACATGGACCTGTTCGATCATGATTACGGCGTCTGTATTGACCGGCATGACATGGCCGGTGTTCACATAGAAGGCATCCTGACCGACCTTGAGGGTCTTGGGCATTGATTCATTGGCACCAAACGTAATTTCAGCCTTTACGGCCAGGCCATCCATGGCGGCCGCGTTAAAATGCGGTGAGGACAATTTAGCATGGATTGGTTTTGCCAGAACCCGTCCGACGGCTTCCGGCACCGGCACCGTCTCGGTTGGGAGAACATCAGATAGCGCGAACGCTTCATCGACAATTTTACGAGCCTCCGGCAGGGTTTTCATTTTTAAATATACGTTGCGGTTTTGATTCATGGCAACTCCGGATTGTTTGGATTTGGCGCCAAAATCACTTTTAGTACCTTAATTGTAATTTATTTGCATTAGGTGGCAAAACTTTTATCACGAAAGCACGAAAGTACAAAAACACGAAAAAGAAAAGAAAATTTCGTGCTTTCCAAATTTCGTGTTTTCGTGATTAATTTATCCTTTTGGTTCCCCGATAATTCGGGATGGTCGCTTTGCTCCAACCGGCTTATCCGGGCTGGGTATTGAATTTGCATTACAACAGAATGACTTCCACTTCCGTTCCCTCATCCAGCCCTTCGGTGTTCATGCCGATTTCAATCAGTCCATCGGCTTTTACCATGGTACTGATTAACCCCGATTTGCCCAGGATCGGCTCGGCCCACTTGACCCCATCTTTCTGAATAAGCCTGATCCGGACAAAATCGACCCGGCCCTGGGCCGAAGCCACGTTTCTGCTCAGCCGGGCAGTGAGTCTGATCTCTTTGCGGGCGCCATCACCCATACCGCTGATATATTCTATAAAGGGTTTCACTATTCTTGAAAAGACCACCATTGCCGATACCACATGGCCGGGCAGTCCCCAGAATTGCTTGTTTTGAACCCTGGCCAGAATGGTCGGTTTTCCCGGACTGATTGAAATGCCATGAAACAAGATAGCCGAACTCTCCATGGCGGAGATGATGTCGATGGTAAAATCCCGGGTCCCCACCGAACTGCCGCCTGACACCAGGACCAGGTTACACTGTTCCAAGGCCCGGGCGCTTTTTGCCAGCAGTGCATCATAATCATCACCTACTATGCCGAACGGGACGGCAACGGCGCCGAGTTCCATAACCTGGCTCATGAGGGTGTAGGTATTAACATCGCGAACCTGGCCCGGGCCGGGTACTTTACTAACCGGCACGATTTCGTCCCCGGTGGAAATAATACCGACAATCGGCCTCTTGTACACGGCAACCTCCTGCCGGCCCAAGGCTGCCAACAATCCTGTCTCCTGAGGTCTGATATTCCGGCCGGCGATCAGTATGACTTCCCCCTTTTTAATATCTTCTCCAACTGAGACCATGTTTTGTCCGGGTGCAACACTGCGGTAAATCTCAATGGTGGTATCGTCAATCGCCCCGGTGTGTTCAACCATGACAACACTGTCAGCACCCGCCGGCAGCATTCCGCCGGTTGAAATCCGAACCGCCTCTCCCGGCCCCACGGACAAATTCGACGATTCCCCCATAGCTACCGTGCCTTTGACAGCGAGATAGGCAGGATTTCCCTCGCTGGCACCAAAGGTCGATGCACCCCGGACTGCAAAACCATCCATTATCGAACGGGCAAAATCAGGCAGGTCGATGTCGGAATGAATATCTTCGGCAAGGATTCTACCCATCGAATCCGTTATTGGAACTTCTTCGGTCTCCATGGGGACAAACTGAGTTCTGTACTCGAGAACTTGATCGATTGTCTTTACCTTAAAAAATTCTTTCATTAATTACCTCGCCGATATGCTCGCCCTAGAAGTGGTTCCCCAACACGATATCGATTTGGGAGCCTGAGGACGGGATCGAACCGGATACCATTAGACCTAAGTTTTCACCTTGAATCTCGACTGTGAACCGCTGAACCCGCGAACGCTTAAATATGGTCCAGTGATCCTTGGTTGTCAAGCGGCTCGTTTCTGTCCGCTGGCTTCTGGTTGCTGATAGCCGGTCGCTGGATACCGGTCGCTTGTCATTGGCAACTTGTCTCAGGTTCCCGACCACTGATCGGCATGGAGGCCGACCCTACTTTTTGATTGCAATTGGTCATTTGTAGGGTGGGTGATAGCATCCCGCACCAGCGGCCAGCACCCAGGATCTTTTCTTGCAATAATCAAAAATGTGAGTATAATAAACCCAAAAAAATAAAATCAGAAGAAAATGCCGGCATTTATACCGCTTTTCAAAAATAGGTGCCCCAATACGGAAGGCTGGTATAAGTGGTTGTAGAAAAAGCCGCTCGAATAACGCGACGATTTTTTTTACAACCGCTATAACCGGAGTTTATTTATAGACACCAAAAACCATGGTAGAAGATCCCCAATCAACATTACAAACCCAACGGGCCGAAAAACCTGAATTCTTAACCAAGACAAGGTTTGATGAGTTTGACCTGCCTGACAGTGTTGTCGACGGATTGCGCGATGCCGGATTTATCTACTGTACCCCCATCCAGGCACGAACCCTGCCGGTGTCGCTGCCCGGTGGCGATGTGGCCGGTCAAGCCCAGACCGGTACCGGAAAAACAGCCGCTTTTCTGGTTACCCTTTTAACAAGGCTGTTAGCGTTATCCGAAAAAAATCGCCGCCTGCCCTCTGCCCTTATTGTGACCCCCACCCGGGAGTTGGCCCGTCAGATTTATGAGGAGGCCGAAATTCTTGCCCGCCATACCGATTTAACCATGGCCCAGGTGGTGGGAGGTGTCGATTATCTCAAACAAGCCAACACCCTTCGCCAGGGGGTAGACATCATCATCTGTACGCCGGGACGGATTATCGATTATTATAAACAGGGAATATTTAAAACCGAAGGAATTAAGGCCCTGGTGATTGATGAGGCCGACCGCCTGCTTGATCTTGGATTTGCCCAAGACATGCGCTTTATCCTGCGCAAGCTCCCCACTTATGAAAAAAGACAGTCCATGCTGTTTTCAGCGACCCTTTCCTATCGGGTTATGGAACTGACTTACGAATTCATGAATTTGCCCGAGTTTATTGCTGTTACCCCCGAAACTGTGACAGTGGAAGGTATAGAGCAGTCCTTGTATCATGTGGGCAGCGATAAAAAAGTTTCCCTTCTTCTGGGTCTTTTAAAACGGGAAGATTGGAGCCGGATGCTTATTTTTGTCAACACCAAGGTCGGGGTGGAAAGGCTAGCCCACAAATTGAAAGGCAACGGATGGCCGGCCGAAGGGATAACCGGGGATCTTCCCCAGCCCAAGCGTTTCCGATTGATGGAGCAGTTTAAAAAAGGTCAAATTAAAATTTTATTGGCTACCGACGTGGCCTCAAGGGGCATCCATGTTGAAGATATCAGCCATGTCATTAACTATGATCTGCCCCAGGATTCAGAAAACTATGTCCATCGTATCGGGCGAACCGCCCGAGCAGGCAAAACCGGACGGGCGCTATCTCTGGCCTGCGAGCGTTATGTTTTTCATCTTGAACCAGTGGAAAAAATGCTGGGTTACAAGATCCCGGTGGTCTGGCCTGCAGATGACTGGTTTGAGGAAGACCGTTCCAAACCGCTTGCACCCCAAAGAAGACCCCGACCGCAAAGAGTCACCCAGCGGAGAACCAGAGGTACGGAAAATAAGCGCCGGGACCATCGTAAACCCAGCCCGAAACCAAGGTCGTCTCGCTTTCCAGGGGCTTTATTCGGTTTTGGACCGGAGCCTATACCAGAGCCTATACCGGAGTTTATACCGGAGCCTATACCGGAGCTAAAAAAAGACCCTCCCAAAAAGAAGGTGCGACCTTCTCGTAAGAGAAAACGTCCATCCCCCGCCGGTTCAGCCACTGCTTCAAAGGAAGAATAACTCAAGGTTCAGGGTTCCCGGTTCACCGTTCAGGGTTATTCTGGAACCTCCGTACTCCTTAACCTTTGAACCCTGAACCCAGAACCTCTGAACCCTGCGACAGCATTTCCCCTTGATAAAGTGCGATTTATTCTTTAAATTACCAAATATGGGACATATCTTTGATTTTAATGAAGCTAAAAGCTATGAGCAATGGTTTAACAGACCGCCGAATAAGGCCGCCTTTGACCTGGAAAAGCAGTTGATGAGAGATTTGCTTCAACCCATGCGCGGTGAATTTGTTCTGGATATCGGATGCGGTACAGGGGCCTGTCTGTCTGCCTTTCTTGAGATGGGATTGCAGGTTACCGGTCTGGATCCGTCAACCTATATGCTGGATATTTCATTGGAAAAAATGGGAGACCGCGTTGACCTGTATCGGGGTTTCGCCGAAGACCTGCCCTTTGATGACAATTCGTTTAACTACTCCTGTTTTTTTACGACTCTGGAATTTGTGGATGACCCCAAAAAAGCGCTGCAAGAGGCCTTTCGGGTAACTAAAGATCGTGTCTTTATCGGTGTCTTCAATCGTTATGCCCTGAAAGGAATTCAGCGGCGGGTCAAGGGAATTTTTACGTCGACCATATTTAATCATGCTCAGTTTTTCAGCATCTGGGAGCTGAAGCAAATGATCCGGTCGCTTATCGGCCAGGTGCCGGTGTCCTGGCGCACCGTTTGCCAGCTGCCGATACCATCGGGCAAGTTCGTCTACAATCTGGAGCAGTCAAAGATTATTCAACGCTGCCCTTTTGGCGCCTTCGCCGGGATGGTGGTGGTACTGGTGCCCCGGTTTAAAACCCGGCCGCTGACCATACCGTATCAGGCCAAGGATCCCAACAGAGCGGCCACAGGATAATTTAGACAGGTTAGCCGGTTATTGTTGAGCATTAAAACTTGAAATTACCCTTATTCACAGGAAAGCCGGTAATCGAGCGAACGGGCAAATCCCCTCAATAGAGCTATCATGAAAGCTTACCTTTGGGAACCGTTGGAGGACAACAAGGTCAAATGCAGCCTTTGCAGTCATCGCTGTGTGATCAAGGACGGCCGCCGCGGAATATGTGCTGTGCGCGAAAACCGGGAAGGTATCCTCGAAACCCTTGTTTACGGCAATCTGGTTGCCCGGCACATTGATCCCATTGAAAAAAAACCCCTGTTTCATTTTCTGCCCGACACCCTGTCTTATTCCATTGCCACGGTGGGCTGCAATTTTCGCTGCCGTTTTTGTCAGAATGCTGACATTGCCCAGATGCCCACCGATCATCAGGGAACCATTATGGGGAGCAGCAGCACGCCCCGGGAAGTTGTTGAGGCGGCTGAACAGGGCGGTTGCAGGAGCATTTCTTACACCTATACCGAGCCCACGGTTTTTTTTGAATTTGCCTATGAGACCGCCCGGATAGCCCATGCAAGAGGGTTATGCAATGTATTTGTCACCAACGGCTATATGACCGCCGAAGCCCTGGAGATGATCAGTCCCTATCTGGATGCCGCCAATGTTGATTTGAAGGCCTTTACCGACCAATATTACAAAGATCTTTGCGGCGCCCGACTCAAACATGTGCAGGCGACCTTGAAACTGATGAAAACCCTTGGTATTTTCATCGAAGTGACCACTTTGATCGTGCCGGGATTAAACGACGACCCGGCCGAGCTAAAAGATCTATCCGCTTTTATCGTGGAAGATCTGGGTCCGGAAACGCCCTGGCACATCAGTCGCTTTCACCCTACTTACAAACTTACCGACCGTCCCTCCACACCGGTTGCAACCCTCGCTGCAGCAAGAGAAATCGGATTAAATGCCGGCCTAAGGTATGTCTACACCGGCAATGTTCCCGGTGATGCCGGTGAAAATACCTTTTGCTATGGCTGCGGCGAACTCGTGATCGAGCGCTGGCGGTTTCGGGTGGGGAAGTTGGGGATAGAAAACGGGCGTTGCAGCCATTGTGGAGTTGAGATGGACGGAATCTGGGACTAAAAAAAAGAACATCGAACCCTCAAGGGATGTTCAGCTTGATAGATGCCGGACGTTCATCTTTTAAGAGCGGGGTGCTTTGTCGGGTACCCTGATCAATTGTACCGCCACCAGCGACACCAGGGCCATCATGGCGCCGCCGATAAACGGAATACGATAGTCGATCATCCACAGCAGCCCGCCGAGAGCCGGCAGAAAAACAGCCGCGATATGATTAATGGTGAATCCGACGGCCATACTTGGAGCGATGTGTCTGGGGTCGCCCACCTTCTGAAAATAGGTACGAATCGCAATGCTGAAATTGAAAAATATGTGGTCAAAAATATACAGGAGGGCCACAAACCATTTCGATCCGGTAGCGGCATAGGCCAGAAAAACAAAAATCAGGCTCAAATATTCAAGTGACAGCACCTTGCGTTCCCCGAAACGGATAATGCTTTTGCCGATTAAGGGGCTTAAATAATAATTGATGACGTTGTTGATCACGAATAGAATGGTAATTTCCTGAACGCTGTAATTGAATTTTTCCACCATCAATAAGACGGCAAACGCCATAAAAATTTGTCGCCGTGCGCCGGCCATAAAGGTTAGAAAGTAAAACAGCCCGTATTTTTTACGGAAAATCATTTTTTTGCGTTGAGGAATCAGGGTTGTGTCTGAGGGGTTTCGGGCCAATCCCCAGATGGCGGCGAGCATGATCAGCCCGCCGACAAGCAGATACATTTTAGTGAAATCTAACCGGAAAGCTGTTAAATAGATAAAAATACCGACAGCGACATTGGTGGCCGCGGCATAGCTGCGCTGCTTGCCGAATACCCAGGGGGATGTTTTTTCATCGAAGTACTGGAGGGTTAAGGACATGTTGGTGGTTTCGTAGTAGTGAAACCCGAAACTCATTACCAGAGTGGTCAGCAGCAAACCTACATATGATGGAAAAAGTCCGGTGGCAGCGAGACCCAAACCCAGAATCAATATCGACAGTGCTGACAGACGATATTCCTTGATGAAAATGATCACGAAAACGGTCAGAAGTGCCAGAAAACCGGGAATCTCTCTGACGGATTGAATCATTCCGACATACTGGCCGTTCAGTCCGGCTACCTCGACGGCAAAGTTGTTAAACAAAGTCCGCCAGGCCTGCAATCCCATAGTTGAACTGATTGTTAAAACAATCAGATACAGGTACATGGGATTCTTTTTTGCCTGCTCGATGGGTTTCATCTGGAAAAGTCTGCTCCTTATATAGATCCACCGCAGGTGGAAATTCTATGAATTTGCTTGGCCATCTTTAGGGAAATTTTTTTCGGCTGAAAGCCTGAAAATAGGCCTTAACAGCTGCTATTTGGCCCGGGGTTCAAAAGTATGAACCCTGTTAAATACAAAAATTTTAGATGGTTACGGGGGTATGGGTTGGATGCCATATCTCGGGTTCAAAATCTTGAACTTCATCTCATATTAAAAAATTGCTTTAAAAACAAGATGTTTATCCAATTTTGCCCAAAGAGGTTAATAATTGTGAACCCAATTGCCTTTTAAGTCGCTTTCTTGGCCGACCATATTGCCAAATTATTTTTGCCACTAAAATTTTTATCTATTTGATATTTATACCAATAATGTCTAGTTTATTAATTTTTTTTATCTTTGATCTGATTTTGGCAAGGGTCTTGCACTATCCCATAAGCACAAAGCCTAATAATTTCTTCATCTGTTCTCCTCCTTAACGGCCAGCTGGCAAAACCCAGTTGGCTGTTTTTTTTTGTATTATTTTCCTTTATATGTAAACATTCAAACTTTGAAGCTCCGCCCAGGAATCTAACATATGATCATCGATGTTCACACCCATATTTTCCCATCTGCTATTCGCCGAAACAGGGAAAAATTTTTCCCATCGGAATCCGCCTTCAAACTTTTGTACCAGTCCCCCAAGGCCAGTCTGATCGGTGGCCAAAAGCTGATAAGTGCCATGGATGAGAACCGGGTAGACAAAGCGGTGGTATTCGGCTTCCCCTGGACTGATATCGAATTGGCTAAAACCCATAATGATTACATCATGGAAACCGTTCAAAAATATCCCGATCGGTTCATTGGTTTGGGGTGTTTCGACCCGGCCAGCCCCGGGGCGGCGGCTGAAGCCGAGCGGAGTCTTGCAGGGGGACTATCCGGAATCGGTGAGCTGGCCTTTTACCGGTCCGGGATTGATGATTCCGCCCTGGAGCAACTGGCGCCTGTCATGGGCATGTGCGCCGATCGCAGCCTGCCGGTTTTAATTCATACCAATGAACCGGTGGGGCATGACTATCACGGGAAGACCCCGATCACCCTGTCTCAGATTTATGGATTGATTAAACGGTTTGCCGACAACAAAATCGTTTTAGCCCACTGGGGCGGCGGCCTGTTTTTTTATGCCCTGATGAAAAAAGAGGTCAAAGAAAGCCTGAAGAATGTTTATTTTGATACCGCCGCTTCCCCCTATCTCTACGATCCCGAGGTTTATCAGGTTGCAATCAAACTTGTCCGGATTGACAAAATCCTTTTCGGCAGTGATTATCCCCTATTGGCACCGCAAAGATATTTCAGTGAGATGCAGCAATCCGGACTGGCGAAGAATCAAATGGATCAAATCTGTGGTTTGAATGCCAGGCACCTTTTTAATTTGTAGCTTACCGTATTGGAGAATTCATATGGGCAAAAAAAAGACGATCCTGCTGGGAAAATGCATATACCAGGCCCACAAGGACAACCCCGACATCCAGGAGGCCATCCCCATCAAAGGCTGCCCCCCCAAACCGGAAGACATGCTCAAGGCTCTGCACCAGGCCGGCATTGAAGCCGATCCCGGGTTGTTTGAAAATTTTGAAGCGCTGCCCGGATTTTATATGGGGCGTTACGAGGGTCAATCAGATTATGATGAGGCCTTTTTTCAAGTTAAATAAGGGGGCGAAACCGCTTTCTGGAATCTGGTTACCGGCAGCTTGTCACTTGATACGGGTGGCTGCTGGTTCGGCTCTTGACACTCGATTTTTTATTTATCTTTGATTTATTTCCACATTTTGGACACCTGATTTCGTCCCATTCCGCTTTAATCGTTATTTTTTCAAACTCTCCATGCTGTTCGCATACAAATTGATAAACGGGCATTACTTCCTCCTTACCAAGAATATTTTTTCAACAGAATTTATTGAAGTCTTTTAATACCCCGATCGCTTGCGGCGGGGTGGTTAATTCTGCTTACCTATCTGTATATTCGGCCGATATGGAATATTGCTTTAACTTTTTGGGGAGTGCCGGGAGGTGACCGGCTGACAGGGATAGAGAGGGATATGAATCCGAATCTAATTTAGCCAGAACTCAAGATATAGGGCACATGGGGACGGTCAGAGAAATAGGGATGAGCGGAACAAGCGTAGGCAAACTACTGGATCTATGATTGCAAAAGCGGTAAAGATATCACTTGCGCCATTAGAAGCCGGGGTGTGGGGATACGATCAAATTAAAGAATGGCTTTCCATTAGGGTCACTCGAATTCTATCCGATAGGAAGGCCAAAATCCTTAAACACATACAAATAAAGCTGCTCACCCGCGCCCCGTTGGGCTCATTGAGAGTGATGGGATTTGAATAGAAAAATAACACATTACGCCGCATTAAGAGGGTGAATTTGTTTTAGTTCCTTCTGAAACCGCTGTTTTGATTCCCAAAGATCTCTGGCGTGTTGCACGTTGAGCCAAAACTCCGGGGAATTGCCAAACAGACGGGGTTGGTGTTCCTTATCAAATTATTTCTGAAGAAATGAAAAAGTACGAAGAGACCCAAAATTTATATTTTTCTAACGAAAGATTTAAGACAGGCTATGATGCATTAAGTAAAGGTTTTGATAAACCTGCAGTTGGCTATACATTTAAAAGAGAGGAATAAATCATATGAAAGTTTTGATTTTGTATGGCATTTCGGCAAATGGAGTCCGCAGGCACGTAGTTAACTCACCAAAGGTAATTGCCTGGTTACAAAGATCATTTGCAGCCATATTTGCCGCCCTTGGTGTTAAGCTCGCAATGACAGACCAATTGATGCAATTAAATCGGTCGATCCAGATGTGATAGCAGCGCGGGTCAAAGCTATTTTGAAGGTCAATGTGGAAGAAGAGCTTGGAAGGTGTGATGTCCCCGTACTATATATGGCAGGTGTTAAAGATCACTTGATAAAAAAGCATAACATCGATAGCATAAAAAAGATTAAACGCGACCTGAAGGTGTCCGAAATAGACACACAACATCTTATTCTCCAGCTAGAGCCGAAGATTGCAGCCGAAGAGATAGAAAAATTCTTAAAATCGATTAATAACTGATCAAGGTTTGACACTGTATCTCTCGATACAATTAGGACAACCGTAAACAACAAACCCGCTTTTCATCCCAGGAATACGAGTAACAATATCGGGGAGCCAAAGCCCATGCCTGAAACACGCGTAGACAACCAGATCTTCGAAAAGTTCCCGAGCTTTCGTCGCGGCATCGTTATAGCCCGTAAAATGAATAATCGGGGATCCTTCCCACAACTTGGGTCTCTTCTGAATGAAGCTCTCGCCAACGCGGCCGCCGGCCCCATCGATTTGACAACAGACCCGCGAACGGCTGCCTGGAACGAAACCTACCGGGAGTTGGGATGCAATCCGAAAAAATTCCCACCCGCCCACCTTGCGCTCCTGAAGCGAATTCAGAAACCCGGCGCCTCCATTCCTTTCATCAACAAGGCGGTGGCGATCATGAATGACAACTCTATCCGGAGTGTCTTGCCCGTCGGTGGGGATGACCTGCTCCGGGCGGGGAAAATCCTCGAACTTCGTTTCGCAGACGGAGGTGAACAGTTTAGACCCCTGAATGATCCGGAGAGAACCGAGCACCCGGATCCCGGGGAGATTATTTACGTGGTTGCGGAGACCCGGGAGGTCATGTGCCGGCGGTGGAACTGGCGGAACGGGTTTCAGACCCGGATCACCGAAGAAACGCAAGCCATGGTCATGAACATCGATGGGCTCGGAGAGGATAGTGAGAAACGGGCCATTTCGGTTCGTGATCGCGTGGCCCGAATGCTTGAACAATACTGTGAGGCCGAAGTCGAGACAGGCCTCCTGACGCCATCCGAGCCAAGAAGGGTTATCAAATCTTGAATTGTGAATAAAAGATGAGAAAAAGAGACCTATTCAAACCTGCTGTGACTAAGAGTGCTCTGTTGCTTCTCGCAGGTCTCGTCTGGCTTTGTGTTGGAACGATGCTTTTGGCTTTCGCATATTTATGGTTATCAGATGCTCCGAGAACAATCGCATTTATATTTTTTGGTTTCGGGATTGTTTTGGCTTTGTTGGTACACCATTTTGGGTTTCTTAAGATTGTCGATAAAAATATCGAGCGGATACTTCCAATGGTTGAGAAGAAATGCCTATTCTCTTTTATTACCTGGAAAAGCTATATGATCATTTTGGTGATGGTCGCGCTGGGAACATTACTTCGTCATTCAGCTATTCCACACCAGGATCTGGCCATTTTATACACCGGGATCGGTTTGGCACTGATATTATCGAGCTTGCGATACATAAGAGTCTTTATTCATGAAATAAGAAAACAATAAATGACCTTTCAACAAAGCGCACAATGACCCTGAAGACGGCTTAACCGGATTCAGTGCCCGTGATTTTTGTCGACGCGAATGCAAGGAAGGATAACATGGACTATACCAATTTAGGCCAAACCGGCCTCAAAGTGTCACGCATCTGCCTTGGCATGATGACGTACGGAACTTCGCAATGGCGGCCGTGGATACTCGATGAAGCCGATGCGCGTCCCATCGTGCAGCGTGCCGTTGAGCTGGGTGTAAACTTTTTCGATACCGCCGACATGTATTCAGCCGGCGCATCGGAGGAACTGACCGGCAAGTTCCTGCGGGAGTTCACCCGCAGGGACGAAGTGGTGATTGCCACCAAAGTGTTTTTTCCGGTCGATATGGCCTTCAAGGGTAGCTTCGGAAATTCAACCCCCCAGCAGCCGAACACCTCCGGGTTGTCGCGCAAGCACATCTTTGCAGCGGTAGATGCTTCCCTCACTCGTCTGGGGATCGATTACATCGATCTGTATCAGATCCATCGCTGGGATTACGAGACACCCATCGAGGAGACCATGGAAGCCTTGCACGATCTCATCAGATCGGGCAAAGTGCGTTATATCGGGGCCTCCAGCATGTGGGCCTGGCAGTTTGCCAAGGCGCAGCACACCGCCCAATCAAACGGGTGGGTGCGGTTCGTATCGATGCAGAACCACTACAACCTGATCTATCGGGAAGAGGAACGTGAGATGATTCCACTTTGCCGCGATCTGGGTGTCGCTCTGATCCCCTGGAGCCCGCTGGCCAGAGGCTTTTTAGCCGGCAACCGCACACCGGACGATATCACGGACGGCCGCACTTCGCGCGCCCGGACTGACGACTATGCCCAAAAGCTCTACTATCGGGAAGAGGACTTTGCCGTGGTGAAGCACCTCGGTGAGCTTGCCTCCCAACGCGGCCAAAGCAATGCCAGGATTGCCTACGCCTGGTTGCTGCATCAGCCGGGATTGGCAGCACCGATTGTCGGTGCCAGCAAGATCGCTCATATCGAGGAGGCCGTGGCGGCCACCCAGGTCAAGCTCAGCGACGAAGAGATTCAGCTCCTCGGCTCGTCCTACAAGGCCCATACAGTGCAGGGGCATACTTGATGCGGGAATATGGGGTCGTGTCTGGGTATATGATTACAGAAAACCGCCTAATCACTGATCATGATTTGACACTGAATCTCTTTGATATTAAATAGTTGTATCATGCCAATGGACCAGGCCGGAGGAGGATTATGCCGCTAGTCACAATAAGCTTATCTAAGTCCTGGTCGCCAGAAGACCAGAAATTGATCGCTGATGGCATACACGACGCTATTGTCGGGGTAGGTTTTCCACAAACTGATAGGTTTCAAAAGATTCATAGGCTATCGAAGGGCCAACTTTTATACGATGGTCGACATCCAAATTTAACTGAGCCACGAACTGAAAAATTCGTTTTAATTGAGATTGTAATTTCATTCGGTCGAAGTGTTGAATTCAAAAAAGATCTACTTACAGGAATAATCCAAAATTTAAAGGAAAAACCGGGAATTCCACCCCATGATGTAATGGTGTTATTTATTGAGACAGCCCGTGAAAATTGGGCATTTACAGGTGGGATCCAATACTACGTGGAAACTGACCACAGCCATTGAGCGATAAGTTAATGGCCACGCCCTAATCAGTAGAGCTGGCGGCTGCATTACGTTAGGGGGGATAGTCATATCCCCCCGTCTTTTCTCTATTTTCAGTTACGGTTTGTCTAAATATAAGAATTCGAGAACGACATCGGTTTGTTCCGTCTGTTTTTCACTCCGGAAAATTTCCGTTGCGGTTTTTGTATCCACCGCGAGCGGCCTTCGCGATTAGGCGCCGGGGATCCGTAGTTAAAAGTTGATAAGGAGCGTTGCTCGATTTCAGAACCGATAAGTCGATTGATGGCGCGCACCATATCCCTGTCTTCTCCGGTAACCAGGGTAAAAGCTTCGCCGCTGTGAGTCGCCCGGCCTGTCCGTCCGATGCGGTGAATGTATGCCTCGGGGGTGGAAGGGATATCATAGTTGATGACATGAGAGATCTGGGTAACGTCAATGCCGCGAGCGGCGATATCGGTGGCCACCAGAATCTGAAATGTCCCGTCGCGAAAGCCGTCCAGCGCAGCCTGGCGCCGTGTCTGGGAAAGGTTTCCCTGCAGTGAGGCCGATCGGTATCCTGCCGCAACAAGCTTTTTCGCCAGGCCCTTGGCGCGATGTTTGGTCCGGGTAAAGACCAGCACCGACCTGGGGTTGGTGTTTCCCAGCAGCTTTAACAGCAGCGCCGTTTTTAAATGCTGGGCTACCGGATAGAGTGCATGACTGACCGTATCGGCAGGTGCGGGGATTCCCACCTGGACGGTGGTCGGATCTCGCAGGACATCCCCGGCCAAACGACGGATATCAGGGGGCATGGTCGCCGAGAAGACCAGCGTCTGGCGCTTTCGTGGAAGATGTTTTAAAATTCGGCGGATATCGGGAATAAATCCCATGTCGAGCATCTGGTCGGCTTCATCTATAACCAGCACTTCCAGTTGGGAAAGATCGATGCTATGACGTCCGATATGGTCAAGGAGTCGGCCAGGGCAGGCAACAACAATATCGGCATGCTTCAGTTTCTGAATCTGGGGATTAATTCCCACGCCGCCGTAAACAGCAACACTTCGCAGGCGCGTCTTCCGACCCAGGGTTTCGATAGCCTGATGAATCTGTTCGGCCAATTCACGGGTGGGGGCGATTATCAGGGCGCGAACACACCCGTATTTACCCCCCATCAGTCGATTGAGTATCGGCAGAGCGAATACCGCCGTTTTACCGGTGCCGGTTTGGGCCAGACCCATTACGTCACGCCCATTGAGTACCTGTGGGATTGCCCGGGCCTGAATCGGGGTCGGGGTTTCATAGCCCGCCGCTGCAGCACCTGCGGCAACGGAGGGATGAAAATTAAATGTTTCAAAATTCAATATATACCTTCCTTCTGTGTTTCCATAAAAAAAGCCCCGGATTATTCCGGGGCTTACGTGATTTTTAATTACAACCAGGAACACTGTTAATTTTTATCGATCATACAGGTAGTTGGAATGGCTGTCAAGCTAATTACCAATATTTTAAATAGAAAATTGTTATGCCGGTTGCTATTATAGATTAATTTTTCGGAGCTGTTGCAGAATCGGCTCCATTCTCTCGCGGTGCTCGGGAGGAATCATCAACACCTTTAGCTCCCAGTTTACGATCAATCCGCTATCTTCGCAGTTTGCTTCACCTTGCTTATAGGCCCGCCGGTTGTCCTCGGAGGCCATGAATTGCAGCACATTGATTAAATTGCCCGAGCAGCCCTCGGCATCCAGGTGTTCAATGACCTGCAAAAATACGGTGTTCACCGATGCCGTGAAATCGTCAATATCGGCAAATCCGGTTTCACCGCAATTTTGGCGAGAGATAAAACACCGGCAGCCAAAAGGCCGCAGGTCGTAAATGGTGCAAAGGCTGTCGGTGAGCAGGGAGCAGTCTTGCCATTCGTCGGCAATTTCCTCTTCCGGGACTTTGGCGTCCGCAGCACACAACTCGGCCATCCGATTGGTGGTGAGTAGGGGCTGAAAGCGTGGCATCTCTTCCATTTCTTTAAGTCTGTTGATGACGTCCAGCTTGTCGGTTGCGATAAGGTCATCAACAATTTTGTAGCCTTCAAGGGTGGTCATCGTTACATTGGTGGTGCAACAATGGGTGCATTTTTCTTTGCAGGCCAGGTCCAAGGTTGAACTAAACGCATCGTAAATCTCCAAAACCCGGTTCAAGGCTTCCAATTTTTTTGCAAGAGCCACTGTATTTCCTCTTTCTAATTTTAAATTTATCCCGTATTTAGATTTATTATTCTTATTTATTGAAATTTTTTCATTACCCCGTCCGCTTGCAGCGAGGAATTTAACTGTTTTTTACCATCGGAGGATTTTTATGCCAAGCACTGTTTATTTTATCGATTTGAGAGCCACCTACAAAGAAAGCTTCGTCGACAAACTGGGCAAATTGCTGGAGGCTGCCGCTCTGTCCCGGGTCGTTAAAAAAAGAGATCTTACGGCCGTCAAGCTGCACTTCGGGGAACTGGGCAATACTGCATTTATCCGGCCGGTTTTTATAAGAAAAATAGTTGACTGCATCAAAGACGCCGGGGCCGCTCCCTTTTTAACCGATGCCAATACCCTCTATGTCGGTACCCGCAGCGACTCCCCCCATCATATAGCCACGGCGATCCGTAACGGGTTTGCTATTCCGGTGGTGGATGCCCCCATAATTATTGCCGACGGCTTAAGGGGCAAAAGCGAGACGGCGGTGACCATCAACCAGAAACGATTCAAGAAGGTTTACATCGGTACGGAAATTGTTGAGGCCAATTCCTTTGTATCCGTTGCCCATTTCAAGGGCCATGAACTATCCGGTTTCGGCGGCGCCCTTAAAAACACCGGCATGGGATGTGCATCGCGTAAAGGCAAGTTGGCCCAGCACTCGGTGGTGTCTCCCAAGGTTAAAGCAAAAAAGTGCGTGGGGTGCGGCGACTGTATTTTGCGCTGCTCCCAGAAAGCCATCGCCATGGTTGAAACCAAGGCCCGCATCAACCCCAAAAAATGTATCGGCTGCGGCGAGTGTATTTTAATCTGCCCCAACGATGCGATTGCCATTCAGTGGAATGAAACCGTGCCGGTATTTTTAGAAAAAATGGTTGAATATACCCTGGGGGTATTAAAGGGCAAAGAAGACCGGGCGTTGTTTGTCAACTTTATCACGGATGTCTCTCCGGCCTGCGACTGCCCGCCATTTAACGATGCCCCCATCGTGCGCAACATCGGGGTGGTGGCCTCAACTGATCCGATCGCCATTGACCAGGCTTCGGCAGATCTGGTCAACCAGGAACGGGCGCTTCCCGATTCATGTCTTAAAAAGAATCGACTGCCGGGAAAAGACAAATTCAAAGCACTGTACCCCGATATCGATTGGCCTATTCAACTCAGGTATGGGGAAAAAATTGGGCTGGGCAGTCGGAAATATAAACTCGAAACTATTTAACCCCGCAAAAGTACCCTTGCCGGCGCACCGTCTGCGCCTTTTATTTTGAGCGGAAGACAGAAAATTTCTTATTCACCGTGGGGGACTTCCAGTTTTATATAATGCCAGAAAGCTGTTGGCCGGTGCTTGAATGTAGTTCTGGATCGGCTCGCATTTTACCTTGAACAGGAAAAAAACCGGCGCAACCATATCACGGGGATAGATGGTTTCAAAATTGGCCATGCCCTTTGATATGACAAGGTCGGCGGAGGCGATCTGATCCAAAAAATCCCTGGAAACATTCTCCCAGTCGATTCCGGCACCGTCGGTGCCGGTGTCCATCACAGGGTCAAACATCTTTTCCAATCCGGCGGCCTTCAGTTCCGCTCGTGTCAGGTCATTGAGAGAGGGACCGCCTTTTACGACCAGTATGGTTTTCCGGGACCTGTCGCGAATGTATTCATACAGCGGCCCATCAAAGTAGATCTCGCCGGCATTGTCTGTGAGATATAAAACCGTACCCGGTGTTTTCCGCAAATCGGCCTCGAGTTGATCGATGTCATCGCGGAAAAAGGAGATCTCGTTAAAAAATTGCTGCGGGATTGCGGCCAGGGCCTGCTCCGGACTAATAAAGAAATCGAGATTGTTTCCCAATGCGGCAAGGTTCACGCGCGACCGTAGCGTTTTTCCCACCTTCGCTTTGAGTTGCGAGAATAGTTTTCGGGCCTGTTCCATTTCCCGGGCTTTGAATTCGATGTAAGGGTCTGACACTCCTGTCAGGCGCCTGACTTCCCGAATGATCCGATTGGCAATCTCGGGGGAGCTGGTCGGGTTGACTTCGGCATCTGCCAGTATTTGGCGGGCAGCTCTTTCTGATTTCTTGACCAGGCCGGGCTTGTTGTCAGCCACCAGCAAGGCGGTGTTTTTGGCCAGAGACTGCAGGCAGTCAATACACTGCGGGATCGGGTTTAGCGGTTCCATAAGTAAAGTTTCCCCAATTAAGATTCTAAATCATATGTTTCGATATAGTCAGCAAAGCGCCGGCGGATATTGTCCGCATCGAGCCCGAATTGTGACAGGGTATATTGGTGGCGCTCACCGTTTTTATCTTGCTTTTTTGTGCGACCGCTCGGCAAGGAGTTCAGCCAGGGGTCATCAGGCTCTAAATCGGCCGCATCGAGTATTCGCTGAATCACCGCTGAAGGGTCGGTTAATAAATCCGCATAACCAACATCGATGATTTGACCTGGTCCTGCTTTTGCCCGCGACGCCAGCCCGCGCTCCCAGCCCACTGCATTGTAGTCCGTCCAGAACTGCCCCAGGGCCGCATTATCGATGCGTTCGCAGAAAGGCTCCCGGGCCAAAGCCGCCAGGCTGCACACCGATGGAATAGCCTCGCGCGGATCCCGGTGGATGTGAATGACGGTGGCGTCCGGAAATACTTCCAGCAGCCCATCCAGATGCCAGAGGTGATAGGGCCATTTCAGCACCCAGCGTCGTCCGGGTCTCAGCCAGTTCAGCAGTTTGAGTTGATATTCATAAAACCGGTAGCCCGGGCCAATGTCACGGTCCAGCAGCCACCAGGCAAAGGATTTGGCCTCGGTGATAAAAAACACAGTGGTGCCCATACCGGCATTTTCAAATAGATGCAGGCATTCTTCCGGCTTTTCAGCCGCCATGGAATGGGCCCGGTTGAAACCGGGGGCCAGGTAGTGGTGGATGCGATTGGCCAGTTTTGTTTTACGAATTAATTCCTGGGGTTTGATTTTACGGGGATCAACGGCCGGGCAGGGATGCATCAGTTCCCAATACAGGGGTGCTCTGGATTGGGGATGAGTTGCCAGCAAATTATACAGGTAGGTGGTTCCGCAGCGGTACCAGCCGGTGATAAATATCGGTCGGCGGATTTGCTGCCGCTTTATTTCCGGAAAGCGCTTGAGGGCCTCAATAATCCGCAGGCGGTTGCATAGCTTTCCAATTAGAAACTGCCTGAGGGTGAACCTGCCGAAATAGGTAAGCTTGCCCTCCCGGCGCACCGATTCTAATAACACTTCGAGGGCTTCCAGGGCACTCTGGTGACCCCAATCTTCCAATTGTGTTCTGCTGGAAGCCTTTTTAAGCAAATTTCGGATTTCAAAAAATTCGGTTTTATTGGAAATCTGCTTAAGTGGTTGGGCGATGGCATTTAGCAACCGAATCGGTAACGGTGTCAATACGCCTTTATATGTCGATGGCTTGTTTGAGTTCATACGGATAAAAGCGACCATTGTTTACTATTCTGGCGGCGCAAAGTCGGAACAAGGACTGTCGAATACCAGATCTTTGTCACTGAACGGGCAGTGAAATTCCAGAGCGGTGGCCATCAGCTTTAAGCCGGAGCTATTTTTATTTCCCCTGCCATAACGGGGATCGCCCATAACCGGGAAGCCGGTGGCTTCAAAGTGGCGGCGAATCTGGTGTTTGCGTCCTGTGTGGATAATAATATCCACTGACGAAATATTCGAAACCGGGTCATAGTCCGTTACTGCAAATTCGGTGACGGCGGGTTTATCATCCAATGACAGGTCAATTTTTTCCTGGGGCCTTTGCGCGGTCAGGTTGCCAAGCAGGTGCGCGCGATAGCGTTTAATGATTTTTTGGGACAGAAACAGACGGGAGAGCTTGCCGGCAGCTGTTTTATCGTGGGCAATGAGCACAATGCCGGATGCTTCGCGGTCGAGACGGTGAACCGGGAACACTTTTCGCCTGGATTTGAAAAATAGCTCGGCCTGCCGCAACAGCGAGCAGTGGTCCCCGTATTTGGTGCCCTGACTCATCAATCCGGCAGGTTTGAACCATGCGCTGTAGCGGCTTTGATCACCGATGCACTCAGGCCGGAGGGGCGATAAGGCCAGCAATTTATCATCGTAATATATAGACAGGTAATCACCGGTTTTAAGGGCGGCAGTGGCCCGCCGGATTCGATATTGTTTCCCTTTTTCCTTTCTAATCCAGACCGCACCTTTGTTCATCGCATTTTTGATCCGGCTTTTAGAAAGCCCGGTATGTTTCACAAGGAAATCACAGGCTGTCTTGGGATCATCGATACTGACCGCTTTTTTCAAGGAAAATTTTTGCATGGCATGATACTTTTGCTGGGACATTTTTTGGCGCATCTCTCACATATCAAACAAAAATCCCATAGGCCGAATTCAATCGGTCGGTCGGGAATTACCGGATCAAAAAATATCACGGAAGCGCCAAGGAACAAAAATAAGGGTTACGCTACGAGTACCCTTGCTTTTATTTCTTTTGCTACCTGCATGGCTTCTTCCATTTCCGGAACACCGTTGCGGCCACCGAATTCTCTGCAGGACAAAGAGGCTACTGCCACCGACAATCTGACGGCCTGATGAAGATCTAACCCTTTTTTAAGGGCAAGGGCGAAGGCCGCGTGAAAGTTGTCACCGGCGCCGATGGTATCGACCGCTTTAACCGCGGGCGCGGCCACCTGATAGAGTTTATCATCGATAGGGTACCAGGCGCCCTTCTCACCGCCGGTAACGATTAATTGGCCGGTTACCATCTCATTTAATTTAAATATTTTCCGATTAAGCGGTATATCGCCGAAATTCAGCCTGTCAGATTCCAGGAATTCCGAGGAGGGGATAAAATAATCGGCGATATCCATGATATCTTCAATGCCCTCCCGCCATCTTTCGCAATCATACACAATTTTAATGCGACCTTCCGCCACGGCTTTTAGGGGTCCTCCCAGATAGGTGACTTCGGGATCCAGCAGTACAATTTCCGATCGAGCGGTCAGATTTTTTAGTTGTTCATCTATGGAAATCTTGGGTAAAGAATTGCGTTCATATATGATGGTTCGATGTCCGCTGCCGGCAGTTACCAAAATATAGGCCACCGGAGTTTTGCCGCCGCTGACAATTTCGATAAAATCCGTGGCCACTCCGAATTCTTCCAGCCTTTTCAGGCAAAAGCGGCCCTCATCGTCATCACCGAGTTTGCCGGCATATGCAACATTTCCTCCCAGCCGGGAAATGCAGCAGGATGCCGTGCCCCCTTGGCCGCCACCTTCGGTCATTCGAAATTCCAGGGGCACCTTTTGGTTTTCCTCCGGGAACTGATTGACAACGGCGATATAATCCAGACAGCTTCGTCCGATCACCAATATATCTATATTTTCCATATTTATAACTCAAACGGGCCGTAAACATTGCAGCCATAAATTGTACCACTTTTCAAAGATAAGTTCCGAAATACCCAAGGTCGTTCTAAGGGTTTGAAGAAAAAAAGTTCGAACAACGGAACGTCTTTTGATCAACCGCTATAACCGGGAAAGTATATCGGAATGAGGTCTGTATGTCAAAACCTGCAAAGATACACCTTGATTTTTCCATGCTGCAATTCTATACCCTGAAAGTCAGGAATTAAACCGTTTTTCATGATTACGTTCCGAAATACACAATTGCGGCATGAGTGGTTGTAGAAAAAATCGTTTGATAACCGTCACTTTTTTTTGGCAACCATTATAACGGCCAAAAGGCCCGCGATAGGTTTACGCCCAATACTTGCAAAAAGGAAACGGATGGCATCTTCTTCTAAAAAAGTGATTTATGCCGCTTTGATCGGAAACGGCCTGATAGCCGTCACAAAATTTTGGGCGCAACCGCCATCTGGCTGGCGTATGAGATTAAAGGCCTTCTGGTAGGAGAAAGTGCCCTTCCGCA
>JBATKU010000467.1:0-2325 GCA_049669725.1 Desulfobacterales bacterium
CGCTGGCGCTTGCTTTCCAGGATTCTTGTCGCCATCATGCCCGGCACGTTGCAGCCCAAACCCAGAAGGGTTGGGATAATCGCATAACCATGGAGCCCGATCCGATGCATTGTATTATCCAAAAAGACCGCCAGACGCGGCAGGTAACCACTATCTTCAAGAATAGAAAGAACGAGATAAAAACTAAAAATATAGGGAAGCACCACTCCCAGCGGAATAAATAGCCCGGAAGTTAACAACCCAAAGGATTGATCAAAGTCTATTTCGCCATTGATGAGGGCTCCGATAAGAAGTTGATGCAGAAAGCTACCATCCTGAAGTAAAGCGGATAACTTAATCAAAAATGGCTTCCAGGCCATGTTAAAGAACAACTCTGTTCCGAATGGCAATACAATCCAACGCGTTCCAAAGAGCCCAATACTTCCTCCGATGAGAAACTCGCCGATTATTCGGACAAAAAGAAAAGATATAGCAAGAACAAAAGCGGCCGCAATCCCTCCCCATACTCTATGAACACTGATGTCTTCAAGCATTTCGCCAAACGTATGGTGGTGGTGATGCAGGGTTTGAACATCACTGACGATAGCGCCTATCTGCAACCAGACATCCTTTTCGGCAAAATGTTTATGGTCATATTTTCCTTCTTGTTTGGAATGGCACAGTACGCGTGTTTGGGCGGGGTGGCGTGTTTCTGCCGGATCAAAGACTGGTGAATGTTCCAGGAGGGGAAAGGTAGCCTGGATTAATCGTTTTACACCTACCCCTGTTCGGCCCACTGTAAATATCACGGGAACACCGAGTTTATCAGCTAGATTGTCAACGTCGATTTCTATACCTCTGTGCCGGGCTTCATCGCTCATGTTAAGGGCCACAACCACTGGTTTCCTCTGAGACAGAAGCGCAAGGGTCAACGGTAAATGACGTTCAAGATGGGTGGCGTCCACCACATTGATAATTCTTTGCGCCTGATCGATCAGGTCCACTGCAACTTTAGCGGCCTCATCCAGGGGCTCAAGTGAATAGGTGCCGGGCGCATCAATGACGGTAAAGGTTTGATCGCCATAACGCATCCGGCCTTTTGTATAATCCACGGTAGTCCCGGGATAATTCGAGGCAATGGTGCGCACGCCGGTCATTCGTGAAAACAGGGCGCTTTTGCCGACATTGGGATGGCCTACAAGAAGAATGTCTGAAGATGTGGTTTTCTTATATTTAGAATTTCTTTTGGGCCCCGCCATAGAACTGAACCTTGTTTGATTGAAGACCAATCAGGATCCTACTTTAACTAGGATACGGGAGGCCATGCCGGCACCAATGGCGACCTGGGCACGATTCACGAGCACAATCACAGGGCCTCTTAATCCGATGGACGAAACTTTTTTTATTTTCTGCCCCTCGGCAATGCCCAGTTCCTTTAGACGAGCTTGCATGACCCAACCTCCGTGAATTGAAATAATTTCTGCATCTTTATCGCAGGAAAGCTCTGTGAGTGTTTTCTTATCCATATCGAAAAGATCCGTATCTGTCCGGCCTGTAAGATTGATCTCAAAATTCCACAGGCTCTGTCCATCGCCCTTTATTCCGTATTGCGGGACCTGATAATCAACAGGGGGCGGTCCACCCGATGCAATAGACCGGCGGCTACACTGCCGTAAAAAACTCTGGCAAGACCCCCACGGCCGTGACTGGCCAGCGCGATCAGATCCACGTCCTCCAGTGCAGCAATGTTTATTATCCCCTCCACCACAGGGCCATAGATAACGCCGGATTGACTTTCGATGTTTTTTTCCCGGAACTCCCCCAGGATTCCTGATAGATGCGCCTCGGCCTGTTTTTTCACTTGATCGAACTCCTGGGCCGTTAAACTAATATATTCGCCTTCACTGGTAGGGACCGCCTTGTATTCGATCACATGCAAAAAAATAACTTTTGCTTTGTACCTTTTGGCCATCTCTTCCACATGAGGCAATATCTTTTCGGCTCTTTTTGATCCATCCAGCGGAACTAAAATTTTGTGGTACATATCATCGGTCTCCTTTCGATTAGAATGGTTCTGAATGCTTATCCTTCATGCGCCGCCGTGTCAATTGATCCGTCTCGGCTGAGGACTTCAAATGAGCCTCAGTTGAGATCCTCGTCGCAGGCTGAACCCCTCAACCTATGCTTTATCAAGCATTGCTGCATGGGCGGCGGCTAGACGAGCGACAGGCACCCGATAAGGGGAACACGACACATAGGTCAGACCGATTTCATGGCAAAGTGAAATCGATTTAGGATCACCGGCGTGTTCGCCACAGATGCCGCATTCCAATTCAGGATTAATGG
>JBATKU010000468.1:0-2203 GCA_049669725.1 Desulfobacterales bacterium
GCGAAGTGAGCCCCTACGTTGTGATGACCAAGGAAGATCAAAAGTTATTTATTGGATCACCAAATCTTTACCCCACCATCGCGTTGGTCGATCCGCTACTTACGGTAACAATGCCTAAAAAAGTAACAGCGTCAACAGGTCTGGATGCGTTGTCACATGCAGTAGAAGGATTCACAGCACGGCCAGCGCCCTTTTCGGATGCAATGGCCACAAAAGCGGTGGAATATACTTTCGAATACCTGGAAAAAGCATGTGAAGATGGGGACAATCTAGAAGCAAGGTTTTATATGTCCTATGCATCTGTACTAGGAATGATGGCCTACATACAGGGAGGGGGCTTGTACGCCCATAGTTGTTCCTATATCTTAACGCTCTACAATAATACACCCCATGGCATTGGTTGTGGTGTGGCACTCCCGCATACTTTAATGTTCAATTTGGATTTTATCAGGGATACTTTGGCTAAGTATGCCAGAACTGTCGATCCTGACATAAGAGGGACCGGCAAAGAGCTATCCGTGGCAATGGTTGAAAAGTTCTTTCAGCTTTTAGATAGGGTCGAGGCTCCTTCTTCTCTCCGTGAATTGGGTGTCCCCGAAAAAATGATACCGAATTTCGCAAAAGAATTAATGGGAAAATATTATCGAATCAAGAATCCGCGACCTATGAATGAAAGCGAAGCGCTCAAATTTGTGAAGTTAATGTGGGAGGGAAGACTGGAGAGATTTTAGTCCTATTTTCTTCGACAAGAGCTCTAATGGTCTGAAATGGTTGAGCCCATGTTAAAGCGCTGAACACCAACTTAATTAGTCAGTTGGAGGAGATGACCAGTATATCAAATCCGGGAGAAATAAAATTGGCCGGGATATTCAATAGTAAGAGAAAAAATGAAGCTATTAAAACTTGACATGACTCAGGGCAAAATTAAAGAAGAAAATTTTCCGGACAATTTTACATGGGGTGGTCGGGGATTAGTTGATTATCTGCTTACAGAAAATATGAATCCCAACAGCCATGCTTTGTCTTTGGATAGTGTTTTTGTCCTTGCATGTGGCCTGCTGGCTGGAACTTCTGCGCCCAACAGTGGTCGTATTTCGGTTGGAGGGAAAAGTCCCCTAACTGGAGGGATCAAAGAGGCCAACAGTGGTGGAACTGCCGGTGATATCATGGGCCGTCTTGGTGTTATCGGTGTGATGGCCCAAGGTAAAAGTGAAAAACATCAATTGTTAATAGTCAATTCAAAAGGCGCAAATTTAGAAAATGCTTCTTTTATCACCGGAATGAAAAACTATGAAGCCTGTAACAGACTCCGAGAGAAATATGGTGAAAAGATCAGCATTGTTATTACTGGGCCTGCCGGAGAAAAGGGTATGGCCAATTCTACCGTGGCGGTTAGTGATGTCAGTGGCAGACCCGCACGCCACGCTGCCCGTGGCGGTATTGGTGCCGTCATGGGTGCCAAAGGCCTCAAGGCAATTATTCTTGATGGCAGTGGCGCTAAATCCCGTTGCCCCCAACATCAGACTGCCTTTAAAGAAGCCGTTAAAAATGCCGTTAAAATTATCATGTCCATGCAGGTGGGAAAAGATTTAAGGGCGTACAGCACAGCCACCTGGATTAATTCTTGCGATGCCGCCAATGAAATGCCAACCCTTAACCATGCTTTTGGTTCCTGGAACAAAACGAATGCCATCGATGGCTCTGCACTGGCTAAAGTCGTGACGGAAAGGGGCGGGCAATTGGCCCATGCCTGCATGCCCGGCTGCGTGGTTCGTTGCTCCAACAATTACCATGGACCTACCGGAGAATTCATTACAAGTGGCCTGGAATATGAAACCCTTGCCATGCTTGGCTCCAACCTGGGGATAGATGATCTTGATATCATCGCAAAACTTGACCGTATGTGCGATGAACTTGGTATAGATACCATAGAAACAGGCAATACACTGGGAGTTTTAAATAGTGTGGGCAGATTCGATTTTGGCGATGGCACTAAAGCTTTAGAATATATCCGGGAGATTGAAAAAGCAACGCCAACAGGCATGATTATAGGTTCAGGAACTGAGACGGCCTGCAAGGTTTTGGGAATTGATCGGGTGCCTGCCATTCGAGGCTTGGGCATTCCTGCACACATGGCCCGTTCCCGCAAGGGCTGGGATATGACCTACGCCACCAGCCCTCAGAGTGCGGATCACACTTGCGG
>JBATKU010000469.1:0-2027 GCA_049669725.1 Desulfobacterales bacterium
AAGGGTTCGAAGGGTTCGCGCTTGACAAACCTCCCCCGCCCGACCTCACCCACAAACTCCATCTGGTCACCGTTCCACTGGGAAACTTTAAGACCCCTTGAATAAACGGCGCTGGGCATCCCGGTGATTTCCACACCTTCAAACGGTGTGTAGTCGACATTCATGTGCAGTTTGCTCTGGGTGATGGTAAACTTCTGGTCCGGATCAAAAACGACGACATCGGCATCCTTGCCCACGGCAATCTCGCCTTTGTCTTTTAGACCGAACATCCGGGCGGTCCCGGAGGACAATACATCCACCATGCGCTCGAGACTGATGCGACCCTTGACCACGCCCTCGGAATGCAGTAGAATCATCAAGGTTTCAATTCCGGGTGCGCCGTTGGGAATTACCTTGTAATCATCTTTGCCGTTCATGTCCTTCTTGCCGTTAAAATCAAAGGGGCAATGATCGGTGGCCACCACCTGTAAATCACCGCCTCTCAAACCTTCCCAGAGGGCTTCATTGCTTTCTTTGGTTCTCAACGGCGGTGACATAACGTACTTAGCTCCGTTCCAATCGGGTTCTTTGTAGCGTTCGTCATCCAGCAGCAGATACTGGGGGCAGGTCTCGGCATACACATTCACCCCGCGATCCCGGGCCTGCTTGACGACCCAAAGACCTTCCTTGGAAGACAGATGGACGATGTAGATCCGGGAGCCGGTCAGTTCCACCATTTTGGATGCCCTGTAGATGGCTTCTTCTTCGGCAATGTTCGGACGGCTGACCGCATGGTAGTATGGTGCCAGTTTGCCTTCTTTTGCCAGCACCTGATTCATGTGGTCGATAATGTGAACATTCTCGGCGTGAACCTGGACCAGGCCGCCGTACTTTTTGGTTTCCTCCAGCAGCCGGATCATGGTGGCATCGTCCACCCGGAAATCATACACCATGAAAATTTTGAAACTCGGAGTGCCGTATTTCTGGCAGGCCTTTTTGACTTCTTCAATAACTTCCGGTCTGGGATCCATGACCGCCGGATGCAGGGAATAATCGACACAGACCTTGCCTTCGGCCCAGGATTTCTTGCGCTCAATCGCTTCGAGAAGGGTTTCGCCCTTTTGCTGCAGATCAAAGTCGACCACGCAGGTAACCCCTCCGCAGGCGGCCGCTTTGGTACCGGTTTCATAGTCATCCTGGGCACTGGTTCCCATAAACGGCATGGAGATGTGGGTATGAGGGTCTATCGCCCCGGGAAGAATGTATTTTCCCTTGGCATCAACAACCTCATCAGCCGGATTGTCCAGATCGCTACCAATAGCTTTGATTTTGTCGCCCTCGGCAAACACGTCGGCCTGGTAACGGCCGGTGGTGTTTACGATGGTTCCTCCCTTAAATAACACACTCATTTGGACCCTCCTTTGTAAATGGCTCTAACTTGACGTCTTTTTCCAGATTCTTATCCATGACGGCCGTTTCCTGCCGGTTCCATTCCGCAGGCATTTCCTTATAGGTAATTAATTCCGGTACGGGGCAGACGAATTTGCACAGCATACAGCTCAAGCATTTGTCTTCGATTAAATTCGGCCGGCGGTTTTCGGCATCCCATTCAATTGCCTGGCCGGCAGCATCCTGGCAGACGATGTAACATTGGCCGCAGCCGATACAGCGATCCAAATCGTACTGGGTAATCCCCTGCCGATCGACTTCAAACGCCTCTGTTTCGTGCAGGTTGGGCAGGGCTTTACCGACGAGGTCCGAAACCCTTTCTATGCCGCGTTCGGCCATGAAATCCGAAAGACCTTCAATCATGTCCTCTACAATCCGATACCCGTGGTGCATGATCCCGGTAGTGACCTGGAGTGTTGAGGCTCCCACCAGAATATATTCCAGGGCATCAATCCAGGTTTCGATGCCGCCAATTCCGGAAAGTGGCAACCCGAGCTGATCATTGCTGGCCATGGAGGCGATAAAATTCAACCCGATGGGCTTGACCGCCGGACCGGATGTGCCGCTGATGGCCCCCTTGCCGAATACATTGGGGGTGG
>JBATKU010000470.1:0-7222 GCA_049669725.1 Desulfobacterales bacterium
AATGGCGGGACGCCCTGCACATTTTGGACTTTTTTGTTGAGCACGTACCAGGCGTTGCGCCAGAAGGGAATTCCGATGGATCCGCGCTGTTGCTGGATGTCTTCGAGTTTGCAGAAGACTTTGCGGCGCGCATCGACATTCAGCAGTCCGTTGGCCTCGGTCAGCAATTTAGAGAATTCAGGATCCGACCAGCGGGTTTCATTCCAGGGGACCGGTTTGCCCGCGGCATCAGCGATATAAGCCAGGTTGAGCACCATGGTGCCGATGGGTCGGTGCATCCAGGGGGTGATACCCAGATCGACCTCGGTCCATTTCTCCCAGTACTGGCTGGTGGGCATGGTTTGAAGATTGATCCTGAAACCGGCCGGTGCCGCATCCTGTTTGAGAATTTCGGCGTAACGCACCACTTCCGGCCAGGTGCCCACCGCCAGATTGACGTCGATACCGTTGGGATAACCGGCCTCCTTCAAGAGTTGCTTGGCCCGCTGGGGTTCATACTTGGGTATCGGTTTTTCACAATACTCGGGATGCAGCTGATAAACGTGAAAGTCCTGCCCCTGGAGACCCTCATTCATATACGCCAGCGACAGGATTTTTTCATGGTGCTGACAAATTTTTAAGGCCGTCCGCACCTTGTTGTCACTCCAGGGCTTCATATCGACCCGCATCCGCAGCACCCGGGAGGAGGCACTGGTAACCGGTATGATCTGGATGTTGGGATCATTCCTCAAGGCTTGAAATACATCCACACCGCCCACATCGCCCAGGTCGATCATATCGATTTCGCCGGCCTTTATGGCGGCGATCTGGGGCGCCATCTCGGTTCCCATGTCGATAAACTCCATACCGTCCATATAGGGCAGCGGTTGGCCGTCAGTGCCTTTCTGCCAGTAGTCTTTGCGGGCCTTGACGACGGCTCGTTCCCCCGGCCGATAGGTTTCGAGGGTGTACGGGCCGGTCCCCACCGGTGCTTTGGTGAAATCACCCTGGAAGGTCCTGTGGTTCATGATAAGCGCCGGATAGTGGAAGAGATGTTCGGGCACGGCAATCTCGGGTTTCTTTAAATTGAGCTTAACCGCATATTGATCAACTCTTTCAATTCCTGTCAGATCAAGGTATTCCCCCACCAATCCCAGCATGGAAGAGCCCACATCTTTGTTCATCCACTGGTTAAAGTTGAAGATCACATCATCTGCCGTAAATGTGTCCCCGTTATTCCACTTGACGCCCTGGCGGACATTCAGGGTCCAGGTCTTTAGATCATCGCTCACAACCCAATTTTTCAACAGATAGGGATGGGTGATGTTCTTGCCGTCTGTAAAGGTAAGGTATTCGGCAACCTGACGTCCCACCTGGGTCGGTGAAACCCATGAAAACTGGGCCGGATGGGTGATCTTGTGAAGGGTGCTGGAAACTTTGAGCATACCGCCCCGCTTGGGTGCGGCAGCAAAAGCTTTCTTGGCCAGGCCGATTCCAGCCATTTGGCTGGCTGCAAAGGCAGACATTCCCAACAAGGTTGAATATCTTAAAAAATCGCGGCGTGTGATCTTCCCCTTGTCCATATCGACCTTAAGATCGTAAATGGCCGGGTGAAGGGTTCGTTTTTCTTTCATTACATCCTCCTTTCGTTGTTTACTGTCTTAATATTTGCGGGTTGCCAATAGTAAATTTTCACTAAACGCCAGATATTTAAAATAAATATAGCAGTGTATAAGCGGAGTTAGTCTATCCAGAAAAATGAATCCCAATGAAATCGCAATGTTATGCTATAAATAAAATTATTAAAAAATTTTCATTCAGCTTTTCATTCGAATATTAAAAATTAAACCGCATCCAACATAGAAAATCGAACACGTTCTGTCAAGTACAATCCGGTTTTCCTGCTTTTTCTATGCCTGCTGCCTTAAAGTTCTTTTACTGGTAAGGTTTTACCGCAATTGCCCGAATAGCCATTTTCAAGTATGCGGTCAAATCAATCCTAAAAACATATTGAATTGCCTGGCTGGATTAAGTAATAGGTATGTATGAAGTTGGATTTCTTGTCCTGAAACCAGTCACTGGAGTATAACCCATTGAAACTGAAAACTTTTCACGAGAACTGTTCCGGCTGCGGCACCTGCCGGCTGGCCTGTGCCATCGTAAACTTCCGGGAAGTCAACCCATCGAAATCAGTGCTGCGTATTGAAGCACGCTTTCCGGCTCCGGGTGATTACCGCATCCATCTTTGCGATCAGTGCGGGGTTTGTGCCGACAATTGCCCGGAAGATGCCATTCAACCTGTAAATGGGGTCTTTCTAGTGAATCCGGACACCTGTACCGGTTGCCTGATATGTGTGGACGTATGCCCCCACAATGTGATGTTTGAGCAGCCGCAGTCCGATGTGCCTGCTAAATGCACTCTCTGCGGCGAGTGCGCGCTAACGTGCCCGCGAGGTGCCATTGTCCTGGTTGAAAATAAGACGACCGAAGTAGCATAAAGCCGGATGAGCAAAAATAAAAACCAATCATCCAATACTCCATCACTCCATGGTTGGGGCAAAATCGAATGCATTGAAAATGTACAACTGATTTTAACTAATGGCTTTAAATTTGGAGACAATCAACCATGTATGGCTATGCCGGAACAATTTTACGCGTTGATCTCAGCAGTGGGAGCGTCCGCAAGGAGCCGTTGCCCGACTCTTTAGTGAAAAATTTCATCGGGGGCAGGGGCTTTGTGGCCAAATTGCTGTATGATGAAATTGTCCCCGGTATCGAACCCTTCGATCCGCAAAATATGCTTATTGCGGCCACCGGTCCGCTGACCGGTCATTTCCTTCCAGCCAGCGGCAAAACCCATTTTGGCACCAAATCACCGGCCACGGGAGGCTATGCCGACAGCAATATGGGCGGGCATTTCGGACCGCAGCTGAAATATGCCGGCTATGATGTACTGGTGATCAACGGCAAGGCGGAAAGCCCCAGCTATTTATTCATCAATGACGATGCGGTGGAGATTCGGCCGGCCGATGATTACTGGGGGCAGGGCTCGATTACAGCCGAGAAAAATCTTAAAGACTATCTGGGAGAAGATTATCAGATTCTCACTATCGGACCGGCCGGGGAAAACCGGGTACGGTATGCCTGCATATCCCATGATTTCGGACGTCAGGCCGGCAGGACCGGCGTCGGGGCGGTGATGGGCAGCAAAAACCTGAAAGCCGTTGCAGTAAAGGGTACTAAAGGCATACCTGTGGCCGACCTGAAAGAGGCCTACGCCAGGGGCAAAGAAGCCTACCGCAAAGTTATGGCCAAACCCGGTTTTAAGGGCTGGACTCCCGAAGGTACGGCCGGTATCACCAACTGGACCAACGAGGTCGGTGTATTTCCGACCCGTAACTTTCAAGCGTCTTTTGCCGAGCATTACAAAGATATCAACGGCCAGGCCGTTTTAAATCGCCTCAAGATAACCGACAAGGGCTGCTTTGGCTGTCCCACCCCTTGCGGAAAGTACGGTCACACCAAGACATCGCTGGGATCGGCCTATGTGGAAGGACCTGAATATGAAACCATTGCCCTGTTCGGTGGAAATTGCGTTTTAAAGACCATTGAGGAAGTGGCTTATGCGAATTATGTATGCGATGAACTGGGTATCGATACCATCTCCGCCGGTGTTGTTATTGGATGGGCCATCGAATGTTTTCAGAAAGGGATTTTAACCCGTGACGAAATCGGCAGAGAGATCGATTTTTCGGATCTGGATTCGGTCGTTTACCTGTTGAATAAGATTGCGCAGCGAGAAGGAATCGGCGACCTGTTGGCCGAAGGCGTCAAGATTGCCGCGGAAAGGGCGGGGAATGGCTCGGAGCGATTTGCAATCCACGTCAAAGGTTTGGAGTGGTCGGGCTACGAATGCCGCAATGCCCCTTCGATGATGCTGGCCTACATGACGGCCGATGTGGGAGCGCATCACAACCGGGCCTGGGTGCTGGGCCACGACCTCGCCGGCGCCTGGACCAACGTTCACGACCTGATTGCCTCTGGAGGCGAGGTTGAAGCCCAGCCCAAGGCGGTTGTCAGCGATCGCAGCGCGGAATATGTGATTGAATCCCAACATAAGCGTTCACTTTTTGATGCCCTGGGAAACTGCCGGCTTCAGATGATGGAGCTGGGCTTTGAGGAAGAACATTACGCTGAATTGTATTCCATTATTACCGGCAGGAAGAAAAGCTGGCAGGAGCTGCTGAATATCTCCGAGCGCATCTGGCATTTGACCCGGGCGTTTTCGGTACGGGAAATAAGCGGCTTCGGCCGGCATCTGGATTTTCCCCCGGCAAGGTTGTATGAAGAGCCCATTGCAGATGGGCCGAACCAGGGGCATGTTATAGCCAAGGAAGATATCAATAAGTTACTGACCTGGTACTATGAAGCCCGGGGGTGGGACGAAAACGGGATTCCAACCCGGGAAACGTTAATTCGTGCAAGTCTACAGGAAGTGGTAGCGGATTTTGACGAAAAGGGAATCTTCTAAGTTCGGATATCGTTGATTGGTTGATTAGTTGATTAGGTTGAATGGTTGATTTGTTGCCTTTAGCCTGACCCGAATACACTCAAAAGGCTCATGAAATGCAAAGATCTAACAATTAAGACCCTAATAAACCTAGTCAACTCAATCAACCAGTTAACCAAACCAAAAGGGGAGATCATCAAATGGGAAGAATTTTTACACCCACCGAAAGTGATCTCGGCCATCCCGATGCGGTGGTGATCGGGGGCGGCATTGTGGGTACGGCGACGGCTTTCTGGCTTTCCCGGGCGGGGCTCGATGTGGTGCTGGTGGAGATGCGCGACGGTCTGTCAACGTTGACGACGCCGGCATCGGCGGAATGTTTTCGGGCCCAATTTGCCGAACCGGCCATGGCTGAGCTGGCCGTACCGAGCATTGAGATGTTCGAGCATTTTGATAAGGTCATCGGCATACCGGGATACAGCATTTCGATCAAACAACAGGGATATCTCTTTCTGACCGATGACCCGGAAACGGTTGACGATCTTAAGGAGAACGTGGAGCAGCAGCACAAATTGGGTGTTACGGACTCAGAATTTATTGAACGCGATGAGATCATTGCCAGGTTTCCCTATATCTCACCGTCGGTGGTGGCCGCTACGTTCCGGCAGCGGGATGGGTGGCTGTCATGCCATGAGACCACCCAGGGTTTTGCCAAAGGCTGTGACGCCAGGTTTTTCATCAACACCAAAACCACCGGTATCCAATTAGATGAACAAGGGGTTTGCGGGGTGGAGACCAACCGGGGCGTCCTTCAAACCAGGATTGTGGTCAATGCGGCCGGACCCTTTGCAGGGGAGATTGGCCGTCTGGTCAATCTGGATCTGCCACTGGAGCCGGTTCGCCGGCAAAAAGTATATATAAAAACCGCTGTTGCCATTCCCCAGGATGCCCCCTTTACAATTGATGTCAATAACAATTCCTATTGGCGTCCGGAACCGGGGGGGGTGATTATCGGGTGGGTGGATTCCGATGAGCCGGTCAGCCCGCCTTCTGAAAAAGTCCACACGGACTGGGAATTTCCGGCCATTGCCCTGGAAAAGGTCAAACGTCTGGCCCCCTTTTTTCAAGATGTTGAAAAAGCGGTCAGACAGCCTGATATGAATACCTCCGCCGGCCACTATGTTTATACCCCCGATGACCAGCCGTTGATCGGACCGGTCCCGGAAGTTCCTGGATTTTATGTCAACTGCGGCTATTGGGCCGGCGTCATGCTTTCCCCGGAGGCAGGCAGGCGGATCAGTGAGCTTGTAACCGGAAAGCTGGCTCCCGAAGATAACCCCTTGCGGCCGGCACGTTTTAAAGAAGGCCTTGGGAAAAAGGGGAAGACACTGATGAGCCACTGAAATTGAAAAATATGAGAATAAAGGCCGGATTTATCTTCTTCGAATACATAATCCGGCAAGAAATGCTCAGGTGAAGTTGATGTTGTCGCCGATGTCGTCGGGGGGACTGGTTTTTCAATGTGTTTAAATCTTTTGTGCCCGGGTGGACGCTACGTCACTTCAGGTGCTATCGCCGGACCTATTGTTGAATTAGATTTGCGAACCCTGTACTTAAAAGATCTTGAAATGCATGGTGCCACCGTAATGCCGGTTGGGATATTTGAAAATCTCGTTAGCTACATCGAAAATGGTGAAATTCGTCCGCTACTGGCCAAGGAATTTTCAATCAGCGACATCAAAAAAGCGCAAGAAGAGTTTCTGGCTAAAAAACACATTGGGAATTTTGTGGTCTTACCGGGTTAGGAGGATCCGCTATGCTATTAGGGTTGCATACATACAGTCTTCATCTGCACGGCATGGGACAGAACTGGGGCGGCTTCAAGCTTCAATGGGAGCCGGTCTGGGACATCTTCGGTCTGATGGACGAAGCCAAGCAGCTGGGACTCGACGGTCTGCATTTGACCGCTGCCGATCTGGGTGCAACCGATAAGAACCACCTGCGCGATGTATGCCGGGCTGCTGAGGAAAGAGGACTATTTCTGGAGTACAATTTCTCATTGGACGCATCCAAATACGATGATCGTCTGACCCACACCATGGAAGAGGGTATCGCCATTGCCGAGTCAATCGGTTCAGATATCGGCAAAATCAGCATGGACATTCACAGACCCCATCCGGTATGTGGCTCCGCCTTTCATCCCGGGGTAATTCCACAGTTGGAGGAAGTCGCCCGCAAGGCAGAATCAGCAGCTCCTGTTGCTCAGAATGCGGGTGTCAGGATTTGCCTGGAAAATCACACCGAAGCGTTCAGTGATGAAGTGCTCTGGATCATCAATCGCGTCAACCACCCTTATGTGGGGGTCTGTGTTGACACAAATAATTCGCTGATGGTGGGAGAAGACCCCCTGACCGCCATCCGCAAGCTGGCACCCGTATCCTTCACCAATCATTTTTCCGACCACCGCATTGTTTTTGATCAATACGGCTGCCGCATTACCGGGGTTGCGACTGGAAGTGGAGATGTCCCCATGCGGGAAGCCTATCAGGTCATCAAAGCAAACCCCAATATGAAACGCCTTAACATCGAAGTGGAATTCGACCCTGGAGCGGACGGATGCGCGGAAGCCCGTCGCCGTGAGTATCAGGCCGTCGTCGACAGTATCCGTTTCACCCGCGAAAAACTGGGTGTCGGTCAGAAAGCTCAGCTCTAATTCTAAAAATATCTAATCCA
>JBATKU010000471.1:0-1919 GCA_049669725.1 Desulfobacterales bacterium
GCAACGAGCAGCTTCCGGGTCGCATCCACGATGCCGGCAGGAAGAATGGCTTCCATCCCGGATTTCGAGCCGAGCGTTACAATGTTGAATGCTACTTTAAGTGCCGTTCTGCTGGGCTTGTTTTTGCGCATGGAAACCTCAACCAATATTTTTCGACATTTCCTTTTTTATTTGATGGGATCAACCGTGTTCGGAATTCGATGCTGAGATCGACTCAGCCAGATCTGATCAATCCGGTGTGGCGTTTGGCGTGGCTGAATGCGGATCTTGTGATCTCCGGCATGCTTCAACAAAACGGCAACAGGATCATCTGTATCCCCTGCCCAGCCATAGACACCCGCCGGGTGAACGTCCAGCCAATTTCCCATCCGGGCACTGCGGGTTTGGGTTCCGATCTGGTCGTCCACCTGGACCCAGACTGAATCCGTATAGCCGTTGTTTACATCGGTTTTGCCTCTTAACCAGACAATGTACCGCCCCGTCGGCGCCGAAAAGCGCATTTCAACATAAACTTCGGGTTGCGACTGGGCGTGCTGACTTGCTCCTGAGAAAAATTCAATTGCTTTGCCGTTTGAAGCCTCGTCATCGTTGACCACACGAACACCGGTTGACGATTTGGCTGTAATCGATTCGGCACTCAACAGGATGTCCTTTTCAGAATCGTACATTAAGGGCATCGCAGCGCTGCTTCCGCCTTGATTACTGGCCGCAAAAACGATCAATCCAACATACAGTATAGGCAGAACAATCAGAACTGACCTTTTGCGAAAGACATCAAAAAAAGGGCGGGTTGTCTTCATCCCAAATAAAAATCGGAGAACCTCAAATTTCCGAATGAAAAGCATGTACAATGTTGTGATGACGATGAAGGAGCTGATAAACACGATCACCCATTTTGCAGCATCATTAATGGCCCAGGTCATAACGAAATAACCGATACACAGCAGGACGGTCTGGTGTAGGATATAAAAAGGCATCACGCCTTCGTTGACAGATCGCAGCAAAGGACGATCAAAAGCCAGATATTTCATACTGAACCCGAGGATGGCAAATAACCAGCTCCAGGCACTGATAAATGAAAGAAGGGTATATATCCAATCCGTGATCCCGGCCGGGAAAACCAGACGTGACGGGCTGAACAACTGGAACAGGTATGCAGTTGATAAACCCACACCCAGCAATAGCGATACCCACCGCTGATTCAAAATCTGCTGCTGGAGCCGGTTACTGGACATAATTATAAATCCTGCTATCAGAAACCAGATATAATACAGAAATCCCCAGCCACCGCTGCCGGCGTCCAGAACTGCTTTTGGAATCAGAGCCTTCATTATCAACAGCGAAAGCGGGAAACCCAGATACATCAATCCCGGGATGGTAAAAAATGACGTGATCCGATTCAGGATCTCCCGACCGCTTCCGTTTAACCATACAAACAGTCGGTAGCAGATCAGGCTGTAAAGAAATAAAAATAGCAGATACCAGAGGTGCATCCCATGAAATGCGAAATTTCCCGGCATGTTAATCGCCAAATAAACGCCGTTAAAATACTCGGGCAAAAATGAAAAGAATGATCCAGAGAATTGGCCGTGCGACGATTTCTCCAGGTAGATTTGCAGGGCGGCGTGGGTGACCGAGCCGATGATGAGCGGAATCATCAGTCTCAAAAACTTATCAACATAGAATTTTCGCCAACCGGCGGATTTCCCGATGGCATAAAACAGGCTCGCACCGGAGATGATGAAAAAGAGCGGCATCATCCACCGGGTGGCAAAGACGTTCCATAGCTCAACCCAGACATAGGTGTCGACATTCTTCACATGCCAATCGCCCAAATTAAAAAATCGGGTGCTGTGATACAGAAAAACGACCAATATGGCCAATACGCGCAGCCAGTCGAGTTCATACCTTCTATTTGA
>JBATKU010000472.1:0-2736 GCA_049669725.1 Desulfobacterales bacterium
GGGTATTCTGTTGTGCCTTCGTTTTTCTCGATTTTCGAGGCAAACTTAATCATAGCTCACAATTCAATTTGATAAGTCTCTCAATAATATATTTTCATTAGCTACTATATATTGTGTTTTTATTTCTTGACATACAAGATGTGTTATCTTATGCAGTTTTTAAAGGTCGATTGGCATAGCCATACCCTTAAGATATGCTTTAATAAATATAATGTATATCTTCCTGGGTCCGGTAAGGTGATTTGCTGATCTAATAGATAGGCAACACAGGACATTTTATGTTTTTGAATCAATCAGTGTCATTTAAGGAGGTATTAGATGGAAAGAATCAAAACAAGACAGGGAATTAAACGGCGGAAGGTGACATTTTCACTTGAAAACGCCGATGCCAATGAAGTCTTTTTGATAGGGGATTTTAACAAATGGAATCCGAAAAGCCACCCTATGAAAAGCGATGAAAACGGGGCGTGGGTCAGGAACGTGATAATTCCTCCCGGAGAATACGAATACAAGTTTATAGTTGACGGGCAATGGAAAGAAGATCCCCAAAATGAGCAACTATCCCACAATTGCTTCGGGACTTACAACAACATTATAAATGTGACCGCAAAAAAATAAAGGATCTGAATCATTTTTCAAACGCTTGTGTAGATGGATCATATCGGTATGTTTGTAAGTAATGGTAACAATTTCCCGATTTGTTTCAAACAGGAAGTATCCATTCTTCGACACAGGGGAGGCTAAATCTTTTACATTTGGAATCTGGCTTTTAGGTTCTGACCTGATTGGTATTGTTGGTATTAGGAAGATCTTCTTGGCTTTTTCAGTGGCATATCCGTAACGTTATGTGACAAATAAAACTAAGAAATGCAATAATTAATCCATAAATTTAAATATAAAGGAGTTAAAAATGGCAGAAGCAAAAGGATTGATGAAACCGGTAAAGCTGAAAAATGAGCTGGCAGAGTTTCTGGGAGCAACAGAACTTCCCAGGACAGAGATCACCAAAAAACTATGGGACTATATTAAAGCGAATAAACTTCAGACAAAGACTGAAAATGGAAAGCCTGAGAACGCAGGCAAGTTCATTGTGGCTGATGCGAGTTTGCTCCCGATCTTCAAAAACACAAAATCCAAAAGCAAATTAGGCAAGGTCACTGACCTTACAAATCTGAAAGAAGGCCAGACGATCAACATGATGCAGATGGCCGCTGTTGTCGGCGCAAACATAGAATAAGTTTATAGTATCGGGCCTGTATCGTTTTTTCAAAATGGGCAAATCCATTTCACAGGGTTTGCCTTTTTTGCATTTCTGAAAGAAATACGATATATGGCGGGAGGCCAGTAGCTTGTGTTTCATAATAATTTTTCAATTAACTTCTTTAAACTACTTCAAACCAATAACCAATCCGTTTAGACTTTTCACCTGTTTTTTTCCTCCTGATACTATCCCCCAATAGTGTAAAATCTGTCAAAGAACGGCACTTTTTTTGACAAATATCGTCAGGTACTCTTTGTATGTAATCTGAAGGTTTAACCTATCCTTTTGGAATCTAAACATTTATTGATTCTCTTCAAATCCTGCATAATTTTTGCATATCATCATTATAAAATAGCTAAAGAGTTTAAAGTCAAAAAGAGTCATGAAAGAGATTAACATGATACGTGAATACGCAGAAGAGTTAAATAAAATAGATCCTTTAAAATTGGTAACTGAAAAAAAGCTAAAACGAAAAAATATCAGGATGATTCCAGTATATATCGGATTACCTCTAATTTTAATCATTGCCGGGTACTTTTTTTATCGGGGTGATAAAACACTAAATTTAGTTCAAAAGAAAACACCCAAGACAAAAGCTTCTCCTGTGTATCTTTATCCTGTGCCACCTGATGATACTGGAGATCAGCAAAATGTAGCATCTCAGCCTTCTGAGACACCTGATCTATCTATACCGATTCAGGGAGATAGTTTTATCGAAGAATCAAAGGAATTGGTCAATCAAGAGCCTATCATAGATAAGGCTGAAACAGTTATTCTGAGCGAAGCAGCTCCGAACATTGGAGTAGTAAATTTTCCTTTATTATCAACAAAATTGACGGATTCTATAATTGACGTTGAGGGTTCAGTGTTCTCACCGGAACAAAAGGATCTGAAATTCTGCAAAGAAAAGGCCGTATTTAAAGAAAGTGAATCAATTAGGATAGAGGAAGAGACAGGGTTGACTGAGCGCCCTGAGGCTGGTGGAACTTTGCAGGCAGGTCCACCGGAAGACAAAATGAAGTCAGCATCCCCGCCAGAGCCAAGTGACAGCCTTTTAAAACCAAAGAAACCTATAGAAAAGAAGTTCCCCAACGTTAAAGAAAACGAAAAAATTGAAACCGAAAAAAAAATAATTCAGGCGGATACGAAATTTTCGTCAAGTCGGATTGAAACCATAAGTAAAGCGCAAACAACAGCTCCAGCCAAAAAGGAGAACGAGCCTGTGGCAAAGGTTGAAGAAGAGCAACAACCAAAAATCCTAGCTTCCGCAGTCTCTGCTCAAAAGGAGACGCCTTCAACTCCTGGACAACAAGAGACCGTCAGCCCAGAAGACAAACAGACTTTAGACACCCAAGTAAATGAAGATGCTGCAATCAAGCTGCAACATATGGATTCAAATGTTACCCAGTTAACTCGCTCGGTTGCCGCGTCTGATGAAAAAAAACAAACCGATTATAAACAATTAACTTTGTCTC
>JBATKU010000473.1:0-2338 GCA_049669725.1 Desulfobacterales bacterium
TCGCGGCTAAAAGCCGCTCCCACAAAGTCTCGAAAGAGGGCGGGAGCGGCTTTTAGCCGCGAGGTTTCACCTGTGACTGTATATCATTAACTGACACAACCATATAATGAGATCAGAAACGGATACCTGAATGGAACTGAAAAAGCGGACCGACAAGATACGTAAAATACTAAGGACCATCTATCCTGACGTCAAGACCCCCTTAAATTATGAAACCCCTTTCCAGTTGCTGATTGCCACCATCCTTTCCGCCCAGTGCACCGACAAACAGGTCAACCGGGTGACTGAAGAGTTGTTCAAGCACCTGAAGACCCCGGCTGATTTTGCCGGGGCACCGCTCAAAACCCTTGAGAAGTATATCCATTCCACCGGTTTTTATCATAACAAAGCTAAAAATATAAAAAATTGCAGTCAGGAAATACTGGATACCCATGGAGACAGGGTCCCGCAGACGATGGCGGAACTGGTTCAACTTCCCGGTGTGGGGCGCAAGACGGCCAATGTGGTGCGGGGGGCGGCTTTCGATACACCGGGCATGGTGGTGGACACCCATGTTGCCAGGATTTCCCGACGGCTGGGATTAACGTCGAATAAGGACGCGGTCAAGATCGAGTTCGATCTGATGAAACTTGTGCCGGAAAGAGCCTGGAATGATTTTTCGCTGCAGCTGATTTTTTTTGGCCGTGAAACCTGCTCCGCTCGCAAACCGAAGTGTCCGGCATGTCCTTTAAATAAACTGTGTCCCTGGCCGGATAAGACCATGAGATAGGTCCCTGATGGAGTGAAAGGCGGTCATTCCAAATTTCAATCAGATGTCATTTCCCCAATTCGGCTCTAATGGCCAGCCCCATATTTTCAAGGGAATACGGCTTCTTTAGATAAGCCTTTGCGCCGATCCTCTGCGCTTTCTTTACTTGACTTGGATCGGAAAATCCGCTGGCAATGACTGCCTTTTGTTCAGGATTCATTTCCCGGATCCTTTTGAATGTCTCGAGACCATTAATCCCGGGGTCCATAATCATGTCCAACAAAAGCAGGTCAATGGGTTTTCCTTTCAGATAATCAATTGCTTCCTCACCGCTTGCTACCGATTCTGCATTATAGCCTATTTTATTCAACATGCTTGTTGCTATTTCTCTTTGCGATTGGACATCATCAACAACTAAAATTGATTCTCCGTTGCCCATGTAATCTTCAATTTTTATAGTTTCTTTATGCGATTCCAATTCTTTTCTGGTTTTGGGAAAATAAATAGTAAATGTAGTCCCCTTGCCGAGGGAACTGCGCACATCAATAAATCCTTTATGATCTTTGACGGTGCCCCATACGACAGCCATACCCAATCCGGTTCCACTTCTACCCATTACTTTTTTGGTATAAAAGGGCTCGAAAATTTTATCCACTTCAGTTGAAGAAATCCCTGTTCCCTGGTCAGAAACCGTAAGAATAACATATTCACCCTCATCAACGGTCTCGAAACCCACTACAGGTTTGTCTATATATCGGAAATCTGTCGATATAGTGATCGATCCGCCGTCCGGCATCGCTTCAGCCGAGTTGGAAACCAAATTCATAATGGTTTTGGAAAGATGAACGGGTGAACCTATGATGTTACACAGATCGTTTCCAAGACGGGTATTGACTTCTACTTTCGGGTGATATGATAATATCTTTTGGTGCTCCGGACTGTTCAAATATTGGCTGATAACCTGATTCAGACAAACCACCTCCGAAATAGAAACACCTCTTCTCGCCAACGTTAACAAATCCTGGACGATAGCGGCGGCTTTTTGTCCTGACGCTTGAATGGTTTCTATTGGCTCCCTCAAAGAACTATCTTCTGGGAGATCAAGCAACAAAAGCTCCGGGTAGCTGACCATTCCTGACAAAATATTGTTAAGATCGTGGGCCACACCACCTGCGAGGGTCCCTATGGCCTCCATTTTTTGGGCCTGTTGGAGTTGGAGTTCCAGTCCCTTCTCCTTGGTAATATCCCTTAAGAAATTGAGTGTCGCCGGGCGTCCTTCCCAGGAAATTAGCGTTGTATTCAGTTGTGTCCAGATCGTATCTCCCTGTGTATTGATGACTCTGAAGGAATAGTTGCTGGGAGGGTTTCCTCCCTTTAACCTGCTTCGATGACTCGTAATTACGGTGTTCCTGTCTTCTGGGTGGATAAACTCGATAAAGGGTGTTTTCAATAAATACTCTTCTGAGCAGCCTAATAGCTCGAGTGTTTTGGGATTGGGAAACTTCATAATCTCATCTTGCGCGATGAAAATGGCGTTATCGGCATTTTCGATCAGGAGACGGTACTTTTCCTCCGATTCCCGCAGGGCCG
>JBATKU010000474.1:0-8834 GCA_049669725.1 Desulfobacterales bacterium
GAATATGCGGTGGCCGTCTACTATGTCATCGCACCTTCAGAGGCCAGTTCAAATCTGGCCCGCTATGACGGCGTCAAATACGGTTTTCGCAACCGGGAAACCACCGGCCTGATGAATATGTATCGCAGCACCCGCTCCCGGGGGTTTGGTCCCGAGGTCCAGCGTCGCATCATCATCGGCACCTATTGTCTTTCCGCCGGATATTATGATGCCTATTACGGTAAAGCCTCCCAGGTGCGCACACTGATCATGGATGATTTTAAAAAAGCCTTTGATACCTGCGATGTGATTGTGTGCCCGGTAGCGCCAACAGCTGCCTTTAAGATCGGGGAAAAGATAGACGATCCGCTGACCATGTATCTGTCGGACATCTTCACCCTTTCGGCCAATCTTGCCGGCATTCCCGGGATGTCGATTCCCTGCGGATTTTCGGCAGACGGCCTTCCCATCGGGATGCAGATCATGGGAAATCATTTTAACGAAGAGATGATTTTTAAGGCGGCTTACGGTTTTGAGCAGGCCACCGAGTATCATAAGAAGAAGCCGAAACTATAAAGAAATTTTTAACCACGGATTTTTCACAGAGTTACACAGAATTATTAAACCGCCTGCAGCGGAAAACTAAAAAATACTTCTAACTATTTGTTTTTTCCGTTGTGAATCTTAAAGAAATTAACCACGAAGGAGACGAAGGAGCACGAAGCTTGAAATTTGATAGACTTTCCAGTCTGCCCCTTAGCTCCAGCAAATTATACTGGGTGCAATTTGAGGGGATATGTTTATATTTAAGAAAGAATTTTCAGATGTTTTATAGCGGTTGTCAAAAAAACGTTTCTTTATTCGAACGGTTTTTTCTACAACACTGATACCATCCTTTCGTATTTCGGAACTTATTTTTAAAAAGCGGTATAACCATTTAAGAGGTGGACAACGGAAAGTAAATTTACAGCAATCATAGAAAAAGACAGAGAGTGGTATATTGCATATTGTCCTGAAATCCCAGGCGCTAATGGCCAGGGTAAAACTGTTGAAGAGGCAAAAGAAAGTTTGGCCGCAGCGATATCGTTGATTTTGGAAGGATAGTTCAATTTGACAAAATAAGGAACTTTGCGATGAGCAATATTCAGCCGGAAGGCGAAGATTTAAGAAAAGCCGTTAAATGGATTTCAGATGAGCGGACATACGGAGCCGAAAAGACACTTATAAAGTTGATCGAAGAAGCCGGCTTGAAGTTTAATCTGTCGCCTCTGGATCAGGAGTATTTGATCAATTTTTTTCGAAAAAGCGATAGTTAAGTAATCGCGGCTGGAAAGCCGCTCCCACGAGGTCGCAACCAATGTCTCAGGCGAGATGTGGGAGCGGCTTTCCAGCCGCGATTAAAATCGATTATAATCCTTATCTAAAAATGAAACCCCTGAAAGGATCAAATTTATTACGCAAAGGTCGAGCGTCCATCAAGAATCAGCATTATCTTATTACAGCTAAAGTCTATGAAAGAAAGCCTCTATTAAATCAGGAGGGGGCCGCAAAGATAGTACTTGAGAGTCTGCTCTGGCTTGAAGAGCAGGGGAAAATCATTCTTGATGCCGCTGTTGTAATGCCGGATCATTTACATATCGTTATGGGCTTGTGCAAAGGATCCCTCGCTGAAGTGATGCGCAGCTTTAAAGGGTACACAGCTTATGAGATCAATAAATTGCTGAAAGAGAAGGGACCCTTCTGGCAACCGCTATTAAATTAAAATTTTTGTGTGTTCGAACATCATTATTTAGCGTCTTATAAACTTCGTGGATAAAAATCAAAAAAGACTAGCAAATGTCACAAATAAAAATTTTACCCGAACTTCTTTCCAACAAAATTGCTGCCGGTGAAGTGGTGGAGCGGCCTGCAGCGGTGGTCAAGGAACTGGTGGAAAATGCCCTTGATGCTGGCAGCACCCGGGTTGTTGTTGATGTTGAAAAAGGCGGGCGATCCCTTATCCGGGTATCCGACAATGGCACCGGCATGGGGCACGATGATGCCCTGCTGGCCCTTGAACGTTACGCCACGAGCAAAATTTTTAAAGACCGGGACCTTTTTTCCATTAACACCCTGGGTTTCAGGGGCGAGGCCCTGCCGAGTATCGCCGCGGTTTCACGGTTTAACCTGACAACCCGGGCCGAATCTGCCGACAGCGGAACCGAGATCGTGGTTGAGGGCGGCAAAATAAAAAACGTTTCCGAAGTCGGCGTCCCCAAGGGCACCATGGTTACGGTGAGGCAGCTTTTTTTTAACACGCCGGCCCGGCGCAAGTTTTTAAAAACCACCGGCACCGAAATGGGCCACATAGCCGACATGATCGCCAGAATCGCCCTGGGAAATCCTGCAGTCCAGTTTCGGCTGACTCACAATGATAAAATCGTTAAAAACTGGTCCGCGGCCTCTAAACCCTTTGATCGGATGGTTGACGTCCTCGGAAACGATCTGAAAAACAGCCTGCATGGCATTGAGTTCCAAAACGACGGTATCTCCATTACGGGCTGGATCTCCTCGCCCCGGGCGACCCGTCGTACGTCCAGGGCCATATTTATTTATGTCAACGGCCGGTTTGTGCGCGACCGGATCGTTCAGCATGCGCTGTTTGAAGGCTATTCCCAGAGGCTTGTCAAAGGCCAGTTCCCGGTGGCAGTAATTTTTATCAGCCTGCCCTTTGATGCGGTGGATGTCAACGTGCATCCCACCAAAAACGAGGTCCGCTTCGCCCGCCAGAGAGAGGTTCATGAAGCCGTCCGACGGGCAGTCGCCCAGACGCTGTACCAAGTTGACAGACCGGGATGGGCGCCTGCTAAATTTTTGGCTGATGAGCGTGATTCAGGGTTTCGACCAATTTCAGATGGTGGCAGGAGTGAATTCGGCCTGCGACGAGCTCAGCCGAGTCGAATTCGGACCCGTCGTCGTCCGATAGGGCTGGACTATGCCGCGGCTAAAGATGCGGAAGGCGGAAAAAAAGAACTGGAATTCGGAATTTCTCACCCCGCACCCCGCAACGCGCAACTCGCAACGCTAGACGTGCACCCCGCAACGCGCAACGCGCAGACTGCCATCTGGCAAAAGAAACCTTTCGGCGACATGCGTGTCATCGGTCAGTTTCACAACACCTATATTGTGTGTGAGTCTGAGGCGGGGCTGATCCTAATCGACCAGCATGCGGCCCATGAGCGCGTCCTGTTTGAGCAATTCAGCGCCCGATCTAACGACTCCCAAAAATCTGCTCAGCTGCTTCTGGTGCCGGAAACCGTCGAGCTGGGCTACCGGGAAGCCGGTGTGCTTGAAAAAATGATTTCAGAGCTAAGTGAACTTGGCCTGGACATCGAACCCTTTGGCGGGAACACCTTTGTGGTCAAGGCCGTGCCGGTTTTATTGGCTGGGCGTGAGATCAAACCGGTTCTGATCGAAATTATAGAGAAAATTGCCCAGGTCGGTGCGGCCCCCGGTTTGGCCGAGGCGCTGGACCAGTCCCGCATGGTGCTGGCCTGCCACGCTGCCATCCGTGCCAACCAGGCATTGTCTCAAACTCAAATCCAAGGCCTGCTCACCGGGCTCGATGGCTGCCGTAATCCCTCCCACTGCCCCCACGGGCGTCCCACCTGGATCCACTGGGAGATCCGGAACCTGGAAAAATCGTTTAAGCGGGTTGTCTGACGCCCAAATTATTGATAATTTGACGTTATTCGTTATTTCGTTAATTGTTATTGGTTATAGAAGATCGGAGCTTTCGCGGCTGGTTTGCGATGAGCTCAGCTGAGTCGAAGCCGCTCCCACTGATAAAGTTGCATCCTATAGATTTGTGGGAGCGGCTTTTAGCCGCGATTAGTTGATAAATACGTGAGATTAGATATAAAAAAAATTGGAAGTTTTTTTATTTTAAAACATAAAAAAATCCATTTAATCCGTGTTCATCCGTGTCCCCATATATTAAAAAAATGCTAAAAAAATCTTGACTTTAGGTAGTTTCCATTTTACCATGCATATAATTACCCACACCAGCATGAGAAAAGATGACTAATATTAGGCTATTAGGCTCAATGGGGCATGGGCCCCAAACCGCTGATGTTAGGTAAATTTCTGCCTGGAAAGGAGGTGAAGGGTACCGTATTTATACCGCTCCGCTTTCCGAAATATTTTTCGAAACAGGAAATTGCGGTATAATTTGGTTGTAGAAAAAACGTTGGAATAGGAGACCACTTTTTTTTGACAACCACGCACAGGCAAAAAATCTTATTAGGCAAACTATTAACTATCTTTCCACGTTAAGGAGGAAAATCTAAGATGAAGAAATTTACGATACTTTTTGCAGCGATCATGCTGGTATGCTTTGCCGTACCGGCCATGGCAGTCGACTGGAACTTTTACGGCAATGCCCGTATGGCAACTTTTTATGAATCCCGCGACTACGGTAAAGGCCTCAACCCCGCCGGAACCGATGACAAAGATTCCCAGCTGGGGTGGGACCTCCAGGGCAACTCCCGTATCGGCGCCAACATCAAGGCCGAGTCCGTCAAGGCCCAGTTTGAGTTTGGTGTCAATGAAGCCAGCGTTTCCTCACGTCGTATTTACGGTGTGTGGGATTTCGGTGCCGGCAAACTGAAAGTCGGAAAAGACTACACCCCGGTTTCCCAGTTCATCTCCGGTCAGGTATATGACGGCGACCTCGGTCTGCTGGGTATTGGTACCACCTACGGCGGTCGGCATGGCCAGATTGCCCTTCAATTCGGCGGCTTCACCATCGCCCTGGTCAATGCGAACACTGGCCTGCTTCGCGGTATGGCATCAGTGACCTCAACAATTCCTTATGACGTTACCACTAACGCCGATGGCGACGTATTTGTGGCCACCCAAACAGCCAAACTGTACACTTTCAAAGGCGACCCGGACTCTTACCTGCCCAAACTCGAAGTTGGCTGGGGCATGGCCTTTGATACCTGGAACTTCGGCCTCATGGGCGGCGCGCAGTACTATTCGATCGAAGATGTAAGATCCGCAACTGACGGTAAGACCAATGACATCGATGTGACCTCTTGGATTATCGGTGCTGACGCTGGTGTCAACTTCGGCCCGGGCTATGTCAAGGCCGCTGTGAGCTACGGCCAAAATATCGGAAACGCCGCCTGGAGCATTCCTTCCGGCGTCAACGGCAGACCCAATACCTATCAGGGCGGACTGGCTACCTGGGATGGGGATGATGATACCAATGATACCAACACCGCCATGGCCGCTCTTGTCGGCGGTATTAAAGTCAGCGATATGCTGGCCTTCGAGGCTGGTTTCGGTTACCGGCATGACGCTACTGACGGTGGATTTCAATATGACACTTCGCCGTGGGCCGCCTATGTGCAGTCTGTGATTACCCTGGCACCGGGCGTTTACGTGATTCCCGAAGTTGGTTACTATGACTTCGGTGACAGTTACATTAATAGCGAAGATGCCGGCGACTTTTTCTATGCGGGCGCTAAATGGCAGATCAATTTCTAAGCGGTTTGTAAGCGCTTAGTTGTACTGTAAAAATTAAACCCGGGGTCTTTGGCCCCGGGTTTTTTTTGGAATTTCCTATCAAATCCTCCCATATCTCAGATTATTTATTGAGTCAGATTCACAGGTCGATGACCCATGGGCAAACCCAGGCAAAAGCAATTGCGGTCCCCGCTACCTGAATCCCCGTTGTTATCTGAGTCCGGCCTAGCGTTTTTCGCAAGCTACCCCATTTGGATCGTGGCAGCGGTTTGGCTGGGGGTCAGGGGATACACCCTCTGGGGCCTGAGCCCCAATTATTATGTGGAAAGCTATTTTGCCATGGCCGGCGATTGGCTGAGCGGATTCACCCCTTATTCAGACTTCCAGGTTGCCTACCCCCCCGGCGCTCTTTTGTTATTTGTCCTGCCGCGAATTTTTACCGAAGCCCCCATCGTATACGGCTATGGTTTTGCCGCTGTGATGCTGGTGGCAGACGTGAGTATTTTGCTGATCCTGGGGCGGATTGTGGCCCGGGTTGCGGCCGGTGAGGTTACCGCAGACAGGGCCCGGCGCTATCAGAGCACCTTGGTTTGTCTTAGCTATGTTTTATTTACGGCTGTTTTCGGACGTCTGTTGTATCAGGGCTATGATTTGCTCATGGGCCTGTTGCTGGCAGCCTCGATCTACCTGGCGCTGCGCCAAAAGGCCGCCATGGTTGACGTGCTGGCGGCCGTGGCCATCTGGCTCAACCTGACGGCCTTAATTTGGATACCCATGTTGTGGTGGTATGGTTTTGTCAGTCGCGATGAACAGCCAACATCTGAGGGGTCCCTGGGAATTAGCGGATTTATCCGCGCCCTGTTGCCCCGGGCGGCCGTACTGGCGGGCAGTTTGGGCGTGTTGTTCTTGCCGTTTTTAGTGCTGTCGGGCCGTTCATTGGGCTATATGGTGTCATCCCACCTTGAGGGTGGTATCCAGCTTGAAAGTACGGCAGCCGGTATTGCTATGGTGGCGGCCAAAGTGTTTGGCTTTGAGCTTGCCAGCGAGTTTACGCAGCGGGCGATGCACCTGAGCGGTTCGTTGAGCAGCCGGGCTGCGATGGTCTGCACGCTGCTGTCGATCATGGTATTTGTGACCATGACGCTGTATCTGGCCCGCAAGATGTATTTTCAGGGCCAAGCGTCGCGGCACGGGGAATGGTTGATCGGGGGTCTGTTGGCCACGATTTTGGCGCTGCTGGCGAGCTCCCCGGTATTTTTGGCGCAGACCCTGTTGTGGGTTTGCCCGTTGGCCGCTGTTTTAGCCCATAATAAAGAGCCTCGCATCAGCCGCATCGGCTGGCAGCTGTTGGGCGTTAACCTGCTCAGTGTGGTGGTATTTTTTTTCTTTTATCCGGATCTAATTGAGCTGCAGCTTTTGCCGGCGTTACTGCTGCTGATTCGCAATGTCTGGGTGATCTGGCTGGTGCTGTCTGTTTTGCTGTCCGGAAGAGCTGGTGCGGATGAGCGGGCGCCGCGGGTGCGCATCACGCCGCACACCCGAAAATATCTTATATACGCACCGGTGGTGTTATTATTCGCCTGGGGGGTCATCGCGGCTTTTTGTCCGGTGAGTTCAAACGATCTCTGGCTGCTTCTGCGCGAGGCCTCCTACATCGTCGCCAGTGGCGAGATTCCGCGAGTTGACCAGTATTCGGCCGTTGCCGCCGGCCGGCCCTACCTGGCCCATGAGTGGTTAAGCGGTCTGGTATTTCTGGGCATCTTCAAACTGGGCGGTGGGGAGGCGCTGACGGTTTTTCGCGCGTTGATTATGCTGGTGATGCTGCTCTTGCTCTGGTTCAGTTTGGAGCAGCGGGCCCGCAGCTTTGTTTTAACCGCTCCCCTGTTGGCCCTCGCGGCCTACACCATTCTCTTGAGAGTTTTTGTGCGGCCGCATGTTTTTACCCTGCTGTTTTTGTGCATCTGGGTCTTTTGCCTGGAGCGCTGGCGGCGCCGGCGCCGGCTGGGTTATCTGATCGTGCTCGTTCCGCTGCAGATCCTGTGGGCCAACCTGCATGGGGGGTACATGATTGCGCTGGTATTAGGCGTGCTGATGACCGGGACCGCGGCCTTTCTCGTAATGTTTCCCTCCTGGTCAAAAGACGAAAGCTATGCCTGGCCTGATGTGCTAAAGCTCGCCGGACTGACGGTCGCCTGTCTGGGAGCCAGCCTGGTCAATCCCCATGGCCTGCGTCTGGTGGAGTTTTCGCTGACCATGGGTCTGGCCAGCGACTATATCAAGCAAGTTGTCTTTGAATGGGGCAGTCCTCTGGGGCCAAATTATGTGCGCTCCTATGGTCGTGTAGTGATATTTTTTTTGTTCGGTTTGGTCTGGCTGGGGCTGGTCTTAACCGTCAGACGCCGGCCGCTTTTAGACGCGGTCTTGGCCTTATTGGCCACGGTGATGACCGTCCAGGCCATTCGTTTCATCGCGTTTATCGGCATCCTGGGCTTTCCCATCATGGTTCGCGCCTGGATGGCGGTTGCCGACACTCACGCCCGGCCGCTTCTGGTCAAACGACGCCCCTGGCTGGAAGCGGCGCTATTCGCGCTCATTTTGGCGTCTACGCTAATCTACGGTTTTCCCTATGGAGAAACCAAACATCGAAAGGTCGGCTGGGGTCTTGGCGGACGGATGCCATATCGGGTAACTCGATTTATAGCGGAGCAGGGTTTCGAGGGCACCATTTACAACGACTATGGGGATGGCGCGTTTCTTATCTATTATTTATACCCCAGGATTCGTCCGGTCATGGATTCTCGTATCGATCTTTATGGCAGCCAGTTGTCCTATGAATATTTTGCCAGTCGAGACGATCCCATAAAATTTTTCCAATACCTCAACAAATATAAGGTTTCGTACATCCTTTTGAGGAAGTCGCAAGAAAATGCTAAGATTCTTGATTATCTTGTGTACCTTGCGGCAACAGCTTCCCTTTTAGAAACTGATGATCGCCTGCTATTCTCCTACGATCCTAGGCGCCTGCCCCCGGAATTGATACTGCCAAAGGCCCCTTGAACCGGCCGGTTAATTGCAGGGCCAAGGCGATCAACCTGTTTTCTAATCATATCGCGGCTGGAAAGCAGTTGCCGTTTCAATCAATCCGGCAACTATCTATAAATCGCCATTCGTCAATCGTCATTCCTTGGATTCCGGCTGTGCCGGTCTGACCAGGTCATAGGCAATAATGGTGCTCTTGGATTCGGTTAATACGACCACCCGCCCCTCTTTGATCACCAGCGCAGCAACAAGTTCATCGTTTCCGTCATTGTCAAAATCACCGACGGTATAATCCTGGATGTAGC
>JBATKU010000475.1:0-3169 GCA_049669725.1 Desulfobacterales bacterium
GGGTGACATGGGTATATATTTGAGTCGTCGATATATCCACATGACCGAGCATAACCTGCACGGCTCTCAAGTCGGCGCCGCCTTCCAGCAGATGCGTTGCGAAAGAATGCCTCAGACTGTGGGGAGAGATCTTATTATCTATCTGCGCCTGATCGGCATAGCGCCGCAAGAGCTTCCAGAAGCCCTGTCGGGTGATGGGCTTTCCCGCCCGGGCAATGAACAGATAGGGGCTGAGCTTATTTTTCAGAGCCGGTTTACGATAATTTTCGATGTAAAAACCGATCTTCGTTTGCGCATATTGTCCAATGGGAACCACTCGCTCTTTCGACCCTTTGCCTAATACTCTAACAAAGCCGGCTTCCAGATTAATATCTTGCAGTTTCAGGTTGACCAGTTCGGACACTCTGAGGCCTGCCGCATAAAGAAGTTCGAGCATGGCAGAATCTCTGGCACCCAGCGGTTTGTTTGTATCCGGCGTTTTCAACAAACGTGACACGTCATCGACTGCAAGGACATCCGGCAGCTTAAGGCTCAATTTTGGAAGATCAACCAGGCGGCTGGGGTCATTTTTGATTATCTTCTCATTTACCAGAAAACGATAAAATCCTCTGATGGAAACCAAATGCCTGGCTCTGGATCGGGCGCCCAATCCGGCCTTTCGAAGGGCAATCATATGTTTTAAGATTAAGGGAGTGTCGGTTTCAGAGATGTGATGAAAGTCATGTTGCTTTAAAAATCCATGGTACCTGAGAAGGTCGTGGCTGTATGAATCTAAAGTCGTTTTTGATAGTCCTTTTTCGATCAGCAAGTAATTAAGATACTGATCGATCAGGCTATCCAGGGCAGACTTATGGGAAGATACCATGGCAAACGACCTTTAACGAGATCACAGGTTTTTGAAATGGGATAGAATTTTCTTTTCCCATTCCATTTATATTGAAATATCTGCTTAATTCAAAGAAGCCATTAACCGGGGGCAGGGTCGCTGGCTTTTTCGAAAACTTTCTTCACCGCAGCAAAATCCTTATCGCCATGATCAAGTCCCATACTCTGCCGATACAGCTGAAATATCGTGTGGCCCACAGGTGTTGGTGCTCCGCTCTCATCTGCGGTTTGGAGCGCAAAACGGATGTCTTTGGTCATGTGTTTAAGGGCAAATTGAGCCGGGTAGTTGTCATCAATGAGCATGGGTTTTTTAAATTGAAACAGGGGACACACCATGGGGCCGGACAGCATGGTCGTCAGCATGGTTTCGGTGTCAAGACCGCACGTTTGACCTAAATTTACGGCTTCACAAAGGCCGGCCACCATTGTGCCTAAGACCAGATTGACCGCCATTTTCATACTCGACCCCTGTCCGGCATCTCCACAGTAGACCACCATTTTACCCATGGTCAGCAGCAAGGGCTCCAACTCGCTTACCTTATCTTTAGGACCGCCCGCCATCACGACCAGTGTGCCTTCTTCGGCCGGTTTCCGCGAACCATGAACCGGGGCATCGATGACGGTTATCGAAACTTTTTGCAGCTCGCTATACAATTGTCTGGAAAAGGCCGGCAAAACGGTGCTCATATTAATCAGCGTCTGTCCCGCGTGCATCCCCGCCTTTAGCCCCTGGGGGCCATCCAGAACTTCCGTGATGACCTCCGGGCCGGCCAACATCATAATGATGACATCGGCTGCTTCGGCCACCTCTTTGGGATAAACCACAACGGTTGCTCCGGTGTCCGATAGGGGTTCGGTTTTCGCGGGTGAGCGGTTGTAAACTGTTAATTCATAACCAGCTTTGGCAATATTCTGGGCCATGGGTTGTCCCATAATTCCTAATCCCATGAATCCTATTTTAGGCGCCATATGTTCCTCCTCATGTTTAGTTTCCGATGGTCATGGTTGTTCATCTCCGGGTCAGGTTTAGTTTTTTGATAATCTGTGCTGCCGATAGGCCGCATTTTTCGTAAATATCGGCCGGTTATCAATGAGGGCCGATTCTCGGTAGTGAGTACACCGATTTCCAGCCGGGTGATCCAGGCTCCCTCAAATATGGTTCCATTTCCTGCTGTGTTCTGAAGGTGGTGGCTTCAGGATCGGGGACGGTTCCAACGGGCCAGGCTTTCAAAATATCATCACAGAGCAAGTCAATGTACTCGACGATTGCGGCCACCGCCCGTATGGTTTTGCCGGCTTTTGCCAAACTGGCTCGACCTACAACCGCCTCAGGGGTTGCCACCAGTTCCAGGGGTAAATCGCCTGCCCGGGAGCGATAGGTGTTGGGCCGCATAAGATCTTCGACCGATTTGTCGAAATGACCATCGGATAAATAGCGGTGGTCGGGCATGGGGCCTGTGTCTTCGGCATGGGACATTTCCACCATCTCTGGAAAAAGCTCCAGCCCTAAGGAAGTTTCCGCTTCGTCGGCATGCACGAAACGGTCTTCAAGTTTACCGCCATGTTCCTTGGTCTCAAAAAATTCGCGTACCGCACGGTGCCATTCAAGGGCGATATAGAAACCTGGAAGCTGATAGGTATTCATAAATCGCTTAAGCGCTTTTTCGATTTCATTTTGCTGGGCGTGGTTATTGATCCAGATCTGTTTGCGGAAACCGTCATTCCAGAGTCCATACATAACATGCATGATGGTTTGTTCAAAGGCTACATCACTCACCATGACCGTACCATACATTCCCTGATGCCAGGGAGGATGTACGCCGTAATTAATTGGCAAGGCCAGATTAACGGGCGGTTTGCCGGATTTTTTTTGTTTGCGTCTGACCGCTTCCGCAATCCGCGAAACCAGAAGCGTATCAAAGGCACTGACCGTATGCAGACCGTGGTTTTCAGTGCATCCGACCGGAATAATGACGATATCGTTTTTTCGGCGGTTTGCGATCACTTCTTTGCGAATGGTGTTCTGAATGTACGAGCCGGGTTTATCTAATTCGCCCGGGGAAGGGATCTCGCATCCTTCCATCAGGGACTCGATTTCAGCATCGGACATTTTATAAATACGCTCTTTGAGATGTCCGATGGCGGTATCCTCAAATTGAAATCGACATTGGTTGGCACTCATTCTAACCTCCTTGAACGTTTTTTTCTACAACCACTTATACCAGCCTTCCGTATTTAAGAACTTATTTTTGAAAAGCGGTATAAATTTCATTATGCATTAGGC
>JBATKU010000476.1:0-1622 GCA_049669725.1 Desulfobacterales bacterium
ATATACACCCATATCCTCGCTCGATGGTACTGGTTTGAAGGTCGGCAGATCATCCAGAGCCACCAGAAAAAACGAAAAGAACTGCAGAACCAACTTGAAACTCTGGTTCAGGAGCTCAAAGACACCGAAAAATTATGAATGACCCCGAACCATCAATAACTGCTGCTGGCAACGACCATCGAATCCAGAGCATCCGATCAGCCGGTGTGGCCGGCATCGGTGATCCAAAATGGATTGCCGTTGCCCTGTGTTACATTGCGGCCATCGCACTGATGGGGCAGGATCCCTGGTACGGCGACAAATATTTTACTTATAACCAGGGTATTTTTGTGGGTATTCTGGCGGTTTTGATGGTGGCCGGGTTTGGCTGGGAAATTTATCTGCTGGGTCGTCCCGGTGGTATCAATCTTGTATTGCACTGTCTTCTGATTCTCCCCATCGCCTTGCTCATCGGCAGAATTGCAGGACTGCCCCCCGAACCGGAGACATCTTACGGGTTGTTGGGAAAGCTTAAAGATTACATCGGCAGTTTGAAAGACGCCAGCGGAATCGAAGGCATACTGCCCTTCTGGATCCAGGATATCTTTTACAATCCGGCGATTTTGCTTCTTATCTTTTTTACCTCGCTGGCCTTTACCCAGAAAAAAGCCAGCCGGCGCTTTGCATTGGTGGTGGTGGCCTTTCTGATACCGGCCATGCAAACCCTGACCCACGATCCCAGACCATCCATTGCATTCGGACTGGGATTTGGTGCCATGCTGGCCGGAATAGCGCTTCAGTTCAGCAAATATGGCGATATTAGCGGGCAGCAAAATGTACTCAACCGGCTGAACGCCGTCGACGATCGGCTGGAACTGAAATGCAGTTTGAGAATCGCGAAACGAGCGGTAGAGGACGGCTTTATCACCGAGGATGGCGTGCTGGCCGTCATTCAACGCGAATATTCCAAGCAATTTGACCCGGACCCCCTGGTTGTTCGCGGGATAGCCCAGGCGATTTCGCACCGCCTGGTGCGGGAACATCGAATCCTGGAACTGCGCGGCGATGAAAGAGGGTTTTTCCTGATACCCTATGAGGCGCTGTTCAAAATTGAATCCCTGTTTGATGAAATCTCTGTCTGGATCCGCAAGATCATCATAACCGGGATCGCGATCATCTGGGTGATTTCTCCCATTGATTTATTTCCGGACAGCATCCCGGTCCTGGGGGCCATCGATGATGCCCTGATTGCACTGGTTGGCGCCGGGCAATGGCTGGGGACGGGGAAACGCAGAAAGCTGCCAAAACCATAGAAGCGATCGCAAAAATGCATCTTACACCCAATGGCCGCGTTACGATTTGGTTTAAAATGCTCACGTACTAACGTGTACGCTCCGCTTTTAAACCGAATCGGTGCCTTGCCCTTGAACGCAATCTACAATTTTGCGATCGCTTCTAGTGATTATTTGGTTCTATGGAGGGACATTTGCAAGATTTAGAAATAAGCGGCTACTATCCCGGGGTGGTGGGAAAAATTACCGAAATTCATGCCGTCTACTATCATGAGAATTGGGGATTTGATTTCAGCTTTGAAACCGAGGTCGGCAAGGAACTCTCCGAGTTCGTCGGTCAATTCGATGCGG
>JBATKU010000477.1:0-4297 GCA_049669725.1 Desulfobacterales bacterium
AGGATGATGGTCGATTTTATCTCATTAATTTTCACCCTGCGGGCGAGCCGGAGGCTTTCATATGCTGTGTTATTAAGGGCTCAGCATAGTCCACTATAGCTTCGCCCTTAAGTGCCTTGCATATGAAGGCCTCCGACTCGTGCAAAATCCAGGTTATATATCATTTACGTATAGTTTCAATGAATAAAAACCGACCGTAACACTGGGATCTCGCCTGGTTGATATCAAATTGAGGGGGATGAAATTATGAAATCTAAGCGATCCAAAATTGGGGATCATATTGTGATTTTAGCTTCATTTGTTTTACTTTTCGGTTGCGCAGCTGCAACCTCCAATAAAAAGGAAGCAAAAATTCCTGAGAAACACAGAACCCTTGTCTGTGGAGAAGTCAAAAAGGTAGGCAACGAGTATATTCCGGAAGACATACGAAATAAGTTCATAAAACAAAAGGGGAACAAAAATATCTATACTTATACAGAATGGTATGATGTTACGCCCCATGCCGAATATACTGTCAAATGGGAATATTATCATAAAGATCAATTTTTGGCATCTTCTATCAAAAAGTTTTCATCTCCAATCTATAAATATATGACTGCCAGCCCGTTGAAGCTTGATCCTAAATACCCTTTCCCAACGGGGATAATTACATGCAAAGTTTTTATTAATGATAACCATATAGCAACGGCTAAATTTATGCTCGCTGAAAATGAGAAGGAATTGGCCAAATTAGAGAAAAAATTCGAGACGGAATCCTTAGGGGTGATGCCGGCAAAAGCGATCCGTAGGACCCCACAACAGAGCATAGTGCACGGCGATGAGCACGATGGGCAAAACTGGGCCATCATAGTTGGAATTTCCAAATACAAATATTCTGGAGAAAACGGTTTTAAGAATTTAATATTTGCCGATGATGATGCAAAAGCATTTGCACGTGTTTTAATTAATCTGGGTTGGAAAGAAAACAATATTAAGTTTTTACTAAATGAGGAAGCAACTCAGAGAAATATAATGATCGGTCTTGAATCATGGCTTACCAAAGCTAGTGCCAATGATCAGATTGTTCTATTTTGGGCCGGTCACGGGTTTGCTGATCCGGAGGATCCTGAAAAAGTCTATTTTGCATGCTACGATACAGACATTTCAATTCCAGCGACTGGTTATCGAATGGATAAAGTTAGAACAGCATTGGAGGAGCGTGAGGCTCGAAATGTTGTTCTTTTCGCTGATACCTGCCATGCAGGAAAGCTAATTACGCGTGGCGATCGCGGATTATCAATTGTGCCTCAAATTAAAAAGATGCACCGGGAAAGGAATGTTCCCAAAGGCTGGATTTTCATGGTTGGAGCAGACACGGACCGCATGGCCATTGAACATAGTTCATGGACAAATGGCGCATTTACACATTGTTTGGTGAAAGCCCTCTCTGGTGAGGCGGACGGCTACGAGAGTGTAGGTTCGAAAGATGGAATTGTAACCATGGCTGAACTCAGAACCTATCTTAACTCTGCCATGCCGGAGGAAACTCAGAGAGTTTTAGGTGTAGCAAAAAGACCTGTCATTGCAACCAGTACTGGTGATCCACATATTTGGGATTTGACTCTGCAAGGTAAGTGATTGAATCTGTTTGTAACAGACAATCGATTTCTCTTGATTAGCAGTCCTGGATTACTGCAAAAGTATTGGTTATCTGTAAGTTATCGCGAATGATCCTCAATTGCGTAATCTATGTATCTCCGGTCTTGACGACATTGAAAACCGTGAGATATCCAAAACGTAGATGCACTTTGGCCAAACTTCATATAGTGGCACCAGAATTGGTTTTTGCCTATTTTCAACTTCTATTCGTTCCTTCAAAGGGTGAATAAGATGGGAACTATTAAAACAAGATCAATACGCAATACGACATTCTTTCTTTTTTTACTTTTTCCCATATCCGCCTTTGCCCAGGAAAACAGGGGTATCAAGCTTCACAGTGATCGGTATGCCCTTGTCATCGGCAACAGTGCATATCAAACAGTACCGCTTAAAAACCCCATTAACGATGCTGAAGATATGACAGCGACTTTAAGAAAAATGGGATTTACGGTTATTCTTAAGAAAAACGCTGATCAGAGAACTATGGAAGACACCATCCGATATTTTGGCAAACAACTAAGAGGGGGTGGTGTGGGTTTATTCTATTTTGCCGGGCATGGTATGCAGGTCGATGGTCGCAATTATCTCATTCCGATTGATGCAAAAATTGAATCGGAATCTGATGTAAAATACGAAGCAGTCGATGCAGGCCGTGTGCTCGGAAAAATGGAAGATGCTGAAAATCAAATAAACATTGTTATTCTTGATGCCTGCCGCAATAACCCTTTTTCAAGGAACTTTCGAACCAGTGAAAGAGGCTTGGCAAGAATGGATGCTCCCAAAGGCTCCCTTATCGCATATGCTACAGCCCCCGGAGAAATTGCTGCCGATGGTCCTGACAGAAATGGGATTTTCACAAAATATTTAATCAAACATATGATTGTACCGAATTTGCCTATTGAGCTGGTTTTAAAACAGGCGAGAATTGATGTCGCACGGGCAACAGGTGGGCGACAAATCCCCTGGGAGTCGTCATCACTGATGGGCAATTTTTATTTCAAATCTGAAAAAAGCGCCATTAAAACCAAAAAAGCGGATAAATCTAAAATTCCTTCTAAAAGTGTATCTGAAACTCAAATTGCTGCGATTCCTGATGACAACAAGCGTAATATCGAACCATGGACTGGAATTTGGGATTTACAATATTTTTACGGAGGTGGCTATAGCGTCGTGCTAAAACAAAACGGTAGGACAGTAAAGTCAACCAATGACAGCCGCTGTAAGTTTTCAGGTACGATTGAAGGAAACACTTTAAAAGGATGGATTGAAATTAATGAGACACGGCTATCAAATTGCAGCTTAAAACTTAGTTCGGACAACAAATCTTTCAAGGGTTCGTTTATTGATCTCAATTGGGAGTTGAATGATTCTTTCCTTTGGGGCAAAAGGAGAAAATAAATATTTCTGCTGAACAGCACTTTTGAAAGCATCAAAAACATATGATACTCAAATCGTAGATGCAAACTATTTTTAAAAGGGGTTGGTTCATGAAGAATTCATTTATGATAGTATACTTTTTGGCAATTGTGTTTGGTTGTAGTTCTCAAACACCGCAACCTTCTGAGCATACGGCCCCATCAGGAAAATACGATGGCCAATATCGTTACGAGGATCGACTTATTACCATGAAAATGAATATTAAAAATAATGTTATAAAGGGTTATTTAAGAAATAATGGATGGCCGAGTGAAATTCGGATGCCAATAAATGGAAAAGTTATGGATGATAGGTTTCAAATCGATTATATACATCATCCTGATGTTCGTGCCGGTTTCAAAATGGAAGTAACAAATGTAGGTACAAATCGGATAGATGGATGGCTATATGATGATTCAAATAAGCGTTATAGCTGGTTCCTGATGAAAGAATAAAAGCTTAAAAGTCATTTGAATCCCGCAATGGCCGATAGCTGCTATATATACAAGACTTCGACATAACCCAAAAACGTTTGATATACGAACCATACCTGGATTGAGCATTCCCAATATATTCCCGCCAACCCGTTGCAATTGATATGAGTTTTCAGCAGACAACTCCTTAGACTGTGACGCTCTCGTATACGTATTTACCACCGCGAACATAGTGTCTCCCATCGCCTGTTGCCATGCCCAATAGACCTTTCCACAGATACTCATAGCTGGCAAATGATCCCTCCAAAGCTATGCCCTTCTTAAACCCTTTAAACTGGTAGCCCGACCGTCTAAAATGTTCAAAGTGCCGTTATCTCGCCAGTCCATCTCATCAAGCGCTTGACGCAACAATTCCCGGCGTTAGATAGTCCCGTAAAAAACGTCATCAATGTATTCCAGAGTCGCCTTATCAGGACCTTTTTCTTGTCATTATGCACGTAATAACAGGGAATTAACTCTGTGACTGATTTTGTTCGTCGAGTGGATGATCCGGGGAGCCAAACAATAAAAGGCCCAATCAAATCTGATTGGGCCTTACTATTTAGAGCGGATAAAATGTCTTACTGGGTATACACTCTACAGAAGAAACAACCGGCAAACTTAAAACCCGATCCAAATGCCCGCAGTGGCCATAAAAATTTCGGTCTCATAAAAATCAATGTTCGAGTCGGACACGAAATAACCGGCTTGACTATACAACCGAAATTTATCGATGCCGAACGGCTTCCAGCCGAAGGGATTCTTCCAGG
>JBATKU010000478.1:0-17237 GCA_049669725.1 Desulfobacterales bacterium
TCCACATTTTTCAGCATTTTTGGGCTTTTATTTTTTTAAACAATTCGAAATCCGCATAGCAGTTTCACGGCATGCAGCGCTCTCAGGGAAAGTAGGAATAGGAATTGGTATAAGAAGCATTGGCATTCTTATTTTCCCCTGGAAATGGATGTCAGTGTTACCTATCAAAATTCCTTCTTTTAGGTTCCAAACTGTTGTTGCTATATGCGTTTTTCGATCAGCTTCTAGGTATCCAAAACATCCGGCCCCGCCGGCTCCTCCTCCACAAAAACCTGGCCCATCCAATTCACTCTGAAAAGTTAAGACAACTTGCGCGTTCATCACAGTTATAAAGCAAGAGATTGGCTTGCAGAACACACGGACCAGATAGAAGTTTTCTTCTTGCCATCGTATTCTCCTGAGCTAAATCCAGATGAATATTTGAACTGTGATTTAAAAGCAGGCGTTCATTCAGGTCCGCCCGCAAGATCAAAAGAGCAACTGAAAAACAAAGCGCTGTCTCATTTGAGAAAGCTTCAAAGAATGCCGAAGCGAGTCATGAAATACTTCAAACATTCCAAGATTGCTTATGCCCAATGATCGGCTATTTAATCGCCGGGTTAATAATTAGCATTTTCCTCGGCAATCCGTCAGCCGCCCATCATTAGAGATTTATTCGTTGGGAAAGAATTATAACTATTAATTAGCCCTACAACGAAACATAAGATGATTTGATTGATTTTTTAATTCTTTTCCTTCGATGTGAAAGATATGCCGCATGATTCTTTTTCTGGATCCATAAAACTAGTTCAATGGCAGCATCGACCTCATAATGTCGCAGCGGTAGCACAGCTTCCAACAGTATTCTAAGCTGCGATAGAGTAATAGATGGTGCTTTTTTTTCCCAATCGTATTTTCAGATGCCACAAAAAAAAGTGAGCGAGCATAGACGTTAACATATGATGGTGCCAGCCTGAGTATTTGCGGACTTCGTAATGATCCATACCGAGTTCAGACTTAGTCTCCTCAAAGCACTGTTCGATGGCCCATCTGATACCGCTTAACCAAACAAAAAGGCTTAGCCTGGAGCTGGTTGGCGAATTGCTTAAATAATAGTTATAGACTGGTTCATCATCGATCGTGCGCCGAATAATCAGCCATACTGTCTTTTGCGGTAAGTCATTGTTTGACAAAATGATGCGTCTTTTTGTAAATTCATACTCGATAGGCCCTTTGGTGCCTTCGGAGACTTTTCGCCGATACCAGAAATAATCGTTGATGTTAGTGGCCAGGGTGCTGATGGCTATGGGTTTTTTTTCGGTTTTTTCTAAAACCGTTTTCGACCGGATCTCTCCCTTATACTTATATTGTTTTTCTCTGGTAACCGGTCTTTTAAGCCAGCATCTTGTATCTTCTGGTACCTGTACAAAGTAGGTCGTACCGATTAAAGATTCTACCGTTTCAATGAATTCAGGACTTGCACCATACAATGAATCAGCCAACACATATTTGAAGGGAACAATTTCTTCATCAACTATATTGTTAAGCATTTCAACAGCCAACTGGGGCTTGGTTTTAAATTCTATATCCTCAGGCAGTTTACATTTTTCACGCCTGAGTTGGTAATCATCTAAAAACCATTTTTCCGGAATGAACAAGCGTTTATCTAACAGGGCATAACCATACGGAGATGCGTAGGCGGTATAAACACCAACTTGACAGTTTTCGACTTTGCCGATGCTACCACAGTATTGTCTGCCAACGCCGATTGAGTCACTGCCTTTTTTAACGAATCCGCTTTCATCGAAGATCAGGACACCATCATCCGTGCCCATATCTTCATTAACAAGACTATGATACTTATTTAATATTTTATCGTCATCCCATTCGGCTTCGCTTATAAAGCGCTGCATGGGGCGAACATTACCGTCTTTAACGTTTAACGCAATCGGCTCAATGGACTTTCTTTCAAGCTCACTGAATTGGCCGACCATGTAGCGAAAAAAATGACCTCGGGATTCGCTACGGTGAAAACAGTCACCGAATACTTCGTGAAACCCTTTGAGTTCATGTGTAAAGTTTTTAACATCATCGCTGGATACAGTAAACTTAGGAACAGGAAATAGATGCTCTTGGTTTCGAATTTGTGGTAACATAATCTGCCTCCTTTTGGTTTTAGTTTCGGAGTATAACAGATCATGTGGCCATAATCAATGATAAATTATTTTAAGTTTCGTTGTAGGGATAATCATCTGATAACTTTCCAGGAGCCTTCGAAAGTCTTAACTCTCAATTGCGTATTGTCATGTTTTGATTTCTGTTGGCATAACTTGATGATCACAACTTACGCAAAATATCAGATAACCAATATCTCAGACTTAGTGACACAAAAACCTTTGATCAATAGCAGCGATATTGAATCTGAGCCTTGAGAGCAGCCATTATCTGTACTTTTGAGGGGCAGATCTATAAAAAAAACAGAACGGCCTTTTCTGGCGCCTATTTTGAGGTTTCTTGATTATCTCAACTTAGCAAATAACAATGCTTTCATCCAGCTGGGCAATGCTATTGATAATGGCATCAGGCCTTTCTTTCTTCAGGGCATCAAAATCGTCAAATCCCGTCAATACACCCACCGTCTTCATACCGGCTGCATTTCCGGCCCGGATGTCTACCCTCGTATCACCGACATATACGCATTGTTCAGCAGCTACTCCCAACTCTTGACTGCCTTTGATCAGGGGTTCGGCATGGGGCTTTTTGTTGATGACATCATCGGCGGTGACGATGACCTGCAGCAGTTTTTCAATACCGGCCTTTCGCAAGGGCGCCAGCTTCACCGCAATATAGTCCCGGGGAGTTGAGGTAACCAATCCGATTTTCAGACCGCAGGCGGCAATCTTTTCACACAAATCAACAGCCCCCGGAATCAATTTAAGCCGGCGGCGAAACAACGGCGGGGCGATGTCATCGATGATTACCCGGGCTTCAACAACCAACGCCTCTTTGCGGGATTTCATAGCGGCGGGAAGCACAAAGTCCCAATCGAAAACGCCGTCGTCCATGGCATCCTGCAGGGTTTCCCTGGAAGCAGGCGGCACTCCGAGTCTTTCAAATACGATATCAATGATTTGATAATAGAGCGGCGCCGAATCAATTAGGGTGCCGTCCAGATCAAACAGTACCGCATTAACTTCTAATTTTTGATGGGGTTTACGCACCAATTCAGGAGCATTGATTGTCAACGTCACCCAATCCCCATCTTTGACCTTCAGGGCGTCCTTCAACATTTTAGGAGATATAATTTCGACGATATTTTGTTTGTGCACCCTGACATCTTCGGCAGGAAAAACAATAGCACCTCTTATTCCTTCGACGGATACCGGATAAACATGTCCGGAGCAATACTGGGAATCCGGAGGCACCAATTCGATGCCCTCTTCCGGCTTCAATAGTTTGACAACCGGCATGCCTTCGGCCGAAATTTCCAGATTGAGGGTCCCCGGCCAGGGTGTAAATCCCAATTTTTTCAAACACTGCTCCCGGACCCAGTCCAGCTGAGTAAAAAAGGCACCCTGTTTCGCGCCCCCAACAATTTTACCGGTTATTTTTAGTTGGTCTATCATTCTGACACGCTTCTAAAAAAAAAAATACCAAAGCCTAAAAACGTTTCTATACATCACTTCGTCACCTTGATCCGTATCTCTCTTTCCCACTCATCAACCTCATACTGTTTAAACCCTGCTGCTTCGATCATGGGAATGACATCTTTCTTACGGTAAACGGCAATGGGTTTGTGCAGACCCAATAGCCCGAAGATCCATAAGAATAATCGTTCACGCACGTTGAGCGATGCTTTCCATTTTGCCTTGTTGATATATCTGATCACATTGGCCGGATCGTAGATCCATGCCTCAGCGCCCGGTTTCAATACCCGGTTGATTTCTTTCAAAACGCTCACCGGTTTTTTAAGCGAATGCAACATGCCGGTGCTGATCACCATGTCGAAAACAGCATCATCAAAACGCAACCGGGACGAGTTTCCAACTCTAAAGCTTAACTGAGCTGAAAATCCAGCCTTTTGAGCGTTAGCCTTGGCCATATGGATTAATTTGCGGCTCAGGTCCACACCGGATATATCAATTTCCGGTGCGCGCCTGACGATTTCAATCGGCAGGTATCCCGGGCCGGTACCAAGATCGAGCATGCTGCCTTGCCGAATATGGGATATGATTTCATCAGCGACCTGGCTGTAATAGCCGTCAATCACCATCCGGCTGGCTTTTTCGTATGAAGATGCCAGCAACCCGGGTATTCTTTCGTATTTAAACCATCGTTTCATACTAACAGTCCAAGGGTTCTGAGTTCAGGGTTCAAGGTTATTTCTGAAGGTGGTTGTTAAGTTAAACAATGCCGGATACAAAAGTCAAATAATTTGCAGTTTACAATTCCAGATTAATTGTATTAATGTAGGCCTTCAAATAATACCTTAAATGATCTATTGTGGTAATACCAGGAGGAAGATTACAATGGACAACGAAAATAATGTCTTTTACTGGCTTCCCTGTTCAGTAGTTTTTGTCAGCACAGCCCACGAAGACCGGCGTGACATCATGACAGCCACGGCCATGTTTGTATCGGAAAAGGAACCATTGCTTATGATCAGTGTGGCCAAAGACCACCTCACCGAGCAATTAATCAATCAATCCGGCAAGTTTACCCTTGTAATCGCCGGAAAAGGCCAGCGCCAGCTGGCCATGAAGGTGGGAATCATAAAAGGAAAAACAACGGACAAATTTAAAAAATTTTCCATTCCAACCCTAAGCGCACCATCAGGCGATGCCCTGGTACCCGAGGGAGCAGCCGCCTGGATGGTATGCAATGTTGAAAGCCATCAGGACATAAAAGGGTACCGGCTGTTCATCGGCCGCGTAGTCAATCAGCATGACACCGGCCAACCACCGTTGATATGGCAGAAAGATAGGTTTTTCGGATTAAGGCCTATGTAATCAGAAAACAACCGGAAGAATAAATTATGGGGAAAACATCCGCAATAGCAGTTCTGGGAACCTTCGACTCTAAAGCAGAAGAACACATATTTTTAAAAGAGCAGATAGAGCAAAGGGGATTACGAGTGCTGACGATTAATGTCGGAACCCGGGTTCCATCGCCGGTACCTGTGGATATCGATTTGTTTCAACATGTTACTGAAAACGAACCGGACATACCGCAAGGCAGAGACAATATCATCAATGCCATGCTGCAGGAGGCCAAGGACCAAATTAATAAACTGTATGGGGACGGCAAAATCAGCGGCATCATATCCGCCGGGGGCGGAACCGGAACCCATATCTGCACGACCATCATGCATAAACTCCCCTTAGGGGTTCCCAAGGTCATGGTATCCACGGTGGCCTCCCGTGACATGTCCCGGGTCGTCGGAACCAAGGACATCGTAATGGTTCACAGTGTCGCCGATTTGCTGGGCGTAAACAGCATATCCGGTCTAATACTGGACCAGGCAGCGGCCGGCATTTGCGGTATGGTTCAAAGTCAATGGAAACCGCCAGAGGAAAAAAAACGCATCGCCCTGCCCTTTTTCGGATTCATTACACCGGGTGCCGAAGCCACCCGTCAGGCCCTGGAATCATTGGGGTATGAAGTTATTGCCTTTCATGCCAACGGTACCGGTGGTATGGCAATGGAAGAGCTGGCGGCAGAAGGATATTTCCATGGCATTCTGGATCTGGCCACCCACGAGCTGGCCGATGACTTGCTGGACGGTTATTGCGGTGGAATCGGACCCCAGCGTTTTGAACCGGTGCCGGGCAGATCGATTCCCAGACTGGTGGTTCCCGGCGGACTCGACTGCGCCGTGTTGGAGTTTACCCGCACCTGCATTCCGGAAAAATATGAAGATCGCCAAATATTCTTCTACGATTTTCGTTCTGCTATCCGCCTGAATGTCGAAGAAACTTCTTTTTTAGCGGCCCAACTGGCAGAAAAGCTCAATAAGGACCCCGCCAATATCAGAGTACTGGTGCCCACCCGGGGCTGGTCCGGCGCCGATAAGCATGACGGCCCTTTGTATAATCCGGGCATGAATGAAGTCTTTCTTCAGAAGTTCAGGCAAGTTCTAGATTCTCAAATCGAAATCCAGAAGGTCGACCACCATATTAATGATGAAGCCTTCGGGCAGATTGCCGCAACGATGATGGATAATATGGTCAAATGTGCTCAATTAGACAATATCCCATAGCCACGTCGGACGAAAAACTGATCCTGGCAGCCAGGAAAATTGATCTACCAATTCTATTCGGTTAATCTACAGGAGGAAATTTTGGCAGATAAACCAACAGCGCTGATTGTTGCGACCATGGATACCAAGGGCCAGGAAGCCAGGTTTCTTGCGGATTGTCTCATCACAGAAGGCATTGCGGTTATAATTATGGATGCCGGCATTAAAGGTCAATGCCTCGGCGAGGTGGACGTTACACGCGAAGAGGTCGCCCGGGCCGGCGGTAAATCACTGCAGGATGTAATAAATATCGGCCATGAGGGCAAAGCTCTCGAGGTCATGACCAATGGCGCCATTCAGTGCGCCCGGGGGTTACACCGCCAAGGCCAGGTACAGGGTGTCATTGGCCTGGGAGGTTCCATGGGCACCACCCTGGGCAGCGGGGTTATGCGCAGCTTTGCGGTGGGCCTTCCCAAAGTCATGATATCCACCATGGCATCCCGCGACACCCGGGCCTTTGTGGGAACCAAAGATATTCTCATGCTGCATTCGGTGAGCGACCTCGCTGGGCTGAATCGGGTCACCCGCAAAATTCTGCGCAACGGAGCCCTGGCCCTGGCGGGTATGCTACGTTCGGCCATGCCGGATGAGACGTCGGACCCCAAACCCCTCGTGTTTGTCTCCACTCTGGGAACCACCGAAGCAACCGCTCAGCAGATCCGATCTGCCCTGGAAGAAAAAAACAATGAAGTCGTTATCTTTCACACGGTGGGATCCGGCGGTAAAGCCATGGAAGAGATGATGGCGCATGAAGACGTATCGGTCCTGGTAGATATGTCGTTGCATGAAATGGCAGACCACCGATTTGGCGGTGACTACGATGCCGGCCCCCAACGGGGCACGGCTGCTCTGGATCTAAAAATACCAACCATCCTTGTCCCCGGGAATATTGACTTTTTGGTCACCGGATCTCTGGAAACTGCCCAAAAGAAATTCCCCAATCGCCCATATCATTCTCACAATGCGGCCATTACGGTCGTCCGAACAAAACAGGAGGAGATTGAGATGATGGCGGAAACCATAGCCGGTTTGTGCAACAACGCAAATGGCCCTGTGAAGATTTTAGTCCCCATGAACGGTTTTTCGGCTTTTGATCATAAAGAAGGCCCCCTGCACGACCCCGAGGCCCCTGAGATCTTTGTAAATACATTGGAAAAAAATCTGGATGACAAATCTTGCCTGAACGTTTTGCCTTATTACATCAATGATTCCGAATTCGCACAGGCAATTATAGATATGATTTACCGTATTAGCCCTGATATCTCATAGACCCTTGCTTTGAAGTGGTTTCATATTGCAACCCAGTTGGAGCTGTCAGTAATTTTGAAGACGCACTTTCATTGCCGATACATGGCAATTATATGTAACGGGTCCTTCAGCGGCGCCACCTTGTTTGGCGCCTCCACGTGTGGCGCAAGAGCTTCATCGGCGGGTCCTCTCCCTGAAACTGCCAGTCCCAGGACTTCTCAATGAAATAGCACTCAATCATGGTGCTGGTAACAAGAGGGTGACGGGCCAGACAGCGGGCGATGCGCCAAACCAACTTGGGATTGGTGTACAGGCCGCGAAGCATCCTATCCATCCGATAATCGTTGGCGATCTTATAACCCAATGATCCGTCTATTTCCGCTTCCAGCGAGAAATAGGGTCTGGCACAATGCTCCAACTGTCCATCAACTGGATAGTATCCGCCCATCCAGTGGTGCAGCAGGCTGAAGTGCCGGCGATCCGAACCGCGTGGTTGGCGATACCACGCGGTTAACAGATATTCCGGCTTGACCTCGCGTTTGACATGAATTGCTGTCGTCACGTAGCGAGCCTCGAGCGCGCTGGGGTCGAGTACTTTATCAGCGATGGCAAAAGACTCATTGTAAATCGGATTCATCCTGTCGGCTTGAACATCCTCAGGTTGCACCCAATGCTCCAAAGACCCGTTCGCAATCACACCGTCGAATTGTCCGTGCCATTGGGTCGCCTCCAGGAGGTCTCGATACGTGCAGCAGTAAACCTGCAAACCGTTGTCGTTGCAATACTTCACTTGCTCCGGCGATATATTGACGCCCACTGCACGGGCACCCCGCTGCCACGCAAGTCTCAACAGGTGTCCATAACCGCAGCCGATCTCCAGCAGGCGAAAGCCGGGATGGTTGCAACCTACCTGATCGAGAAGACAGTTCAGCTGCCGCTCGATTCCCTCCTCGAGCGTCGTATCGGTTGGCTGGAACTCACCATCAGCAAGATCCCGGATACCCACCGCCTCGGCGGCATGTACGAGGGTATAGCAGAGTTTCACCAGCTTGGTGGGCACGAAACGCGAGGTGGGTTGGGGAAGCGCCATCCACGTGGGTGATTCAGTCGTCACGCTATGGCGCGCGAAGCGCATTTCACTCTCTAAGAACGACATGAGGATCCTCCTTCGCTGGGTCTTGTGAACAGCCTCCTTTTCTTATCTCATTGTCGCGATCCTGGCATGCGATTGATAGTAAGACATTGCTTTTGCAGCGCGGTTAAATTTAATTTAAGAAAAACCAGTACCTAATTTGCGGGAGAAGCATCCAGAGGTCGAGCATCGATTTACGTCAAACAGAAATAGCCAAACTGGTAAAAAAGATCAACTGTCAGTGTAAGAATTAGGTTCAGATCATCGCAGTATCAAGATTTAAATACTTAATATCAATTAATGTCAAGATAATTCAGACTGACGACTTCATGCAGCCTGTTCAGCTCCGGCCGGGTCGCTTTAGGACCGAATGCCTGGAGCTGCAGCTCGGTCGGCACTCGCTTCCGACCGATATCGTGCAGGATAATGGCCGGTATCACAATATCTTCATAACCACCTTCTTGTTCCAGCAGCCGGAAGGCGAGTCTGGTAGAAATAGCGGTGTGAACATCATTGCGGCGGGTATCCAGAAAGGGCTTTGCAAGTTGCTGGATTTTTTCGAAAACAGGTTTCATTTAGCAGCTTTTCTTCGTTGTGCAAGGATTTTAGCCATCATGGCACCGATACCCATGGGATCGATATCTGATGCCCTCAAATTTTTCAATGTCTCCACAAAGGCCCGGGCCGGCGGTGAAAGGGGTTGATCTTTTAAATAGGCAATGCTGACATCTAGATATATTTGGGGATTTTTTAATGGTACTTGAGCCAGTTTTTTTTCCCCCAGCTCTAAGGCGACGGCCTCCTTTACCACAATCGAGATGCCGTCGCCACGCTGAACCAGCTGTTTAATGAATTCGGTGCTGCTGGTCTCCATTAAAATATCCGGCTCACAGTTCGCATTCGCAAATGATTGCTCTACCACTTTTCGCGTTCCTGAGCCTTTTTCTTTCATAATAAATGGCTCTTCAGCCAATTCTTTGAAAGACACGGCCTTTTTGAGGGTGAGGTGGTGCCCGGGTGCGACAATGACGACCATTTCCTCTTTGCTGAACGGTGAAAAATTGACTTCGGGAAGATCCTCTGCTTTGGCGATCACCGCTACCTCGTTTTTAAAATCAAGCAGGCTGTATGTCATGTCCAGAGAACTGCCTTCATTTAACTGGATCTTGATATCGGGATAGTTTTCGTGAAAGGTGCTGAGCATCAGCGGCATAAAATAGCGGGCATAGGCTTTGGTAGTCCCCAGGCTGAGAACACCCCGTTTGAGCTCGTGCATATCTTCGATGGCGGTTTCTATTTCTTTTTCATATTTGAAAATCTTTTCGGCATATCCGTAAAGCGCCCGCCCCTCATCGGTTAAAAATATACTGCGTCCTCTTTTTTTGAACAACTTTAAATTGCAGGCCCCCTCAAATGCCTTCATCTGGGCCGTCACGGCCGGCTGGGTGATGAAAAGCTCGCCGGCCGCAATCGTATAATTCAAATTTTTGGCAGCGTGGTAGAAGACGCGTAATTGGTTTAAATTCAGCATGGCGGTTCCAGATGACAAAGAACAGAAGACAGATGACAGATTTCAGTTAACAGATCTTAGATTTCATCCGACATTCAACTGTGGACCTTCGGCCTTCCAACCTCCACCATCTATACTTTTATCGTGCGTTATACCCTTTTCGCACCCTGTACCTATTGACAAACCAGTAACCATAGACATTTTGCCAGCATCGAGTACCGGGTACCCTTCCTTAAAAAATATTTATATATCTATCCAACCCATAATCTGAGCTTATGGATAGCATAAATTTAATTGGTTTGACAGTTTTATTTTAATTGTTCATAAGAATCTGAACGATATTTAATAATCCATGGATATCAAAAAAGTGCGCACTTTTGGTTTGTGGTTCTGACGGTTGTTATGTTCTCTGTCACCATCTCTTCCTGGTTTGACTTGCGCTATCAAACATCTTTTTACAAGCCACCCGAGGCTTTTCAAATATGTAATAATATCAAACCGTAAAGGAGGACGACAATGGCAGATGACAAAGGTAGATTTCCGGATCCTCACGAGTTTAAAGTCCCCCCGGAGCTTGAAGGCTGGGAGGAAATGTATCCAACCCATCACCTGTTTTCAGAAGATCGAGCAGATTGGGAAAAAGCCCAATTCTGGTATGCAGACAAAATCCACGCACCAGAACCATTGCCTCCCCTGGATTTAATCTTTCAGGAAGCATGGCAGATTTCCTTATCGCAGTATACGACCCGTGTATTTTGCATCCCCCCGGCCCAGGGAATTGCCCAGCGGCTGGTGGGCTGTTACCTGTATATCTGCGCTATTGCCCCGCCGCCCGATGAAATTATCGGTGAAAAAGCCGCACATTTCGAAAAACGGGTATTTTATGTCTTCGAACACTACGATGAGCTGTGGGACAAATGGCTGACCAAATTTAAGGCCCTGGGGGAGGAAATGAGGGCGGTTAAGGTCCCCGCAGAATTGCCTAAATACGTTGCCGATGAAAAGGTTTTGCCCGCCCCCACGGGTTTCTATGAAGGTTACGACCTGATCGAGTCTTTCGACAAGCTGGTCAACCAGATGTTCAAAGGCTGGCAATATCATTTCGAAATGCTCAACTTGACCTACCTGGCCTATCTCATGTTCGCCGATGTGTCCCGCAAGCTTTTCCCCGGCATCAGCGAAAGTGCCATCGGCAAGATGGTGGCCGGTGCTTATGTTTCCATGTTCAGACCGGAGGAGGAACTTTGCAGACTTGCCCGGCTGGCGGTATCATCTGATGGTGTCGGTGCTGTTCTTAGCTCCGATAAATCCACCGCCGATAAGATTGCCGAACTTCAACAATCAGAAGCCGGCAAGAACTGGCTGGCCGAATATGATAAATCAAGTGATCCCTGGTTTTATGTATCCAACGGCAGCGGCTGGTATCACCATGAGGGCAGCTGGCTCACTGATCCTGACATTCCCTACAGCTATCTCAAAGGCTATGTGGAAAGGCTGGGCAAGGGTGAAACCATTGAGCGCTCCCTGGATGGAATCGAAAAGGAACGCGATGAAGTTGTCGCCGAGTACCGCAAGATGATACAAACCGACGACGACCGCAAAGCCTTTGACGATGCTTATAACACCATCCGAACCATTTACCGCTACGCCGAAGATCATCTCTTCTGGGTTGAACATTGGTTTCACACCATCTGGTATAAAAAAATCAGAGAAATTGGATCAGTGCTGGTCGACAACGGAATGATTAATGATGTGAACGATATATTTATGTTCAACCGTTACGAGATTCCGCAACTTCTGACGGAAGTGGCAACCGCCTGGGCCCTGGGCGTGGATATACCGGTCAGAGGGGATTTTTATAAATCCAAGGCCGCCAAACGCCGCAAAATCCTCGATGCCGCTGCCGAATGGAATCCGACACCGGCCCTGGGCGTACCGCCCGAAGAAGTGGCCGAGCCCTTCACCATCATGCTGTGGGGTATCACCACCGACAAGGTGAAAGAATGGCTCAAAGGCGTCGATGCGTCAACAGTTGCGAATGTCTCTGAAATCAAGGGTTTTGCAGCCTCGGCCGGGGTGGTTGAAGGTCCGGCCCGGGTCCTCAAAATGCTCAAGGACATTACCAAACTGCAGCCGGGTGAAGTTCTGGTGTGTCCGTCGACCAATCCATCCTGGGCACCGGTTTTCACCAATATCAAGGCCGCGGTAACCGACATCGGCGGGCTGACCAGCCATGCGGCAATTGTCTGCCGTGAATATGGCGTACCTTCGGTCACCGGCTGCGGTTATGCTACAGCGGCTATCAAAACCGGCGATATTGTTAAAGTCGATGGTGATACCGGTGTTGTCACAGTTGTCCAAAGAGCGGGTTAATTTTCGTTGATTAGTTGAAATTAATTTGCAAAACCTTCTAAACCTAAATACTGGTTCAATCCCGGGCGCCCTCCCCAACACGGGGACGGGACCCGGGAAGAAGGTGAGAGAATACAACTTCTCTGAAAATTTGCGGGAGAATAAAAATGGACTCCATCCTGGATTTTCGCAAACTTAATAAAAGTTCGCTGCCATTGGTTGGTGGGAAAAATGCCAGCCTGGGAGAAATGATCAATGCCGACATCCGGGTGCCTCCGGGCTTTGCCGTCACCACCGACAGCTATGCGGTATTTATGGAGAAAGCCGGGATAAATGATACGATATTCAGTCTCCTGGCAGATCTGGATCCCGATAATATCGATGCGCTCAATCAGGCCGCCGAAAAAGTCCAGGAAATGATCAGAACTGCAGTCATCCCCGATGATGTCCAAAACGCAATAAGTGAGGGTTATTCTCTGCTGTGCAAAGAGTGCGAGGTTGATGATCTTCCGGTGGCCGTAAGATCCAGCGCGACTGCGGAAGATCTGCCCACGGCCAGTTTTGCCGGGCAGCAGGATACTTATCTCTGGATAATGGGACCTGAGCGGGTCATTGAAAGTGTCCGCAAGTGCTGGGCCAGCCTGTATACACCGCGAGCCATCAGCTACAGGGTCAAAAATAACTTCCCCCATGAAAAAGTCCTGATCAGTGTTGGTATTCAAAAAATGGTGAATTCAAGGGCAGCCGGAGTGATGTTCACCCTCAATCCCACCAATGGGGATATTTCCAAAGTTGTGCTTGAAGGAAGCTGGGGATTGGGAGAAACCGTCGTATCCGGTTCCGTCAACCCGGACAAATTCGTGGTCGACAAGGTCATGGGGGAGATAAACGAACGGACCATCTCGACCAAGCACATCGAGTGCGTCTTCGACGTGGAAAAAGGAGAAACAGTCGACGCCGATGTGGACGAAGACATGCAGTGCACCTGCTGTCTCGAGGATCAGGAAATAAAAGCACTGGTCAAAACAGCCAAAACCATAGAATCCCACTACGGCCGCGCCATGGATATCGAGTGGGCCATCGACAAAGATTTTTCATTCCCGGAAAATATATTTATTGTTCAGGCACGCCCCGAAACCGTCTGGAGCCAGCGCAAGGTGGAATCGAAGCTCGGCAAAAAGACCGGTTATCAATTGCTGATGGAACAGGCCATGAAGCGAATAAAACTGCCGGGGTAAAAAAAGTGCAAGGTGCAAAGTTCATGGTTCAGGGTTAAGGGCAAAGGGTTAAATCCAATGAGTTCAATATTTCCTTTTGCCTTACGCCATGCGCCCTGCGCCAGCGTTTTAGACCTTACACCCTATACCTTAAACCTTATACCATTTTGACCTTACCTCAAACTGCATTTAATTGCTTTTGTTATCGAAAAACCAATAAATTAATCAACCAAAATTCAGAGAGGAGAACTGTATCAAAATGAAAGACATGAGAGATTTCGTAACCCAAGGTGAAGAAGTTGGTTTGTGTAAACGAATCACGGCCGAAGTAGACTGGAACCTGGAGTTGTCACATATCGCCAAGCTTAATGAAGAAGCCAGCGGCCCGGCCCTTCTTTTTGAAAACGTAAAAGATTACAGCACCCCTGTGATCACCAGTGTATGCACCACCACCGAAAGGCTGGCTTTGATCATGGGCATGCCCCTTGATTCCTCCCTTGTTGATATTTACGTGGAATGGGCAAAACTGGGTGAAAACCTGATTAAGCCCAAGACGGTGGATTCCTCAGCCGCTCCCTGTAAAGAAAATATCCTGACGGGTGATGATATCGATCTTTTCATGTTTCCGGTGCCCCAGTGGTATCCTCTGGACGGCGGACGTTTTATCGGCACCGCCCATTTCATCATCAGCAAGGATCCCGAGACCGGCTGGGTCAACCTGGGAACCTACCGCAGTCAGCTGCTTGGCAAAGACAAAATGGGCACCCAGTTTATTAAGGGCAAACACGCCGACATCATGCTGAAAAAATACCAGGCCATGGGCAAACCCATGCCGGTGGCCTCGGTGATCGGATGCGATCCCCTGCTCTTTATCCTGGGCGCAGCCCGTATCTCCGCCTTTACATCGGAATATGATGTCGCCGGGGCATTGCGCGGCGAGGCCGTGGAAGTCGTCAAGGGCGAAACCGTGGATCTTCCCATCCCGGCCCATGCCGAAATCGTCATCGAAGGCGAAGTGGATGCCGACAAATTTATGGAAGAAGGCCCATTCGGCGAGTACACCGGTTATTATTCAGGCGTCGGCACGGATCCGCGCAATTTCATCGATGTTAAATGCGTAACCCATAGAAACAATCCCATCTTGTGGGGAACCACCGTTGGCCGGGCCGTCACCGACACCCATATGACCATGGCGCTCTCATACGGCGCAACCCTGTGGCAGCAGCTGCTGGCCATGAAGATTCCCGGGCTCAAAGCGGTTTACTGTCCACCGGAAGGCTCCGGACGATTCCTGGCCATCATCTCCATCAAACAGATGTATCCCGGGCACGCCGACCAGGTGCTGACCGCCGCCATCTCCACCGAAATGGGCGCTTACGGCCTTAAGACCGTAATCGTGGTGGACGAAGATATCGATCCCTGGGACATTCCCCGCGTCATGTATGCTTTAAGTTTCCGCTTCCAGCCCAATCGGTCCCAGGTCATCAAACGCGGCCGATCCACACCCCTGGATCCCTCGCTGCCGATCAATGCCAGAGAAATCACCGGCAGATTGCTGCTGGATGCTACCATTCCCTATGACTGGAAAGACAAACCGATCCCCATCGAATTGGATCCGGAAATGGTCGCAAGAGTCAAAGGCCGATGGGAGGAACTGGGATTGGATAAAAATTTCTGCGGATAACTTTTAGCTCATAGCTGATAGCTCATAGCATAGGATGCCTAAGCTATGAGCATCAGCTCTATGAGTTAAACCCTATGATATTTGCGTCCATACAGATTTAACCTACCGATTTTCAAACTATCAGCTTGCAGCCATGAGCTATGAGCTGTTCTGAGGAGGTATTAAGTGAAACCAATTCGCTATAAACAGGAAATGGTGGATGAATTTTTGGGTGACGGTTATTGGACCCAGGAGCTTTTTTATGATTTCTGGGAAAGAAACGCCAGGGAATTCGGAGACCAGGAGGCTTTGGTGGATTCCAAGTACCGCGTTACCTGGGCCGAAGCCAAAAAACTGGTGGATGCCATTGCCTACACATGGGTACAGATGGATATTCCCCAATCATCCCGCATCATTATTCAATCGCCAAACAGTGTCTATGGATTTCTGGCACGCATCGCAGCCGAAAGGGCCGGCCTTATTTCTCTGACCGTCTATCCCTATTTGCGGGAAAGAGAGCTGACTTACATGGTGGAAAAAACCGAGGCCGTCGCTGTTGTTATTCTAAATGAATACCGCAATTTCAACTATCTTGAAATGTACCGCGACCTCCAGAGAAAATTTCCCCATCTGGAAAAGATTTTTCTTTTCGACGATGAAGTTCCGCAAGGCGCACCGGAAGGAACCTATTCGCTAACCCGGTTAGCCCAGGCCGCTGCCGAAAAGCCCATCGACGAAGAGGCTCTGAAAGCGCGCCGCTTGGACCCGATTGGGAATATCGCCCTGCTGACAACCACATCGGGCACCACCGGTATACCCAAATTGGTGGAATGGCCCACAGCCCCCCGGGTATGCACCTCGAAAGGCCGGGTCGATATCTGGGGTCTTACCAACAAGGACACCACCATGGCGATTGCACCCCACGCCGGTGGTGCCGCCGGCACCCTCACCTATTTTGCCGCCCCCATAGCCGGCGCCAAAACGGTCATGCTGGAGGAATTCGATCCGGAAGCCGCCTTGGCCCTGATTGAAAAGGAGAAAGCCACTGCCATCGGGGTGGTGCCGACCCATCTGGTGCGAATGCTCGAAGTCGATTCCTCCAAGTACGATTTAAGTTCCCTGCGCTTTATTCGTTCCGCCGGTGGTTATCTCTCACCCCAAATCGCCGAAGAAGCTGAAACCGCTTTTGGCGCCAACATTACCAGCGATCTGGGTACCCAGGACATGGGCTCGGTCTCGGGCTGTCGGGTGGAAGATTCCAAAGATCTTCGCCGCCGAACCGTCGGGCGCATGCTGCCGGGCAATAAGGTACGTCTGCTGGACAAGGATACCAACGAACCGGTAGCCGATGGCGAACCCGGGGTCCTGTATTTCAGAGGCCCTCACGCGCCGGCCGGCTACTATCGCGATGAAGAATTAACGGCCACGGTTTTCGACCCCAAGGGCTGGACCACCACCGGCGATATCGTAAAATTTGACCAGGAATGCCTGTGGATCCTGGGAAGAGCCAAAGACATGATTATCCGCGGCGGTCAAAATATTTACCCGGCGGAGATCGAAGGCCTGCTCAACGATCATCCCAAGGTGGCCTCGGTGGCCGTGGTGGGATATCCGGACCGGGAAATGGGGGAGCGCACCTGCGCTTACGTCATCCCCAAAGGCGGTCAGGATTTCAGCTTTGAAGAAATGGTAGAATTTCTCAAGGGTAAAAAACTGGCCATGTACAAACTTCCCGAGCGCCTCGAAGTCGTCGCCGAATTTCCCGCCGTGGGTGATTCCGGGAAAGTAAACAAAGAAACGCTGAAGAAAGAAATTGCGGAAAAAGTAGCAAGAGGTGA
>JBATKU010000479.1:0-1525 GCA_049669725.1 Desulfobacterales bacterium
CCCTAATCCTTGTTTTTACCCAGAAAGAGGCACTTAAAAGTTTCCGTGAGAGTAACGGCTGGAAAGCAGGTGTGGACGGATCTGTTGCTTTAGTAACGGTCGGTATCGGCGGCTCCATTGATACCACAAACATCAAAGACCCGATAGTCGCTTTTGCTTTCGATCAAAAAGGCTTGATGTACAACCTGACCATAGAGGGTTCCAAGTTTTCCAAAATAAAAAAGTAGAAAATTAAACAATATAATTACAAAGAATTTTAACCAACTTTTCAAGTTAATTGGCAGGGTCAGCAATGGTTCTGCCTTATTTTTAGCCCAAAAGAACGATTGGAGGAAGATTCACTTTATATGAACGCAATCATTGTCAGCGATTTACATATAGGATCTCACCATTTTTTATATAACGACTTCGAGCGTTTTCTCGGGAATCTTTCTGAAGATCATGAACTTATCTTAAATGGGGATATTATAGACGATCCTTATAAGAATCTAAAGCCACCGCATCAGCGTATCCCTGACCTTATTAGGCAGAAATCTTACCGTCAAAAGATCGTTTGGGTACGAGGTAACCATGATAATGGATATGTGCCTAAAGGGTTTGAGAAAGTCAACTTTACTCGTCTTTACAACTTAGGTCATAGACTATTAATTGCCCATGGAGACGATTTTGACGAGATCATGCCCAGAAACCAGGCTTTCATGCAGGCTTTTAAACTGATGCATGATTTGAGGGTAAAATTGGGAGCAAGACCAATGCATGTGGCCCAATATGCCAAAAAATGGGGGCTCTTTTACAAGTTTCTCCGTAAAAATGTAATGATAAATGCGGTGAATTGTGCCATGAAAAATGGATATGAAGCGGTCACCTGTGGCCATACTCACTACCCAGAGGATATAGTTTTCAATGGTGTTAGGTATATTAACACAAGTGCTTGGACCGAATTTCCAGTATTTTATCTTCAGGTAACCGGTGATGAATTATATCTAAAGACCATAGATGAATCCTCTTGTAAATTATGAAATCCCGACCTGTGAGTTCTGCCATGCTCTCTGAAGGGATCCATTCCTTTAAACATAAAAAACAAAAAACTTGTGGTGAGCCCTGCTTAGCAGTTTGCAAAAAAATGCATGGTGAATACAAAAAGGACTATGAACCGTATCAAGTAATGGGTCCCTTATCAGGGATTTTTGATCAGCGGGCTGCTGAAAAACTCAATCACCATGCAGATATGTATGGTTTTGATGCAATCTCTGTAGGTGGTGTTATATCATGGCTAATGGAGTGTCTTTATAAAAGATATTTGACCCCAAAGGAACTAGGAGTAAAACAAATTCCCGTTTTCTCTCCTAAAGGTCTTAACGTAACGTCAGATTCCGAGCACAATGCCGAAATCGGAATGGCACTGCTTGACTCAATTGTTCAAAAACGGCGCCCGCAAATTTGCCTTCCAGCTTTCAAGAGAGAAAGGCAAAAAAATTCTGGGTTCTTTTGTTGTAAGTGTTTACGGGGTTGTGCTTCCCTGCTT
>JBATKU010000480.1:0-2084 GCA_049669725.1 Desulfobacterales bacterium
CAGATCAGATAGGCACTTTGGGCACACTGCCAGGCGAGGGCATCGAGGCTTGAAACCCCTACCACCGGTTTGCCTAAGGAAAAGGCCAATCCCTTAATTGTGCTGATACCGATTCTTAGCCCGGTGAAAGAGCCCGGTCCTATGGTTACGGCAAATCCATCCACATCCTCAGCTTTAAGGTCGGCTAAACTGCAAACCGTGTTGATGAAGTCCATTAAACGCCGGGAATGGGTCGTGCTGTTGACGCTGGTCAACTCCGCCAGCAGCGATCCATCGTCAACTATTGCGACACTGCAATTCTGGGTAGCCGTATCCAGCGCAAGAATCCTCATGGTAACATGATTTTGATCTTATGGATTGGAGATGATGGTAAATCCTTTTCGGCTGCGGATCGCTGGTTAGTGGAGACTGGTCTCGGACACCCTTCTTCTGCCGTCTGTTTTCTGTCTTTTGGCTTCGGTTTTCTGTTTTCTGTCTTCTCGTTTCTGGCCTCTGTAATCCTGTCCACCAAAGCATCCGACAAAACATCTTCCATTTGTCGGACCGGGATAAAGGTGAGCCTACGCTTAACGTTTTGTGGAATTTCCGTCAGATCTTTTTTGTTTTTTTCAGGGATAATAACCTTGCGAATTCCGGCTCGCACGGCACCCAGCGCCTTTTCTTTCAAGCCACCAATAGGCAGGACTCTGCCCCTGAGCGTAATTTCACCGGTCATGGCGACATCATTGCGCACCGGCCGGTCCGTCAGAGCTGAAATCAATGCCGTGGCCATGGCGATACCGGCCGAGGGACCGTCTTTGGGAATTGCTCCGGCGGGCACATGAATATGAATGTCCAGATTGTCAAAGTCCTTTTTGTTCACGCCGAAAGAAGCGATGTTGGCCCTGGCATAGGTTACGGCTGCCCGGGCGGACTCTTGCATGACATCTCCGAGTTGCCCGGTAACGATCAACTCGCCTTTTCCGCCGATCAAAGTCGCTTCGACATAAAGGACCTCGCCGCCCACCTGGGTCCAGGCCAGACCCGTTGCCAGGCCCACCTGGCTTCCTTCCTGATCCATTTCCGGAATATACTTGGCAATCCCCAGAAATGTATGCAAATTGCCTTTCGTTATCAGAAATGTCTTTTTCTTGCCCTCTGCGATTTGGCGAGCTGCCTTACGGCAAATGGTGCCTATCTCGCGTTCAAGATTTCTAAGCCCCGCCTCACATGTGTATTCACTGATAATCTGTCGCATCGCCCCAGCGCTGATCGACATCGTTTTAGGTTTCAAACCGTTCTCCTTGATCTGACGGGGCAAAAGATGTTTAGCTGCGATGGCCGCCTTTTCTTCCTCGGTGTACCCGGAAAGACTGATCACTTCCATGCGATCCAGCAAAGCCGACGGTATCGTATCGGTTGCGTTGGCGGTGAGGATAAACATGACCTTGGACAAATCAAAAGGCAGGTTGAGAAAATGATCGCTGAAATCCGAGTTCTGTTCAGGATCGAGGGCTTCCAGCAGGGCTGAAGACGGGTCACCGCGGTAATCCGATCCCAGTTTGTCGATTTCATCCATCATGAAGATCGGGTTGTTGGTTCCGCATTGCTTCAAGCCCTGTAAGATACGACCCGGCAAGGCACCAATATAAGTACGGCGGTGTCCCCGGATTTCGGCTTCATCCCGAATACCACCCAGGGAAATGCGAATAAATTTTCGTTTCATCGCCCGGGCAATAGATTGGCCCAGAGATGTCTTGCCGACACCCGGCGGTCCCACAAAACACAGAATCGGGCCCTTCATTTTTGGATTGAGTTTTCGAACACTTAAATACTCCAATATACGATTTTTAACGGTTTCAAGCCCGAAATGATCTTTGTTTAAAACCTTTTTGGCCTCAATGATGTCGATCATATCTTTAGAGGACTTGCTCCAGGGCATATCCACCAGCCAGTCCAGATAAGTACGGATAACCGTGGATTCCGCCGAATCAGGGTGCATCTGTTCCAGTCGTTTTAACTGTTTGGTTGCTTCCCGGCCGACTTCCTTCGACATCCTGGCCTGTTTTATTTTCTTTTGGTATTCGACCAGCTCATGCGCACTC
>JBATKU010000481.1:0-2060 GCA_049669725.1 Desulfobacterales bacterium
GTTAACGGCAACAACAACCTTTAACAAAAGGAAATGCTCAATGAAATTATACTCTGGATTAGATCTATATTCAAGAAATACTTACATCGGCATTATGGACAAAGCGTTCAATCCGGTGTTTAAAAAAAGAGTTCCGAATCAGCTGGAACACATTTTACAAACATTAGCCCCTTTTCGGGATCAAATCAAAGGATTTGTGGTTGAATCCACCTATAACTGGTACTGGCTGGTGGATGGCCTTATGGATGCAGGATACGCCTCGGCTTATTTAGCTAATCCATCGGCGATCAAACAGTATGAAGGATTAAAGTATACTGACGATCAACACGATGCATTCTTTTTGGCTCAACTTTTGATTTTAGGTATTTTACCTCAAGGATATATTTATCCCAAAAAGGATCGTCCGGTGCGCGATCTGGCCCGTAAACGGATGTTTCTAGTCCAGCACAAGACTGCTCATATTTTAAGCTTACAATCATTAATTGCCCGCAGCTGTGCCATGAAAGTCAGGGCTAATGATATGAGACATTTGACTGTCAAAGAATTAGAAGAGTGGTTAGAAGAAGAGTATCTGGTCCTCTCTGCCCAGGCTAATTTAGACAGTATCAATTTTCTTAAACAGAAGATTCAGGCATTAGAGAAAGCAATTAGAAAGAAAGTCAAACTCAAAAAGGCGTTTCATTACTTAAAAACGGTTCCGGGCATTGGCGATATTTTAGCACTGACCATTATGTTGGAGGTCGGTGATGTCAACCGCTTTCCCAAGGTCAATAATTTCACATCCTATTGCCGGTGTGCACCTGCCCGACGACTGTCAGATGGTAAAAGTAAAGGGCATGGCAACCGTAAAAACGGGAATCGGTATTTGAGCTGGGCATTTACCGAAGCAGCCCACTTGGGTCGCAGATACAACGAACGATTCAGAGCATACTATAATCGAAAAGTTGCCCAGGCAAATACAAGCCTTGGAACCAAAGCGCTGAGTAATAAACTGGCTCGTATCTGTTATTACATCATGAGAGATCAAGTTCCTTTTCAAGAGGAGCTGTTCTGTCAATGAACCGGGGACTGCAACGGTGATCCTTTGCTTTTGGTGGTTCAAAACCCTTTCTCTTGGTTGGCACGCCGTTGCACTCCCTTAAACGAAAATCCAGGCGGGTGTCCTTTTTTGTGATCTGCCCTTGTCATGAACTCCCTATGGTTGGCCCATTTGGAGCCCTTTGTTTTGTCAACAACCCATTGGACATGACAAGTTACCGATGTTTTTCTGGGGTCCGCTTAACGGACCAGGGGCCGTAAAGAAAAAGGAAGGTTGCTTCGCTCCCAGATAATGAAGGTCTCTCCGCTACGCAACCGCCAATTTTAACTTTTTCTTGAATGGCCTTGATCCTGATGGGTGCCTGGTAGCAGATCTACGAAAGGTCCAAACTATAATATTTGAAAAGGTCGGGCGCAGAGATTCAAAAGGGTCATCTTCCGGACTGAATATTGACCTTGCAAAAAAAAAGACATCATTTTTTGCGTTGGAAAAGTGTTTTCTCTTGACAGGGGCCTTTTAATGGGTGCCAAAAGCACAACCTGAAGCCAGTTCTTGCTGATTACATATATCGTATTTCTTACAAAATTGCAAAAAAGGCAAACCCGGTGAAAAGGATCTGCCCCTATTGGAAAACGATATCACAGGTTCTGAATCCACTTTCAAAATGACGGAAGCAGGTATCAACGGATTTGAGTTGATGTTTTCAAGCTGAGATTGAACAGTTACGTCTATTTAATCCGGATCAGATGAAGGAATTTCCCATCATTTGATAACCATTTAGTTACAGATGTTTAAGTCTTCATTTCTATCAAGCTCTTTTGACCACCGTATGATAAACCCTTCATCTGTCTCGCCTGTTTTTCAGATAATAAAATAGAAATTATAGAATAAACAGAGGGTTATCTTTTTTTTGTAGCTGGTACACAAATTGCATTTATAATTGGATTCCTAATCGTAGCGCAAGTGAAATGAAATACGTTTGGAGGTTGTTCTTCAAAAGTATAATTATTGGGCGCTATGC
>JBATKU010000482.1:0-1815 GCA_049669725.1 Desulfobacterales bacterium
AGCGTGAGCGCCAACAGCATCAGGACCAGACCCAGGAACACGAAGACGTGCCGGACAAAGTAACCGATGACATGCAAATTGTTTACTGAAGTTTCCTGGAATTTCGCATCGACCAATTGTGCCAATCTCAAGCCACCATGCGTAGAAGCGCCTGGACAATAGAATTTTGCGGGCTTTGAGCGGGGCGAGGGCAAATCGATTGAAAATCCGGATGCAGTGCTGCCTCGGCGAGGATTCTGCGCACATCGGAGAAGGCAAAAGCCGAGCGTCCGCGGATTTTATGTCTGCGATCGGGTGCATGCTGCAGACGATCGGCGTAGATCCAGGTCAGCGTGGTTGCCATCATACAGAAGTTGAGATGATTGCCGACGGCGTGGGCATTGCGCGTCTGGGTCTTGGAACTGCCGATTTCCTGTTTGATCTCCTTGAATCCGGATTCGATTTTCCATCGAGCGCCGTAGAATTCGATGATCTGCTCGACACTGAGCGAAAGGTCGGTGGTCACCAAAGCGACATACCGGGATCGGCGAAATACCCAGACCACGCGCACCGGGCACTTCATCGTTTTGAGCGTCACCACCTGCGAGAACGCCAGCACATCGCGTTGCTTGCCGTAGAGGAACACCCGATAGGATTCGGCGCGTTCCCTGAACGAGCCGGCGCACTGATCCACGCTGCCGAGACGTGTGCCGTATTTCTTGGGGCGCCCCTGCTTGGGTTTGTCTCCTGGCGCCACAGGCGCAGGCAACGCATAGAGTGTGAGATTGGAGCGCAGACGCGAGAGGAGATGAAAATCACCGTTGCGGCCCCGCTCCAGGCGCGACCACAGCCCATCGTTGCCGAACCAGCTGTCGGTTACCGCCACCACCGGTTGGCGGTAGTGCTCGAAGACCCCTTTGAGCATCGTGGCGGCCTGATCCATTTTCGTCTCGAAAGCGATGACCGCACCATTCCGGCAGGCATTGACGCGCTTGGCCTCGATATCCTTCTTCATCAGATAGAAGCGGAAATCCAACGGCAGGCAGGCCCAACGTCCCTTGATCTGTTTGAGCAATCCGACGGCCAGGATACACTGCGACCAGGGATAACCGGCTTGATTGCCTTTGGCGGCATGATCATGGAAATGGCCGCACCCGAAGATCGTCTTGCCCGTCTTGGGATTGATCGAATCATCCAGTCCAACCAAGATTCGACCCGCCGTAGCCGGGTTGGGAATCGCCCCCCACAGCACCTGCCAGAGTCGCCGCCACGGCAGCGTCGGGCTTGCCATGAAGGCATAGAACCGCTGACTTTGGATCTCCAGGCCGAACAGCGTCTGCAAGGTACGCAGCACATTGGACGTGATCGACGAGGTAAAGGGAACCGCAACGGCCAGCAGCGTATAAACGAACCAGACCTTTCGCTTCCGGCCTTGGGCCGTCTCGGAGAATACCTGTTGGAGCGGGGTAAGCAGGTCGCGTAGAATGAACATCGAACGGAGGGCCTTTTGTTTGTAATTTCAATGGTTTGCACCTGAAATTATACCAAAAGGGCACCCTCTGTTCATCACCTATCGCATTGATTTATAGTCTTTTTTTCACCGAAGCGCCCGCATTGTCCCGAAGTTTGGCACGGAAGATGCAAATCAATTTTGATGGCCGCATAAATATTTTCAATGGGGCTTGAGTGATGTTGCCCCACCGTCCAAACCCAGCAGAAAATTCCCAGGAAACTTCAGTTTAAAAAATGAATTTGTAGATAGCGCTACCCGCTGTCCTACTCCATTCGTTCATTCCTTCCCATGTGGAACCCGCTGCAGCTTAGCCGCATCATAGC
>JBATKU010000483.1:0-2551 GCA_049669725.1 Desulfobacterales bacterium
GGCAACTCCTCCATGGATATCAAGCTGGAAGTGTGGGCCAAGGATCTCATCGAAGAATTCGAATCCCAGCGGCACCTGGTCACCGAGGCCGTCTTTCGCTACGTTGCCATTGATAAGGATCGACGACCCCGCCGCATTCCTGACAATCCCCAGCATCCGAGATCGGTAGAATGACCATTATCAGCAAGCATGAATTCGGGGATGAAGACCTCGGAGGACCTGCTCAGTTTACCTCACACATTAGCATTGATTACAATTTTGCGATACATTTAGCCATCGGATATCGCTTCCAGCACATGTCCAATTTTGTTTTCTACGATACCAACCCGGGCCTAAATCTGCACATGATTGAAATCAGTTACCATTTCTAGCCGGATGATAGCCTGAAGGCAATGGTCAGATTCCATAAAATATTGTTGCAATCTACAACTTATTGAATTAAAAAATGAACTGTCCTTAAGCGCCGCTGGTCGCAGCTTTAATTATTACATTGGGTCGCAACCCTGAATATATCCCAATCTGATCAAATTAAAATTTGCAGAATTTGTCGCGATTAACAATGTATCAAGGAGTGGAATATGCAATCGATTTCAACTGTTAAAAAAAGCTGTCTGGAAACGGCTGTTCGGTGCTGTAAACCATCAACTATCCTGCTTTTAGTCGGATTTATCAGCTTGGTGATTTGGCTGGGCGGCTGCGCAATGGTCGGCCCGGATTATGTCAAACCGACGCCGCCGGAACCGGAAGAATGGCTCGAGTCGCAAGATCCTCAGATTAAAAGCAAGGAAACAGACTTCAGCCACTGGTGGTCGGTATTTAACGATCCGGTTTTAAATACCCTGGTTGAGACAGCCTACCAGCAGAATCTGCCCCTTCAAATTGCCGGTTTACGGGTCCTTGAAGCCCGGGCCCAGCTGGGAATTGCCATCGGGTTTCAATACCCTCAGCAGCAGCAGGTTAACGCCGATGCCACCGCCAATCAACTCAGCAAAAACGCGCCCAATAGTGCTGGTTCCGACAGATACTTCTACAATTATCAAGCAACCTTTGACGCCGCCTGGGAGCTGGACATCTGGGGCAAGTTTCGGCGTGCGGTACAAACCGGCGTGGCGAACCTGGAGGCTACAATTGCAGACTATGACGACGTCCTGGTGGCCTTAACCGCCGAAGTCGCCAGGACATACATCCTGGTTCGCACTAATGAGGAACGCCTGCAAGTGGCTCTTCAAAACGTGGAAATTCAGAAGCGATCCCTGCAAATTGCCGATGTGCGGTTTAAAGCCGGAGCTGTAACAGAGTTAGATGTCGCCCAGGCCAAATCCCTCTTACGAGGTACGGAAGCAACTATTCCAGAGTTCGAAACTTCAATTCGCCAGGCTAAAAACGCCCTGGCCACCTTGCTGGGCAAACTGCCCGGTGAAATCGATCAAATGTTGGGCGGTCCGGGGCTCATACCGGAAGTGCCGCCCGAGGTTGCCGTGGGCATACCGGCGGAACTGCTGCGGCGTAGACCGGACATCCGGCTGGCCGAACGCCAGCTAGCCGGTCAGAGCGCGTTGATTGGAGTGGCTAAGGCAGATTTGTACCCCCACTTTTCCCTATTCGGCTCCCTGGGGTTTCAGGCCAGCAGCAGTGTTGATGGACGCTCGAACAATTCCAAGGTCAGCGACTGGTTCAAGGGGGACAGTTTCACCCTGTTTGCCGGTCCAGGGGTCAGCTGGAATCTTTTTAACTACGGTCAGATCTCTAACAAAGTCCGGGTTGAAGATGCCCGTTTCCAGGAACTGGCGATTAACTATGAAAACACAGTCCTCAGGGCTGCTCAGGAAGTGGAAAATGCCATGATTTCCTTTTTGCGAACCCAGGATTCGGTCGGATTCCTGGCCGACGCCGTCAAAGCATCCAAACGCTCCGTCGACCTGTCTATGATTCAGTATCGCGAAGGGTTGACCGACTACCAGCGAGTCCTTGACACCCAGCGTTTTTTGACCGACCAACAGGATCAACTGGTATTTACCGCCGGTTCGGTGGATCTTAGCCTGGTTGGCATATACAAGGCCCTGGGCGGCGGCTGGCAGCTTCGAAGTGACAACGAATTCGTAACCCAAGATATCATCGAAGAAATGGAAGAAAGGACCAACTGGGGCAATCTGCTGTCACCGGATGAATTGGATTATCCCCCATCTCAGGAGGTCAGATCCATATTTCAAACACCGGATTTCTAAATTAGGATACGTATCATGACGCAGGAATTCGACCCTAAAAAAAGCTATCTGGCTGTCAAAGCCAACGAAAAAATGATCGCCTATGTGGGATTTAAAATTGACTTTGAAGAAAACGGCGAAAAGAAAGAAGGGGTCGCTAAAATTTCGTCCTTTCAGCGCGCCTATGGCGGCGGTTATCTGACACTTACCTTTATCGTGGATAGAGGGCAGGATGATAAACTTCTAAAACAGCTTGAGCAAATCTGCGCCAATCTGACGGAGGACTCCCTTAAACCTTTTCTGGGCCAAGACTTCGAACGGATGGTTAAAGTCGATCTTGATTTGCT
>JBATKU010000484.1:0-1757 GCA_049669725.1 Desulfobacterales bacterium
GTTGGCAGCTTATCCCCGATGGCCACTTGAAAATCCCCCACCTGTGGCCGGGTCAAAATCCCCCACCTAAAGTGATTACATCCCCCCAGCGACAGGGCGAAATTAGTTTACAAATGTTGGATTGAAAGATCCATACTTTTTTCCTTTTTCATCCAAAGTGTTTCCATTTGCGTTTAATCAACGGGACGGACGACTCCTTGAGCCCGTTGCTTCGGACCGGCCATATTGCCATCATACATGTGCGGACAGCCGTATTGCAATTGTTCAGAAGCGCTCCTACGATAATATCTCTGGGTGTTACACCAGGTAAAGGCGATTTTATGCGCGTAGGCGCACGTCTGTGAGAGCAGATTGATCAAATTGTGGGACCTTTCTGGGCACAATCGGTTTGTTTCGGTATGTCTGCGGCCTGCTTTGACATGCGAGGGCTTGCAGGATCCAAAGGCCGTTTGTTGTGCATTGGCCATATCTATGTCTCAAAAACAGATTTCCCTTTTTTATCCAGATCGTTTCCGTTTGTGCTCGGCCAACCTGATGGACGCCTCCTTGAGGCGGTAGCTTCTGCCTTCAAACTGGAGCAGGTGCCCCCGATGAAGGAGACGATCCACGATGGCGGAAGAAGCGGCGTTGTCGCGCAGGAGCTTTCCCCAATCTTCCAGAGGCCGGTTTGAGGTAATCACGGTGCTTTTTCTGGCCGAGTAACGGGTTAGGATGATATCCAGCAGATCGTCGGCGGCTTGATCCGGCATCTTCTTGCGCAGGAACAGATCATCAATGACCAGCAGGTCGGCTTCGGCGAACAGCTTATTGACCTTTTTTGTCCGGTTGAGTTGAGACGCCTCGAAAAGATCTTCAAAGAAGGTATGGGCTTCCCGGTACATAACTTTATAGCCCGATTCAATGGCACCATGGGCGACTGTCTTAGCGATATGGCTTTTGCCGGTTCCCGGTGAGCCGATGAGCAGGGCGTCCTGGCCGTCGCGGATAAACTTGCCGCTGACCAGCTCATAGATTTCTTTCTTGGGCAGTTTCGGGTTGAAGCTCCAGTCAAACTCGGTCAGTGTGGGCCGTTCTTTAAGGCCAGAGGCCTTGAAACGGGTGTTAATCAAGCGGGAGTTTCTGCTGTCCAGTTCATCCTGCACCAGACAGGCAAACACCTGTGCAAAGGAGTCGCCCTGGTTGGCCTGGGTGATGCGGGTATGCAACGTGCTGTTCATGCCATGAAGGCGTAACGCCTTCAGATGCTTTTCGATTTCAGATAGTGCCATGTTCATAGAATTGCCTCCTTGTTATTCTTGATCCGGTGATTCAGTCATCTTAGATGATCCCTTGTCTGCGCAGTGCGCGAAGCTGGCCCACCGTCATGTCTGCCGGGTCCTGGATGGGCTGCGGGATTTGACCGTTCACAGATACCTTCTGATTCCAGTCAAACACCGTCACGGCCAGCTTGTGGCGACCGAGTTGCTGCTGTATCTTGCCGGCGGCTTGCTGTCCGGCCTTGTCGCGGTCCAAGAACAACCGGATGTAGGGAAACGGCAGCCGGTTGTGGATCCACAACAGCCGCTCGATCTGTTCGGCTGAGATGCTGCTGCCCATCAACGCGCCGACATTGCGGCAACCGGCTGCCACCAGCTTGGCCACATCAAAGTATCCTTCCACAAGAATCAGACCAAATTTGCCGGCCTGATCCCGGGCCTCTTGATCCAGCACAAGCTGATCCTGGTTGTAGATTTCCAGTGCTTTGCGGAACGGATAGC
>JBATKU010000485.1:0-1707 GCA_049669725.1 Desulfobacterales bacterium
ATTCAAGGATCAAACAGGCCCCACAAAAGATGGGCACCATCGCCACCCAGTATTTATAGCTGTCGGCCGGAGAAAAGTCGGTAATGCCAATGCCGATTATCGAAAGTGCTATCAACACGATAATAACCATCTCATAGATGCCTAAAAATCGATGCAGCCAGCCCTTTTTGATTGCAGCGTCCTTGGATACAGGTGTTGAGCTCTCTTCTGACATCATTTCTCCTTTTATTCCTATATTGATTCGATTCAAAAGCCGGCGCTCAATTGCCCCACTCATCTTCCAGGATTTTTATTAATTGACCGTCCTTGAATATCAGGGTGTAGACGGGTTGAGACGGACCAAAATTGTACACCCACTGGTTCATGCCCTTGGTGTTTGGCTCGCCGCAGGTCTCCTGAACCGTTACGTCCATGTCCCCGATGTTCACGACGCCGTTGTCGCACATGATGGAAGATGCCTCCTCAGCGGCAAAAATAGAAGGGTAACTGCCAAATAGGACCGCGATAGATACCAAAACGACGAAATAGCCCGTTATTGCTTTCATGCTCATAATCCTCCTTGTTCTATTTACGGTAATGCTCGCGTATTGTTTGGTTGGATCTTTCTGCTTGCTATGAGTTAGACTCAATACAAAAGCGAAATGTGTGCCAGATGCGTGACGGCAGGTTGATTGTGAGATAACTTACTTAAAACAAAAGGTTTTTTTAGAAAAGTGCTTCGAGCAGGCTGCTGAAAACAGAACATTTCTTGCCGAAATATCGGCAGTAAGCCAAGATTTAGTCATCATCCGGTGGAGCGTTTGATGCCCAGCTTTTTCATCTTCGACTGCAGCGTGGTGCGTTTGAGTCCCAGAATCTCAGCGGCACCACCCTGGCCCGTAATGCGCCAGCCGCTTTTCTCCAGGACGCCGAGGATGTGCCGGCGTTCGGCATCCTCCAGGCTGATATTGGCGGGGATATCGGACGACCCCCTCAGGGGTGCATGCACGTCCAGGGTTTTGCCGCTGCTCACAATCATGGCGTGTTCAACCACATTTCGCAGCTCCCGGGCGTTGCCCGGCCATGGGTATTGCTGCAGATCTTGCATGCTTTTGCGCGAGATGTGGTCGATGCGTTTGCCCATCTTTTTTTCATACTGTCTGACAAAGGTCCAGACGAGCAGGGGAATATCCTCCGGGCGTTCCCGCAGGGGGGCTACGGCAATGGGGAACACATTTAGCCGGTAATACAGGTCCTTTCTGAATTTGCCTTCGTCTACGTCGCGTGCGAGTTCCCGGTTGGTGGCTGCGATAATGCGCACGTTCACCTGCAGCGGGTTGGAGGATCCCAGGCGCTCGAAGCGGCCTTCTTCCAGCACCCGCAGCAGCTTGGCCTGCACATCCTGCGGCAATTCTCCGATCTCGTCCAAAAACAACGTTGCTCCGTCGGCCATCTCGAAACGGCCCGTCATCCGGGTTAAGGCGCCGGTATAGGCACCCTTTTCCCGGCCGAAAAGCTCGCTTTCAATCAGCGTCGGCGGCAGCGAGGCACAGTTGACCGTCACCAGGGGCCGGTCCTTGCGGGCGCTGAGCCGGTGCACGGCCCGGGCCAGAAGCTCCTTGCCGGTGCCCGTTTCCCCCTCGATCAGGACGGTGGCATCTGTCCGGGCCACCTGCTCAACCTGGGCCAGGATCCGCTTCATGGCCTGGCTGCGGCCAACGATCTCCT
>JBATKU010000486.1:0-14476 GCA_049669725.1 Desulfobacterales bacterium
CGAGCGACAGGCACCCGATAAGGGGAACACGACACATAGGTCAGACCGATTTCATGGCAAAGTGAAATCGATTTAGGATCACCGGCGTGTTCGCCACAGATGCCGCATTCCAATTCAGGATTAATGGAGCGGGCTTTTTTTACGCAAAGTGCCATAAGTTGGCCGACGCCATCCCGGTCAAGCGTGGCAAAGGGGTTTTCCGGTAAAATGCCCGTGCGCATATATCTGATCAAAAAACCGGCTTCGGCATCATCTCGGGACATGCCAAAGGTTGTCTGGGTTAAATCATTGGTACCGAAAGAAAAGAATTCCGCATGTTCGGCAAGCTGGTGGGCAGTCAGCGCGGCCCGGGGGATCTCAATCATGGTACCGAACTTATAATCTATCTCCGTGCCTTGTTCCCGCATCACTTTTTTGGCCTCGATCTCCAGGATTTCGCGTTGGGCTTTTAATTCATTGACGTGGCTGGTCAGCGGGATCATTATTTCAGGATGTACCTCGATACCTTCTTTGGTAACCATACAGGCGGCTTCAAAGATGGCACGCACCTGCATGGTGGTCAGTTCCGGAATCTGAATTCCCAGGCGCACGCCTCGCAGGCCCAGCATAGGATTACTCTCGTGCAGGCGTTCAACTCTTTTTAAAATCTGTTCTTTTTCCTTGATCTGCTGCAAAAGGGTATCCACTTTTTCAAGGGTATCGGCATGCTTGAGGCGAATTTTAAGATCGGTGAGATCATGGTTTAACTCCATATGATTGGGCAAAAACTCGTGCAGCGGCGGATCAATCAGCCGGGCGATTACCGGGAGCCCTTCCATGGCCCGGAAAAGACCGGCAAAATCATCTCTTTGAAATGGCAGTAAGGCATCCAGGGCTTCACGCCGCTCAATCGGCAGATCGCTCATGATCATTTTGTGCAGATAAGGCAGCCGTCGGGGTTCAAAAAACATGTGCTCAGTGCGGCACAAGCCGATTCCCTCAGCGCCATAAGTCCTCGCACGTTGTGCATCTTCAGGGTTGTCGGCATTGGTCCAAACACCGAGACGTCGAAATTTGTCAGCCCAGGAAAGCAGCTTAATCAGCCAGGGATCCATAATATCGGGCGCCACTGTTTTAATCTTTCCGCGGTATACTTCTCCGGCGGTCCCGTCCAGGGATATCCAATCACCCTCTTTAATGGTGTCATCGTTTATTCTCATATGGCGTTTGTTAATATCGATCTTCAACTCTGATACGCCGACTACTGCAGGCTTGCCGAACTGCCGGGCAACCAGGGCTGCATGACTGGTCCGCCCGCCCCGACTGGTCAGAATTCCCTGGGCTGCCAGCATACCATGCACATCATCCGGTTTGGTTTCGGGGCGCACCATAATGACTGCTTTATTCTCTTCTTTGGCCCACTTTTCAGCTAAATCAGCATCGAAGGCAACGATTCCCACCGCGGCACCGGGTGAAACATTCAGACCGGTGGCCAGCATGGCCCCTTGGGCTTTGGCCAGGGCTTCGGCTTCACGTTCAAACTGAGGGTGTAAAAAGAAATCGATCTGTTCCGGCGTGATACGTAAAACCGCCTCTTGTTTGGTAATCAACTTTTCTTCGGCCATTTCGACTGCGATGCGAACAGCGGCCTGGGCGGTGCGCTTTCCACTGCGGGTTTGCAGCATCCATAACTTGCCCTTTTCAACCGTAAATTCCACATCCTGCATCTCGCGATAATGGGTTTCCAGTCGTCTGACTATTTGTTCAAATTGGGCATAGATATCCGGCATCTCCCTTTTTAACTGTGACAGGTCATTGGTCTGACGGATGCCCGCCACCACATCTTCACCCTGGGCATTTATTAGATAATCTCCCTCTATCCGGTTTTCCCCGGTGGTGCCGTTGCGAGTCAATGCAACCCCGGTCAAGCTATCGTCGCCTGAATTGCCGAAGACCATGGTGACAATATTGACCGCCGTGCCCAGATCGTGTGGAATAGCGGATGCGTTGCGGTAATCGACGGCTCTTTTGCCGTTCCAGCTTTTGAAAACAGCATCGATTGCCATTTTAAGTTGGGCGTGAGGCTCGCCGGGGAAAATAGTGGTTGTATGGCGTCTGAAGATTTGTTGGAATTCTTTTGTTAATGCTATCAAATCTTCAGCGGTTAACTCGGCATCGGTTTTAACGCCTGCTCGGGAGCGGTATTCACAAATCTTTTCTTCAAAGACTTCATCGGGTATTCCGGTCACGACACTGCCGAACATTTGAATCAGACGGCGGAATGAATCATAGACAAAGCGTTCGTTGCCGGTCAATTCGACCAGCCCTTTGGCGGTTTCATCATTGAGGCCGATATTTAAAATGGTATCCATCATACCGGGCATGGAAAACTTAGCGCCGGAACGGCACGAAACCAACAATGGATTTTTCCGATCACCGAACTTTTTCCCGGTTTCTTTTTCTAAACCTGCGACCGCCTGCAGAACCTGGTCCCACATTCCCTCCGGCAATGCTTCCCCGGACGCCAGATATGCATTGCACGCTTCCGTGGTTATCGTAAAACCGGGCGGCACCGGAACCTGAATGCGAGTCATTTCAGCCAAATTCGCGCCCTTGCCGCCGAGAAGAGCGCGCACGTTTTCCCAATCACCGCCGACATATTTTTCGGCCTGATCAACCTCGTTAAATTGATATACCCACTTATTCGGCATATTAAGGCTCCTTAGTGCAATTATCCTCATTTTTGTCGCTACAAGGATCTGATCAGCAAAATTGGAATATCAGCCGCTTGCAACACACCTGCCGCCACACTCCCATAAGATACCCGGGCCAGACCGCTCAACCCGTGGGTGGCCATTGCAATAAGATCTGTGCAGGTCTCTGCAGCCGTATTTAATATGGCTTTAACAACCGAACCAAAGGCCAACTGTGTGACAGCATGAATACCCTTTTCATGAAACCTGGCTTGAAGGTTATCCAGATACCCTTGCGAGAGCTCATTTTGCTTATCAAACACTTCATGATACTTTGCAATATCAATCACCTCGTCACGTTCCAGCATAATGGGCTCTTCCTCAACCTTGAGGAAAAATACTTTGGCATCATTACTTTTAGCGATGCTTTCAACATGACTCAATATTGCTTCAGCGCGCTTCGACCCGTCCAGCGGCACAAGTATGGTTTGATACATGGTTGCCTCCCTTCAAGAAATTTTTTCATCGGGCAGTTTAACGGGCCCAATTCGTTCGCTCTCCTCATTCAGGCTTCGATACTCATCGAGCAAATCGTCATCGATAATTTCATCACGGTGATATTTCCTCAGCTTTTGGGCTTCCTCATACTTTTGAGCGCAAATGAGACACAGACGTGTTGCTGGTAAAACCTTCAGGCGTTTGAACGGAATTGATTTCCCACAAAGTTCGCATTTCCCATAACTGCCTGAGCTCATTCTATTAAGGGCAATCTCTATTTCTCCGATTTCTTCTTTACCGCGTTCATCCAGTTTATGAATGAGTTGCGCCAAATCTTCTTTTTGTGCCGCATCGATTGGCTCGATAAATCGCTGTTCCAACTCCTCTATCTCCGCTTCCAAATGAGCGACCTGTTTAAATATTTCCCGGCGGCGATTCAATAATAATGATTTTAATTTTTTTAAAGCATTTTCCTTCATCGGAAACCTTTCCTTAAATCTCAAATTTACAGATAAACCATCGAAGTATATTGGGCATGCTTTGGATCGGGCTTAAAGCAGCCCGACCCAACATTTTATCGCCGGTACTGGCAACGTTTATTCATCCGGCTTCTTTTCGACTCAAAAGTTGCGTAGACAGTGCCTTCGTCAGTTCTATCGAAAAGATCAGCTGATGCGGTACCCAAACCCCAATCATAAGAAAATACTCTTTCGTAATATTGATTACCGACATTGTTCATAGTTTAGATAGTGGTTTCGGCTTCCAGTTCGTCCATAATACTTTCGATTTCATTCAGATCATCTTCGACCGATTCGGCTTCCTCTTTCAGCATTTCAACCTCGCCTTCCCATGAACATCCGGGTTCATGATACGGGCCCAGGTTCGACCCATCTTCTTTCTTTCGAGCCCAACAGGGCAGACCGGTTTCCCAAAACATGTGCTGATTTCCTCGGCCGATACCATAGCCAAAACCAACACTGTACCGTGACCATGTTCTCCCGAATCGATATGATACGCCGCGGCTATAGCCGTGACTCCGGCCGTTCACCGAATCACCGCCTGCCGGGCCAGTTAGATCAAAATCTGGCATTTAATTCACCTCCCTCGGGTTATTTGAGCTTTTCTTCACCTGGGTTCTTTTCTACTTTTTAAAGCATATTGCGTGCCAGTCGAATCCAGTCAAAAAAAGTCATTTTAATTCAAGTTGTTATCTGTTTGGTGCTTTGAAAGGTAGAATTTTTAGCCCTTCCAAAATTGAAAAATTTCGAAACCAATGTTGGAATTTTTCTAACTTTTTCCCCAACCAAAAATATTTTCTAAATGACTAAAAAATAACTGTTTGAATTCATTAATATTTAATTTTTTAGGGCTGACTGGCATGTTTCCTGCTTTAGACCTCTGGTGAATTAAAATGAAATGATAAAAAAAGGGGAAAAGAGGGAAGTAAGAATGACAAGGCCTCATTTTTATCACGCTTCTATCAAAAGCTTCCTTTTCTTACCGGATGATTCTTCTAAGCCTTTATCACGCTTTGATGTGTTGCGGCTTAAAAACTGGATGCTGATCGGGAATTATCTGGCAAATGTTGTGGCATTTGTGCTTATGGAAAAGCTGATCTTCCGTGGCGGACCGCTGCCATCGGATGAAACCAGACAGATTGTTGCATCCAGCGGCGATATATTCAGAGGGTGTGCGACAATTGCGATTGCTCTGTTTATATTTTATGAAGCACCAATCCGTCTATATTTGAATAACATCCACCAACATCTTCCCACCTCTCAGGAAATAGTCGAAACTGCCCGCCGCCGGCTGTTGAATGAACCTTTTTACCTGATGGCCTTGAATTTAGGCATCTGGGTAGTTGCTGCATTTTTCTTCTCCTATCTGATTAACAATCTTGGTGAACCGCGGCCGGTGGTGTTGCGAATGTTTCTATTGAGCCTGAATACGGGATTGATTACGGCCGTATTGTCCTTTTTCCTGTTAGAGCACGTCTCCCAGGGACACATAGCGCGTTTCTTTTTTCCGGAAGGTGGACTTCACAAAACGCCGAAAACCATCCGAACCCGCATCGTTGTCAGACTTATGGCATTGCTGGTTGCCTGCAATACCATACCGTTTTTATCGTTTATTCAATTATATTATCTATCCGCACCGGGGTTAATTGATGCCGGAGATGCCCTGCAGGAAATTCGAGCTGCCATTTTTACCAATTCAATTTTTTTTATCGTGGTTGGTTTCATCATCACCATGTTTGTCCACATGAATTTCGACGCGCCCATCCGTGAGATCATCCAGGCCTTAAAAGATATCAACAAAGGCAATTTTGATCGCAAAGTCCCCGTCCGATCGAATGATGAAATCGGGTATACCGGCGATGTCATCAACGAAATGACGAAAGGCTTAAAAGAAAGGGATCGGTTGCGCCATTCCCTTATTTTAGCAAAAGAGGTTCAACAAAATTTGCTTCCCATGGGCGATCCGAAAATCGAAGGGCTGGATATTGCAGGACGCAGTATTTATTGCGATGAAACCGGCGGTGACTATTATGACTACTTTGTTGCTGAGGGAGCAGGCAATCGGAAAATAGGTATTGTTGTGGGTGATGTGTCGGATCACGGCATTCCTTCTGCCCTATTAATGACCACCGCACGTGCCTTTCTCCGTCAGCGTATGTCAAGGGCCGGCGATCTCAACCAAATCGTGGCTGATGTCAACCGTCAGTTAGCCCGCGACGTTGAAGACTCTGGTCAGTTTATGACCTTTTTTCTGTGTGAAATAGATATTGACCAGCAATTGGTTCGCTGGGTCAGGGCCGGTCATGATCCGGCCATCATTTACGATCCTGAAAAAGATGCCTTTGATGAGCTTGGCGGACGGGGATTGCCACTGGGGATTTTTGAAGATTCTAATTATCAGACACTGACCCGTGAAATTAAACCCGGACAGATTATTGCGATCGGAACGGATGGCATCTGGGAGGCGACCAATGCGGAAGGTCATCAATTTGGCAAAGCACGATTCGAAGCTGTTCTTCGAGCCAACGCCTCTGAAAGTGCGGCAAATATTTTGACCAGTGTCATCAATGCGGTGGAAGGCTTTGCCGGCCAAAGCGAAAAGTCAGATGATATCACCCTGGTCATAGTTAAGGTTGAAACCTAAAGATTAGCGGCCCGGCAGAAGACGATTACGCATGGCTGGTTCTGTAAGCATTTTTAGCCGGCAAACAATTCCGCAATCTGATGACTCAAGACCTCGATATCAGAATCATTGGGATGACCTTCGGCGTCCGGGGCATCGGATAGCCACACAGGCGGTTCGGGTTTGCCGGATGCCTTTTCAAGAATTTTCGGACTTGCCTGGCCCTGGCAGCTAAAGGTTCCCCGGATATCGGCTTTGGATGCCAAGGCTTTGGCAACTTCCATACCCTGGCCGGCATGGTCCGAACCAACCCCTGCAGCATGGGTTGCAAAAAGGAAAAGCTCTTTTTTCCCGATCTTGCCAATATATTCACTGGACTTCGGATCGGGCTTGCCTTTCATAAACCAAAACCCGACGGCGATAAAACCATAATCAGAAGGATCAGGCGCTTTTTCGACCGGATATAATTCCTTTTCACCGGGCAACGCTTCAAAGACGGCTTCCGCCAGTTTACGGGTATTGCCGGTCTGGCTGGAATACACCACCAAAGATTTCATTTTTAACTCTCCTTTTTTGGATATTGCTTTTTTTCCACTACCCGGTGGTTTGCTCCAGGCTTAACCTTTCAGGTGGAGCAAGATCCTGAAGCATTGATGGAATATTGTTATTCTGCTTCCCGAGATCTGATGATTAACAGTGGCCGATCGATTCGATGCAAGAGGCCGGCGGCCACACTACCATAAAATACCCGGGATACTCCGCTGCGGCCGTGACTCGACATGGCAATCAGTTCGACCTTTTCTTCCTCGGCCGCCTTGAGAATAGCCTCGATCACCTGTTATACCATAGCTTTTATATAGGTTCTCAGGACCGAGATGGTAGAAGCCATCTCAAAAAAATGGAACTAAAATATTGTGATACATTTCAATATCCTCAATGATAATCGTGGGTCCCCATGACTACATTGACACCGGTTTTTTCATAGAGCATTTTAGTCATATCTTCACCACTGTCCTTCAACATTGGCATCATCTGCAAATGAAACCAATCCTTCATTAAACGCCTCTACGGCATCACTCACCGTTCCGGTAACATCATTGGCTACCTTTACGCCGGCGGCCTGGAGGGTTTTGAAGGCATTTGGACCACAAAAACCTGTTAACAGGACCTCCGCGCCCCTGTCGCTCACCATGGCGGCGGCCTGAATGCCGGCCCCCTTAAAGGCGTTTATGTTATCCGAATTATCCAACACCTCAACCCCGGAGCTGACCGTATCAATTATAAGTATATATTTAGCCCGACCAAACCTGGGATCGATTGGTGAATCAAGGCCTGTGCCTTGAGAGGAAACAGCTATTTTCATTTTAAAGGCCTCCTTTAGGCAGGCTTCGTTTGACCGCCCCCGCCGCCGCAAACTTGATCCTCTTGGATTTTAGGCAGTTTGCCTGCTATTAAGTCTTCCACTACCGGCTTTATCTCAGGGCGTTCTGAATCGTGATACACATCAATTCCAGCCTGTTGGAATCCCATCAGCGGCCGCATGCCGATCCCTCCGACAATAAGCGCATTGACATTATGACTCGAAAGTAGATTTACCGGCACCATACAGCCGCCCTGAACGTGTTCCTTATTGTCAATGGTTGAAATTTGCTTTATCTCACCATTTTCAACGTCAATAAAGGTAAACACATCACAGTGACCGAAATGTCCTGACCTGGTAGCGTCCAGACCGCCTTTTCCGTTTGATGGAACCGCAATTCTTCCGTTTTCCATTGTTAAAAGCTCTCCTTGTTAGTTGGTATTTATTCCATTTTAACTCACGACACTGATATCCGAAACTTCACTTCTGAGTTTATGAAGTTTCAATTGCAAGGTCCAATATGTTTTTCAGATGCTCAAGCAGTTCTTTGGCATATTCGGGTCCCGGTCTGACCGGCAGCTGCATGAGGATACCCAATCCCTCGCTGGCCTCGTGGAAATCTTCAGGCAATAGCGTACTTACTGCAGCACAGTTGACCATGGGCTTTTGTGTAATCACGGTTTTGATAAATTCGAGGCCCGTCATATCTCCCAGATTTTTGTCTGTGACGACAAGATCAAAGTCTCTTTGCGCAATCATGGATAGTGCATCTCTGCCTGATTCAGCCCATACTGTTTGCACATCATGCTCCCCGAACCCCGCCTTGAGGGCTGACATAGATGTCTTATCCCGACTGGCCAGTAATATATTCAGCATCCGCTTTGTCAACTCCCCTCTTTCAATAACCTGGTTGTGCAACATTGCACGGCGATTTTGTTTAAAACATTATCATAAAAAATTTCTTAAATAGAACGTCTGCCCCTCGTACTCTGTTTCGACCAACCTACTTTGGGCCATCAATTGGTGCACCACAGACCAATCCACAGCTGCCTTTTTCAGAAAATCACTCACTGCACTGCGCCGCATAGGATGCACCGAGGTAATGCTGAGCAGGTCGTCTTCAACGTTGCCTGTATAAGCAAAGGCGTCTCCCTCGTAACCGATTAAATATTCTACCTGAGCAAACTTTTCTTGAAAGAGTTGAAAAGCAATATTGATATCTCCCGGTAAAGGAGGCCGGACCCAGGTTTCAGCAGGCGGCCTTATGGGGATTGATAAATATGCTTTCGCCGGATTTAATTTGGGCAGAAAATACGCCATCTCTTTGAATATGTCAACATCGATAGGAATATTGCCAACCAGCATCGTTTCTGTAACAAGCTCTCCCGGGAAAATTTTTGAGAAATCCAGCATACCCCTTAAAATCCTCCTCAACTCCAAATCTCGATGGGGCCTGTTGATCTTGCGCCAGTTCGTCTTCCTGATAGAATCAAATTTAAATGAAACCCAATCGGCTTTCATTATATCTTCCTGCACATCATCACGATAAATCAGTGATCCGTTGGTAATGACAGCGATCTTGATTCCCAGGGTTTTTAGTTGATCTATTGTATGACCGAGATTGATATCCAGCGTCGGTTCGCCATCCGGGACAAAAGTAAGATAGTCAATTGACTCGCCTTTCTCTCGGGCTCTTTTAACCAGCTTTTTGACGCTATTTAATATATCTTCAGGCTCATAAAACGGGCGCCGCTCAATTTGTACCTGACCGGTCCGTCCGACCTGGCAGTAAACACAAGAATAGGTACAGATTTTGGGTGGAATATTATTAATGCCCAAACTTCGTCCAAGCCTTCTGGAAGGCACCGGTCCAAAAGCGATCATATACTTATATCTCCTTCAATAACTGGTACATCTTTAAAAGGATCAATTTCTCTATTCCGTTCGAAGAATAAAGCCCAACACAGCTATCTATATCAATTCAACAAGCTTGATTCTTTGACAGCCGTCAAAATACCTGCCAGCATGCTTTTTCTGGTTGAAAGGGATTTTGAAATACCGCCACTTTCAGTTCCCATAAGCCCATATTTTTTTAAAGGCCCAATATCTTCAAGAATTGGATCGGTAGCCAGATTACGGTCGAGCAGATTTAAATCGTTGCTTGATACGCTTCCCATTCCGTCATCATTCCATTGGTCAAAATACAGGCCGAAATGCTGCCTTAAATAATCAAGGTCCTGTTTTTTGGCCCACTCATAACCGATTTTATAGCCTTCTGATTTCGAAATCACCTCATCATACCGAACCGCTTCAACTTCTTTTCCGAAACCCCACTCGATCAACAAATTGCCCAACTTTCTCTCCCACATGTGAGCGCCCTGTTTTTTTAAAATGTAATGGGCTATTTCAAAGGTGATGGTGTGAATGATTTGATGGTCGGGCTCCCTGAGGATTTTCGTATTCAGGTAGACCAAATGTCTGACCGGAGCACCAAACTCGTATCGCAATACAGATGCTTCAAAAATATCGTCATCGGTTAAAATTTGGAAGCTCATGTCGTTTAAAACAGTTTCTCTTGGTTCTTCCGGCAAACGCTTAATCACCCTTTTTAAATAGGGATGAAAGCGTAAATCGCAAAGTTTGAATCTTTGTATTCTTTGGCTCATGATGCCCCCTTTTAATCTATTTCTGTTTTCTCGGTTTCCCGGCAAATTTTAGTATCGCGGGCAGTAAGTACGCCGCCAATTAGCCTTCCTTTATCGTCATATAGAGGAGAACTCGTGACCAGCGTATTCATTCCCAATTGATTGTTAAAATTTTCCGATGTGTGCATGTGCACCTTGCCATCACATAGCATTTTGGCGTGCGGACATGAAGATGGAGGTTGATCAGCTAGACAGATATATCTGTAGCAGAACTTTCCGATTAACCCTTCAGGGGAGGATTTTAGCTTTTCGGCCATTGACTTGCTGACCCGCAAAATTTTATACTGACTGTCGACAGCTGCCATGAAATCCGGAACCGCATTCAATATACGCTCCAATTCTTCTTGGGATTTGAATGCAGCCGTTCTGGCATTTTTGTACTCAAGAAGGTCCTTCTCCAGTGCATTGATTACCTGTTCCAATTCATAATAGTTTAGTTTTCTGGCCATTTAACGATCACTTTAATTCCGCAAATATTTCACTATTCTCATCGAGGTATTCGTTTATGGCCTGATACCCCAGTATATCTTTCGATGAGAAAGGAAACAGGGCGATTTTTTGGTTGTTAAATTCATTTCTGATTTCATCCGGAATCGTTTTCGATTGAGATTTGTTGATTAGAATAGATTCAATATTGATTTCGATATCCAATAGCTTCTTTTTGATGCGGAAAGCCTCCGAAAACGATAATTTGTCATTATTCATGACCAGTTTAATTCTGGTAGCACCGGACGTGAAGTGATCACCCAGATGCCCATATTCCTGGATCAATATTGCCAATTTTTCCTTGACTTTGTCCTGCTCGATCTTTTTGCGACCGATCTTGATTTCAGAGATAATCTCTTTTTTAGCGTAAATTTTCTCTCTGAGCTTCAGCAACTCTTCCAGCCAGATCAGGGTGATAAACGGCAACGAAAAAAATCTTAACGTGAGGGCGGTTGGCGCCATATCAAAAATAATCACCTCTTTATCTTCAAAGGTGTGGATAATATTCTCAAAAGCCATCAGCAACGCATATTCTTCCAAACCCGGAGAAAATTGCAATACGTTAAAATAGTTTTGCAGATTGAAAGCACTTTCATAGCTATAAGTTCGTTTAATCGTTTTTTCAGTATCTTTTAGATACTTCTCTATCCAATAATCGACGTTGACTTCCTTGACTGCCAGACAATCAGTCACCTGCCGGGTTTTTTCCGAAAAATCTTGTTGAAAAATATCTCTTTGATTATGAGCCGGATCCATAGAGACCAGCAGGATATCGCCGGAATTACGCGAGAGGTGGACCGCGGTTATGGCCGACGTGGTCGATTTTCCGACACCGCCTTTGCCGATATAAAAGAGGAGTTGCGGTTTCATTTTCAATCAATATCCAATACTGAAAAAAGGTCCCCCAGGGGATCATGGGCTGTTGAGACCTTTTCGAGCATGATCTCCAATTCTTTCTCCATTTCCGGTAAAAGCGCCATCGTGATATGAATGGGCGGTGAAGGGATCCCGATGAAAGCGCCTAATATCAGGATGGCAAAGATATTATCCAGCTCACCGACTTCATATTCGATGGTCTCAACGGCCTTGCCGCGCATGACTTCATCTGCCACATTAAAAGCCGAAACGATTTTTTCTTTTATGGTTTTTAATACCATTATCATTTTCGAATTTCTCCAGGGCCGAAATCATTTCACCTTGAATATTCTTCTTTCAAACCCAATCCGCGTTTTGGAGGGGTAGAAATAATACACCGCATATAGCCCTATCAGGACGGCACTGGCCGTATAAAACCGGGGAAGTTCAAAAAAGTATGCTGTCAGGGCCAAATAAGGTGTGATCATGACGACATTAATCAAGGTGCGTTCAAATCTGAGTAATTTCTTTTCTGATAAATTAATAAGATCCCGACTTTTGTGTGCGAAAAGGGCCCGATAGAAAATTGGAAAACCGACTGCTAAAACGATGCCCAAAATAAAAATAAGCGGCCCGGCAATTTCGGTGAACTTAACCGGATCAATTTCGATAAGACCGTATGCTTTTGCCCCAACAGCCAATATAAATCCAAGAATGGCAGGCAACAAAAAGATAAAATACGTTTTTTTAAGGTCATCAGTCATTTTGTTTATCCCTTCTATGCCAGGCTTCTGTTAAAATATTCAGATCTAATAATTCTTTATGGAGTATTGGAGTTATGGCGTGTTGGAAAGGATCGGAAATTCTGCCGATTTGCCAAATTTTAATATTCCATTACGCCATTACTCCGCTACTCCCTGGCCCAGACCTTATCAATAAGCTGCGAGTTTTATTTTTACCGTCTGGAATTATCACAACAGTTTTTCTAGTTCATCAATGACTCGCACCAGGGCAGTCCATTTCTCCAGTGTTAAACTTTACGGCGCCAGCGGTGCAGGTTCCGGAGGTAATTCACCATCCGTTGCAAAGAATTTAATGACGCCTTCAACAACGATCCAGAGCGCGATCAAGAGGATGATAACATTGATTACCTGCAAGAGCATATTATGAGCAGCGCCGAATATAACCTGGTTCATAATGACGGCCCAGATGGTCATCACCGACATAAAGATCGCCGGCAGTCCCGCAATCATCCATTTCAAGCCGCCCCGGGCTTTCAGATAGAGCGTGATAATAATCAACGCCAGGGCCGCCAGGGTTTGGTTGACGGCGCCAAACAGCGGCCATAATTTCAGGGCACCCTTGCCGTCGGCACCGGTGGCAAACGCCAGTATCAGGGCCGTCACCACCGCGACGGCGGTGCCCACCCAGCGGTTGTTCAAGGCGGGGAGGTTGATGCTGCTGCCCAGTTCACCGATCACATAGCGTTGGATCCGGGTGGCGGTATCCAGGGTGGTGCCGGCAAACGACGCCACAAAAACCGCCATAATGGCCAGGGTAAATTGTTTGGGGATACCGATGGTATTAATCATATTGGCCGCACCGTCAACAAAGGCCGAAATCTTGGACCCCAAACCAGCGGCCGCCGCCCAGGATGAATAGTGGGTTGTCCAGGCGGCGACCCCGTTCAAGGTTTCGCCGGCCTTGGTGGTGTAGCCCAATCCGATGCCGGCCGCCACGGCAATCACCACCAGGGTTGCCAGGGTGCCTTCCAATAACATGGAGCCGTAGCCAACGAAGAGCGAATCGCGTTCGTCACGCACCTGCTTGGCCGAGGTTCCCGACGACACCAGGGCATGGAATCCGGAAATCGCCCCGCAGGCAATCGTAATAAACAAAAAGGGCCACATGGGCGGGGCCTTGGCCGGAGACATCTGCACGGCCGGCGCCACGATGTCAAGATTACCGCCAAAGGCTGCAAACAGAACTCCCAGGACTAAAAGGGCCATGGCGATAATCAACTGGTGAGAGTTGATAAAATCCCGTGGCTGCAGCAAGGTGGTGACCGGCAGCACCGAGGCGATGAAAGCGTAAGTCAACAAGATAATGGTCCACACTCCGGTGTCAGGGATACCGGCAATAGCCGGCATTTTAAACGGCAAATAAGGCCCGAGGAACACGCAAACTTACATGGCGATGATGGCATAGATCGACCATGTCATGGCATTTTTGCCTTTTTTGTAAATCAGATAGCCCAGATAGATGGCAATGGGGACTTCCACCCAGACAGCCAAAACCGACTGTGGATACATGCTGAAAATGATGGCGATTATCAGCCCGAATATGGCAATCACGATCCACAGCTCCAGAAATACGATTATGAAAAATAAAAACTTGGTGCGGTCGTTCACGTATTTGGCGGTGTATTCCGAAATTGATTTTCCCTGGTTGCGCATGGAAATAATCAAGGCACCAAAATCGTGAACCGCCCCCATGACGATACTGCCGAGAAATATCCACAGCATGGCCGGCACCCATCCCCAGATAATAGCGATGGCCGGTCCCACAATCGGACCGGTCCCGGCAATGGAGGTAAAATGATGTCCGAAAATTATTTCTTTTTTGGTGGGCACATAATCCACACCATCCTCCAATTCACGGGAAGGCGGTTTGCTATCGCCGGAAAGGGCAAAAATTTTGCTGCCGATATATTTGCCGTATAACTGGTACATGATGATGTAGCCGGCAAATGCCAATAC
>JBATKU010000487.1:0-1722 GCA_049669725.1 Desulfobacterales bacterium
CGGGGAGACGGATATCAGCAAAATCTCAATCGGAATTGAATTGGTAGGTTATCATCGCGCATCCATTTCTGAAAGTCAGTATCGGTCCGCGGGCATATTGATAGACATTTTACAAGAGGTATATGGCTTGAATGATCGGGCAGTCCTGACCCACAGCCAGGTAGCCTATGGGAAACCGAACCGGTGGTTTAGAAAAAATCAACGCGGACGCAAAAGATGTGCTAAAAATTTTATTCGCGCCAAAGCAGAAGTGGGGCCAACCTGGACCTACGATCCCGACGTGCGATCTGGCCGACTTTTGGCGGACCCTCAGCTCTCCCAAATTTTTTATGGTCAGCGGGAATATTATGCAAAAATTGATGCCGAGGATATAATTTCCAGGAGCAACACCGCCTGGTCAATCGCCGGGGAAGATTACGATAGTTGGAAAACGGTCTACAAATTTCCAAACGGTCAAATATACACCGGCGATAAAATCTCAGAAAACGTTGGCTGGAACCGCATACCTGAGAAAACCGTCGTTCGGCTCCATCAGTAAAACAGCGTTTCTTTGATAAAAATGGATGATCCCATAATAACCATATCGAAAAGGCTTATTATAGATTCGGGAAACCCTTGATTCAAAACTTATGATTAAAATTTATTCTATAAAAGATGTTTTTTAAAAATAAAGTCAAATGAGCCAGAACACCCTAAAGACAATTAGAGAATCTCTTATGATAAGCAGGGCTGAACTTGCCAGGAAAGCCAACATATCCCCCTATACCATTGCACGGATTGAAAATGACATGCCTTGTAGGATGGAAACAAAACGAAAGATTATTTTGGCATTGGGATATAAAATTTCAGATAAGAGCAAGGTGTTCGATAATTAAGAGATGACAAATGACGATATTAAAATGGACATTAAAGAAGTTCGGAGTCGTATATCTGAGATCATTTCAAGAATGTCCGAAACAGAAAGCCGAAAGCTTTTGAAAGGTTTGGAGAGATGGCAACAATCCAGGTCTCCAGAAAAAAGGAAACACCCTAGAAAATATGTTTCTATCTTTGCAATCTGTGAAACTAAAAATTGCAACTTTAGAGATTTCACTAATAATACAAGTGTTGGTGGCGTATTTATTGAAACTGAAACCTCTCTATCCGTTAACGAAGACCTGTTTATGACGCTTTTACACTCCAGTTTTGAAGTCCCAATCAGAGCCGGCGGTAAAATCGTGAGGGTCGACCCAAAAAGGATAGGTGTAAAATTCAAGAACACTATTCACAGCATCTAATCTATCCGATTGCTAAGCAAAATTCATATTAATCATCCGTCCCATTAAAAGGGAGTAAATTAATAATGAAAGATGGTATATTGATATTTTTATTAGCTCTCCTCATTGGAGTATGGATCAACCTTATTACAAAACGTACGAAGGAAAAAAAGAGGCTACAGAAAGATACGCGAGAAATACTTCTTGAAAGATTTAAGGGTAGAGTCATACCTGTTCGGCGTAACAGGCAGAAGGCTACGGCTTTGGAAAAGACAGACGAATTGCCAAAGGAAAATAATAGATCAAGAATGAATCTTTATTCTTATCATCGAAAATGTCGCAGAGGTGATAAAGAAAGACGAAAAAGCAGGGTGCCGGTCGGGATAACTTTTGATTTTGTTGATCGTAGACAAAGCAGTGACCCCAACTACAGTGGTCCTGAAAGACGGAGCGGTATGGATAGGAG
>JBATKU010000488.1:0-11104 GCA_049669725.1 Desulfobacterales bacterium
CTTTCCAGCCGCGAGCTGCAATACCGGCGTAAAAGTGATTCGCGGCTGGAAAGCCGCTCCCACAAAATTATTTCGACTGCCTTTCGGTTAAGAAGTCTACGTCTTATACTATTAACCAATAACGAATAACTTAGCCTTGGCCAACTTTTTAATGAACCAGAATCCTTTATAGGATTAAAAATGCTTTCAGCAGCAACCAGCTGTGTTCATTTTTTTCGCGTTCCGGCCGACAAGCCGGATAAGGAAGGTGAAATTTCAACTGCTGAGAAGGAGGCCGCGGCACGATCACCTGAAGAGGAGGAATATATAATTTGCCGCCAGTGCCGCCAGGCCATTACCCGGCCGGTTGAGCGAATTTCGATTCAGGGTTCACACCTGCACACCTTTGCCAACCCCCATGGGATCGTTTTCGAGATCGGATGTTTTAAAGATGTCACCGGCTGCGGTTATGCCGGAGCGGCCACGGATGAATTCAGCTGGTTTGCGGGGTACAGCTGGCGGATTTGTTTCTGCAGCATGTGCCTGACGCATCTGGGGTGGATATTCAGTTCGCATGCAGGTGATATTTTCCACACACTTATATTAGATCGAATCATCCAACCGGCATAGATGAAGGAAATTGCATCGTCTGGAGGTACCCGGATTGGGAGAAATTAAAAGCACATTGGATCTTGTTCTGGAGAAAACCAGACATCTTTCGCTGAGTTCTGAAGAAAGGCAGGCCCAGACTCAAAAAGATACCGAAAAACGCATCAAGGGGATACTTCAAAAATATCAAGACGGGTTGTATTCACTGGAGCAGCTGCAACGAGAGTATGACACATTAAAAGCAGAATTTAGCCTGTCCGACAATATCAGCCTGGCCGGCGAAGTTATTAATCGACTGGACCCGGGCCTGGATAATCGTACGCTCTTCGACGTGCTGGAGCATTGCTGCCATCTGGATTACGGGGGTCTGGCAGATGTTGTCAATGAATACCAGGCAGGCTGTCAAACATCTGCGCAAAACCGGACGGAAAAACTGAAAGAAAGCCTGGCACAGCAGCACTCCATCACCGGTTCAGCCGTTGTTCCCAATCTGGAAACAGATGAAAAATGGCACCGGGAAGCACAGGAACTCCGTTCCAGATTCGAAGAGGGATTAAGTCGAGAGAGGGTAGATTTGCTTGGCAAAGGAAGCTGATGACCCAAAAGGCTAATCTTACAGGGCAGTAGTTGAATATATACAGCATTTGGTGCAAGAAAAAATTCTCTCGATGTTTGGCACAGATGATTTTACCTCTGTCCTCTGTTATCTGACATCTGTCTTCTGACCTATATGTACCTAAAGTAAAACTGCTCGATGTCCTCGAAATTTTTCCGGACGGCTTCGGCCCCCGCTATGATTTCACCGTGTCCCGACAGCAACCATTCCACATCCAGGTCTGTCAGGCGCTTGATGCTTTCCTTGAGCGTTGCACTGTCCCCTCCGGGAAGATCAGTGCGGCCGAATCCTTCTTTAAAGATAAGATCACCGGTAAACAATGCTTTGTGGGCTGGCCAGTAAATGGTTGTCGAGCCGGGCGAATGTCCGGGGGTATGAATGATGTTCAATTCGAGTTCATCCAGCGTAAGATTGCCCTCTTTAAGAAAAAAATCGGGTTTAATTGATTCCATATCAATTCCAAATGCTGCGCTCATCTGCCTGCCGATGGTCGCAGCCCAGTTCCATTCCTCTTCGTGCAGGGTGAAAAGGGCAGGGCTGTCTTTGAACAACTGAACCCCCTCGATGTGGTCGGGATGGGCATGGGTGCAGATGACCAGCCCTATATCGGAGATTGTCATTCCCAGCTGTTTGAGCCCCAGTTCCACATGATCAAAAAACCTGCTGTGTCCTGGATCGATCAGAACCCGGGTCGGGCCGTCAATGAGATAGGAATTGCAGTTGTTGGTGGTCATCGACTCCCAGACGAAGGCATGCAAACTATCGGTGATTTCCATTGGGCTTTTTCCTTGTAAAATTAATCCGGAAAAGGTTTTTGACTGGACCACGTTTGTCCAACCGACTCTCCAAATGACTGTCTGGAACACCAAACCATGTTGCACCCCGTGTGATCTGATTCATAAGTCTTCAAACTGTTGCTATGTGACCGGTAAATTGACAACTTATAGACAGTCATATATACAAGTTTTATGTGAAACGGTTTAGGCTGAAACATAAACCAAATTTTGAGGTAATTATTTTGGGAAATTAGTTGGCCCATACACAATTTAATCAATCAACCAGTGTATGGGCTTTTAATTTTTAGAAAAAGGCTATGGAACTTTTAGTGAGAGGTCGTCATTATGCCTGCCAGGAAAAAGGAAACCCTACCGCAAAAAAAGGCTAAGAAAATAGCAACCAAGAAAGCTGTACCCAAAAAAAAACCAATAAAATCAAAATCATCCCCAAAGGCTCCCTCTGGGGAGAGCGCTAAAGATTCTGCAGGCATTTTAAAAGAAAACAGCCGCTTTCCCATCGTCGGTATCGGTTCATCCGCCGGGGGCCTGGAGGCGCTTGAATTATTTTTTTCCAATCTGCCGCATGAAACCAACATGGCCTTTGTCATTATCCAGCATTTGAGCCCCAAGCATAAAAGTATCATGGCTGATATATTAATGAAATATACAGCGATGAAGGTTCTGCAGATAAAAGATAATCAAGAGATCAAACCCAACTACGTGTATCTTAATCCACCCGATAAGAACGTGATTACCCTCAATAGCAGGCTTCATTTAGCCGCACCGACCCAAACCCATGGCGTGAATTTGCCTATTGATTGCTTTTTCAGATCGCTCTCAGAAGACCAGGGGGAAAAAGCAATCTGCATAATTTTGTCCGGCACCGCAACCGACGGCACCCTGGGCCTGAAGGCGATCAAGGGCGAAGGCGGCATGGCCATGGTCCAGGATCCTGAATCGGCCAAGTACGCTGGGATGCCCAGCAGCGCCATTGCCACCGGACTGGTTGACTTTATTTTACCGGTGGAAAAGATACCCGAGGCACTTATAAGATATGTTCAGCACCCTTACATTGAAAGACCCGAGATAATCGAAACCGCCAAACAACAGTTCAGGAGTTATGTCCAAAAAATACTTGCTTTGATTAGAACCCGCACCGGACATGATTTTTCAAACTATAAACAGACGACTATTCGCCGCAGAATTGAACGGCGTATGGCTGTGCACCAGATAGATACTATCAAAAAATATGACACTTATCTTAACCGAACCCCTGCCGAAATAGATACCCTTTTTAAAGACTTGCTCATTGGTGTAACCAATTTTTTCAGAGACGCTGAAGCCTTTGGGGTCCTTAAAGCAAAGGTAATTCCGGAGCTGATAAAAAATAAGAACCCCAAAATTCCGCTGCGCATCTGGGTGGCCGGTTGTGCCACGGGTGAAGAGGCTTATTCCATCGCAATTCTATTTGCCGAAGTGATGGATAAACTGAAAAAACAAGTCAATATTCAGATTTTTGCCAGCGACATCGACAATGAAGCACTCGATTTTGCGCGTATGGCAGTATATTCGGATAGTGTCGCTGCCGATGTATCCCAGGAGCGATTAGACCGTTTTTTCATCAAAGAAGATAATACTTACCGAATCAAGAAGCAAATTCGGGACATGGTCGTTTTTGCCGACCAAAACGTCATCAAGGATCCTCCTTTTTCAAGATTAGACCTGGTAAGTTGCCGAAACTTGCTGATTTATATGGAACCTGTGCTGCAAAAAAAGATTTTGCCGCTTTTCCATTACACGCTAACCCATCAGGGTATCTTATTTCTGGGCACCTCTGAGAGTATCGGAGAATTTTCACACCTTTTTTCACCCATAAGCTCGAAATGGAAAATTTTTAAATACAACGAATATGTTATTGATCGAATGACCGATTATCCCAGAACACCTCTTTATGATGTGCTGCCCACACCACAAGGCTTCGAGGAGAAACGAGTGCCTACCGTGGCTGACATCCACAATCTGGCCGAAAGGATCATTCTGGATAACTATGCCCCTCCCTGTGTTTTAATAAATGAACAGTATGAAATTCTGCATTTTATCGGGCAAACGGACAGATACCTGGCCCCGCCCATCGGCAAGGCCAGCTTCAACGTCCTAAAGATGGCACGTGAGGGTCTGAAGTATAAGCTGAGTACCGCGCTTCATAAGGCGGTCAAACAGAAAAAGACAATTATCAGTGAGGGGCTGAAAATTAAGCACAATAATATTTTTCGAACCGTTGATCTGGTAGTTCGGCCGCTGACAGAATCCGGCTTCACACAGGGCTTTATATTGGTCATGTTCGAGGATAAAACGCTACTTGAGCCCGTAGCAAGGAAAAGAACGGCCAAGAAAAATGAGATGGATCCTTACGTTCTAAGTCTTGAACAGGAACTGCAATCCACCAAGGAATATCTTCAAACGACCAATGAAGAACTGGAAACTTCCAATGAAGAACTCAAATCGACCAATGAAGAGTTGCAGTCGGTCAACGAGGAATTACAAAGCACTAATGAAGAACTGGAGACTTCCAAAGAAGAGTTGCAATCGACCAATGAGGAACTGGTAACCGTAAACGCAGAACTGCAAAAAAAGGTCGAAGAGCTGTCAGAAACCAACAATGACATAAACAATCTGCTCGCCAGCACAGAAATTGCAACCATATTTTTAGACATCAATTTATGCATTAAGCGGTTTACCCCGGCTATAACCAAATTATTTAATTTGATTCAGACTGATATCGGCCGCCCAATCGGCGATATCACCGCCAATATTAAAATAGATGACCTCTATGGACATGCCCGGGAAGTGCTCAACACCCTGGTTCGACAGGAGGTTGAGGTGCAGGATAAAAAGGGCAACTGGTATTCCATGCGAATAGCGCCCTATCGAACTCTGGAAAACGTGATAGACGGTGTTGTCCTTACTTTCGTAGACATAAGTCAACTTAAACAGATAAAAGACTTAAATCGATTGGCGACTGTCGTTCGTGACTCCAACGATGCGGTCACAGTACAGGATTTAGATTACAACATCGTTGCCTGGAACAATGGGGCACAGCAGATGTACGGTTGGAGCGAAGCCGAGGCTTTGAAAATGGATATTCGACAGCTTGTACCAAAAGGTAAAATTAAAGAAATGGAAGCATTTATCAAAATGCTAAAAAACGGTGAAAGCGTAAATTCGCTTGAAACTCAACGGACGTGCAAAAATGGCAAAATATTAAATGTGTGGTTGACGATCACGGCCTTAAAAGATGGAAGTGGCAGGCCGATTGAGATTGCTACGACTGAACGTGACATCAGTGAATTAAAGCAGCTACGCGAAACTTCTGTTAAAAGCTAATTATTCTCATCACCTTAAAATGAAAAAAAATATTGGCAAATCAACCAGTTTTAAGAACCTGCGCAGACAGGCCGAAGAAAGACTGCGCGAAAAAGCCAGTGATGTATCCGGGAAAGCCGGCGATGATGTCAAAAAGCTGCTCCACGAATTGGAAGTGCATCAAATCGAATTGGAAATGCAAAATGAAGAGCTTCGTAACTCACAGGAGAAACTCGTCGAGTCACGTGACCAATATCATGAGCTTTATGATTTTGCTCCGGTCGGCTATTTTACCTTAGACGAAAAAGCACTGATACGGCAGGTGAATCTAGCGGGCGCCAATTTATTGGGCCTACAAAGAAGCAAGCTAATCAACACGAAATTTTCCCGCTTTATTTCACCGGAATTTCAGGATGATTTTTATTTTCACTGCAACCGTATTTTTAAAAAGGCAACAAAGCAAACATGTGATCTGAAACTGGTAAAACCGGACGGCACGCTATTTGATGCCAGGCTGGACAGCATAGCAGCTATGGATAAAGTTGCAGCGCCTCGCCAATTTCAAACTGCAGTCGCTGATATTTCGGAACGGGTGCAGGCCAAGGAGGTGCTAAAAGATAGTGAAGAAAAATTCAGACTGATGTTCAATCAAATGGTCAGCGCCTCTGCGTTGTTTGAAGTAATTTTTCATAAAAAAGGCCAACCTGGGGATTACCGCTTTATAGAGGTTAATCCGGCCTTTGAACATCATACCGGCAAAAAAAAAGAACAGGTAACCGGGAAAACGCTGTTGGAAGTCTTTCCTGAAACAGAGCGGTACTGGCTTCAAGGACTTGAAAAGGCTGCTTTAACCGGCGACCCAATGGAGATAGAAAACTACCATGTAGGGCTTGATAAATATTTCCATGTTTCTGGATTTGTGCCTAAAGACGGTCAGGTGGCAGTTACTTTTGTTGATATTACCGATCGGATGCGCATTGAAAAAGCATTGCAAACCGCCCATGACGTTTTGGAAAAACGTGTTAAAGAACGAACCCGTGAGCTAACGGAAGCCAATAAACAGTTAAGATTTAGGACCACCAGTCTTTCCGAGGCAAACACCGCCCTGAAGGTTTTGCTGCAACAGAGAGAAACAGATAAAATTGAACTTGAAGAAAAGGTATTATTAAACACTAAACTGATGGTTTCGCCGTATGTGGAAAAACTAAAAAATAGAAGACAATTGGGAAACAAAGAAAAGGCTTATTTAGACATTATCGAATCTAATTTAAACGAAATCGTCTCCCCGTTTGTGCGCAGCATATCCGCTAAGTTTTTAAAGCTGACCCCCACTGAAATGCAGGTGATCAATTTGATCCGGCGGGGCAAAACCACCAAGGAAATTGCCGATACAATGAATTTGGCAACCAGTACCATTGACTTTCATCGCAACAACATCCGAAAAAAAATTGGTATCAATAACAAACAGATAAACCTCTCAACCTACCTTGCATCCCTTTTATAATATCGGTTATTCCCCCATATTATGCCCATACTAATCCCGTCTTGACCCAATCAATATTTTAAATTAATATTTGGTACTAAAGATTTAGTACATATATATCAGGATCTTATTGAAATTATAGAACGCTGAACCAATAGATGCCACTTCTATCCATAACCCTTGTATCACCCTGAAATCGTAGATTATCAATTGAATGCCTCCCTGCGCTTGTAGCGATTTACCCGGACACAGAAGTCGAGTTTTTTAGAGAAAAATAGAAGGTTTAAATGTGGATGCAATTGTTGAAAACAGAACTAGCAAACGTATAGCTTATAAATCTACCGTTATGATTGAAATTCGGGATACCGGAATTTTTCATTACGCCACGGTCCATAACTTCAGTGGTGACGGAATATATTGCGGGTCAGACTGTGCTCTAAGACCGGGCATTATTATCACTATAAGGCTTGATAATCCGCCTTATGGGTCTGCTCCGAAAATTTATGTAGGTGAAGTCCGGCGCTGTGAAGAACTTGAAGGTGATTACAACTCCCACCTTTATGGATTGGGCATTAAGATAATCAAAGCCATTTATGGATAGAGAAGAAGAATCTTCACACATGAGATCTGTTTTAAATTTTTGGTATCATGAACTATTCTAATACCTTCCGGCATTGGTAATTGCGAGGCAAGGATCTATTCACATTTTAACCTTCATGCAATGGAAATAAATATGCAGGTACGGGCAGAAGCTCACTCGCCAAAAAGTGAAGAGAAATATCACGTGATCTCGGAAAGAGGCGCGCAATTTCATTTTGAAGTCGATTTGCAGGCAAGAATCACTTATAGCTCTCCACAAACCGATAAGTTTCTCGGAATTAGAAATGATGACATCAAGGGCAATTTTTTCAGCAATTACGTCATATTGTCTGATTTGCCAAAGACGGATCATGCTTTTCAAGTGGTGATTTCTGGAAAACGTCATGAAGTTCTGAGAATCAAAGTAAAAAACAAGGGCGGAAAAATTGTAAAATTTGAGACCAAATTAACTCCAATATTCGGAAATCTAAATGTAATAGGTGTTCGGGGGATTGCTCGTATGATTACAGCCTCCGTAAAGGAATAAGGACTCAACATGAATGGATTTTATGAATATCTTGAAAGCAAGGGGGTCAAAAACATCAAAAATTTGACCGTTTTTGTCCACGAATTTCTCCAGGATCCATCCATTTTCTTCAATTTAACCGGGGCTGAACGAAATGAAATGGAAAAAAAATTGGATGAAACCCTGGCCGTTTTTAAGAAGAAAAAGACTCATGATAGCAGAACAGATATGTTTTAACGGTGCAGTTTCCTTTTGAGCCCCTCACATCGCATTGCAATTTTGGCATGGTTCGAGGGCGTCATCTTCGACAAATTTTGGATGGGATTTAAAAATAATGAAAGATAATGGCGGAAGGCGTGTTATAATAGATCGACGAAGATGCACAGATTTTGATCATTTCCCGGAGAGAAGAACACTGCGATTTCGAAGGAGCGATCTTGACCGCAGACATAAGCTATCGGAAAATAGCAGGAATGGGATGGCCCGTAGAGCCGGATTCAGATAATCAGGTTCGAATGAAAAGAAGGACGCAATTATGTATCGCCAAATCCTTGTCCCGCTGGATGGTTCCAAAAGGGCGGTGGCCAAAATGAAAATAAAAAGCAAACCAGCCAGCTTTGAGAAATTGCGCAGGCAGGCGGAAAAGCGGTTGCTTGAAAGAGATGTTGATCTAACAGAAATGCCGTTAGAGGACATCAATGAGCTGATCCATGAGTTGGAGGTGCATCAGATTGAATTGGAAATGCAAAACGAGGAGTTGCGACAAGCCCAGCTGGACCTGGAAGCAGCAAGGGATAAGTATACAGATTTATATGATTTTGCGCCTGTTGGCTATTTTACCATAAGTGATAAGGGGTTGATTTTAGATGCGAACCTTACGGGTGCAACAATGCTGGGTGTTCAAAGAGGCAAACTGACGGGCCGACGCTTTTCTCAGTTCATTGCGAAAGATGATCAGGATATTTTTTACCTGCACAGACAAAAACTTTTTGAAACGAAAACGAAGCAAGTTTGTGAATTGAAATTAACCAAAAAAGATGGGACCGAATTTTATGCTCAATTAGAAAGTTACGCCGTCAAAGACGAGGACGGAAACTACAGTGCGATAAGAACTTCCCTAAGCGACATCACTGAGCGCAAGCAAGCCGATCTGGCACTCATGGCAACCAAGCTCGAGATGGAGTCCATCGTCAAAACAGTGCCGGACATCATCTATCGATTAGACCCGCGGGGTCGCCTGACTTTCGTGAGTGATTCCGTAAAACGATACGGATACCAGCCAGAAGAGCTTATCGGCACAAAAGTCATGAAGCTTGTTTATCCCGAAGACAAGGCCAAGACAGCTCACAGAATCAAGGAGCGGCGCACGGGCGCAAGAAGCACAAAATCATTTGAGACTAGACTGACAACCAAAAATCAAACTGCGGTCTCTTTTGAGGTATTCATAATCTCGGCCGAAGGATTGTATTCACCTAAAGAGTTTGGGCTGGGTACTTTTCTGGGTACCCAAGGCATCGCTAGAGATATAACCGCACTAAAACAGGCCGAAGAAGAACGCGAAAAACTGCACGCCAAACTGCAGGAGGCTTTCGACAATATCAAAACGCTGAAAGGGTTGCTGCCGATCTGTGCAAATTGCAAGGATATTCGGGATGACCAAGGGTATTGGAACCAAATCGAGGCTTACATCAGGGACCGCTCCAATGCAGAATTCAGTCACAGCATTTGCCCGGATTGTGCTAAAAAACTGTACCCGGAATTGGAATTAAAAGCTGAGTGAAATGAATTGTACTGGCTTTCACAGCTCATCTTTAATGATATATGAAAGGCGCGGGTTAACTTGAAATTTTTATGGGTTTAGCGAACTTTACCCGAAACAGTTTTCTGTGCTTGTCTGATTTCTTATTTATCGAACTATCTCGCAAATGGGTAATCCTCGCTTGACAACCAGTTAATGGGAATGCTATCCAATTTATTGGCGCAGGGAATCGGTTAACCGTAAGGCACCGCAAGGGTTGAAACAATTCAACAACTTGGGATTTCCCTGAGCCACTTTTTTCAATAGCGGTCTCTACCCGGCATGCCACTCCCTTTCTATTTTTTCATTATGTTTTAGCAGGAGTGGAACCGCCTTTTGTTTCATACTTAAGGATGGAAAGATCAAATATCGAGCATTCAGCGTTTACTTCAATTTATCCAGCCAGGAGCCTCTTGCAAACCATTTTAGTCTCAGTTCATCCAGATTGCCGCTGGCTTCGATGCTGTTGAGCGTGTTTGTGGTCCAGTTCATCAATAGGGGATCATTGGCGGGTATGGCAATGCCGATGGGCTCATATGTCAAAGGTGTGACGACCGAGATCAGGCCGGCTTCCGGGTAGCGGAAGACCGAGACCACACAGATCGGATAATCGGCGATCATGGCCTGGACTTTATCCTGCAATACCATATCCACGGCTTCATCATAGGTTCCGGTGGTAAACAGGGTTGTCTTATCGAGAGCGGCTTCGGCAAACTCCTGGCTGGTTGAGCCCTTAAGGGCCACCAATTTTGTATTCGGGCTGTTGACCTCATCGGCTTCTTTGGCCAGGGCTATTGTTTTAACTTTGGTTAAAAAGGCTTTGCCCGAAATAAAATAGGGGCCGACAAATGCAACCCTCATATTGCGTTTTGGAGTTATTGTCATCCCGGACAAAACCATGTCGACTTCCCCGGCTTGAAGCGCCGGCAGCAATTCGGGAAACGGCTTGGTAACGAATTTTACGTTGACGTTCATGGCGTTGGCCATCATTCTGGCCAGATCGGGTTCGAGTCCAAAAATTTCCCCGTCTTTGGCAGTCATATTCAACGGCGGCATATTGCCCATGGTGCCTACGATCAGCTCGCCTCTTTTCTGGATACGGTCGAGCACCGGTGAGGCAGAAAAACTTCTGGATCCCTGCTGCATTTCAGCACAGCCGGTAAAAAAGATTAAGGCCAGCATTGAGACGATAATAACTTTAGCAAACTTCATTCGCATTTTCCTTTCTATGGATACGGTTAATTTATCACCTGAATCTTGCATGAAAATTAATGAGAAGTTTAAATAATAATAAATAACAGTAGGGTGAGTGAATTAAAGCAGTACAACCAAATACTTAATCAGTAAAAAGGATGATGGTCGATTTTATCTCATT
>JBATKU010000489.1:0-9016 GCA_049669725.1 Desulfobacterales bacterium
GCGGACAATTCGTACTCTTATCAGCCTTAAGGGATTTAAAAGATATTAATATTACATCGGTAGTATCCATGACTGATAACGGTGGAAGCACCGGCCGCTTGAGAGACGAACTGGGTATTTTACCTCCCGGTGACGCCCTAAAGTGTATCATTGCGCTATCTCCCCTTCGTGGCGCTGCACAAAGCATCCTGCTCAAGAGGCTTAACGGAGATGGAAAGCTGCAGGGACACAATGCGGGAAACATGCTGCTAACAATGCTTTCTCACTATGCAGGCAGTTTTCCCGCAGCTATCAAAAATTTATCTGAAATTCTTGAACTTGATGGCACCGTTTTGCCGGCGACGACAGATAAAGCAACACTTGTTGCTGAGCTTTCCGATGGACGGCGGATTTATGGTGAATCGGCTATTGATATACCAATTGGTGGACAGAGGGAAAAAATTAAAAATGTGTTTTTAGTACCCCACTTTAACAATTCCATTTCTGTTTATCCTCCTGTGATTGAAGCTATAAAAAGTACGGATTATATCTTTATAGCACCTGGAGACCTTTTTACGAGTATTATTGCAAATCTCATCGTGCCAGGAGTTAAAGAGGAAATCCAAAAAACAAGTGCAAAGATCATATTCACCCTAAATATAATGACCAAATTTGGTGAAACTCATGATTTTAAAGGATATGATTTTGTTAGAAAACTTGAAGAGTGTCTTAACCGGCAAATTGATGGCATTATTTATAATATAAGAAGACCGGGCAACCGCCTCCTGAAAAAGTACATGGATGAAAAAGCAGAGTTTGTTGAATTAGAAAAATCGGAAAAGTGGATTGGTGATCGAGTTATCTATGACGGGGATTTTTTGGATACTTCAGCAGAAATCGCATGTCATGATCCCATAAAATTAGCCTCTTTAATTAAAAGAATAATTTTCAAGGAAGAAGATATTAATTTTGCATATGAGCCATCTAAAATACAGAAATCGGATTTAGCAATGAGGCTATAATTAAGAACAAAGGCGGGCGGGAGCTTGTAACCTATGCCTTCTGCCCTATGCCCTTTGCGCTATCATCGCCGCTCCGATAGCACCTGTCACCTGGGATTTTTCCGACACCTCAATTTTTTGACCGATTTTCCGCTCCAGAGCACGTACAACACCGATATTTTTTGCCACACCGCCGGTCATCATAACCCTGGGGTTAAAACCGACCCGATTCGCCATCGCCACTACCCTGGCAGCGATGGCCTCATGAATACCGGCAATGATGTTCTCCCTTTTTTCCCCCTTCGAGATAAGAGAGATGACCTCGGATTCCGCGAAAACCGTACACAAGCTGCTGATGGTGGACGGTTGTTGCGCTTTTAACGACCAAGCTCCAAAATTGTCGAGATCTACCTCCAACGCCCTTGCCATGACTTCTAAAAAACGACCGGTGCCGGCCGCACATTTGTCATTCATGGCAAAGTCCAGAGGGCTTCCGGTATCGTTGACGGCAATGGCTTTGCTGTCCTGACCGCCGATATCGATGACGGATCGGACCTGAGGGTCTAAATAATAGGCACCCGCAGCATGACATGTAATTTCGGTAACCGCTTTGTCGGCAAATGCCACACTGTTGCGACCGTAGCCCGTGGAGATGATTTTTTCGATCGAAGGCCGGCCTATTCCACTTTCCTTAGTGATGCTTTCAAAAACTTTCTCCCCGGCGTGTCGGGCATTGTAACCGGTTGAAATCACTTTATCCGCGATCAGTTCACCGTCTTTTACCACCGCCGCCTTGGTGGTAATGGAACCCACGTCGATACCAACAGTAATCATCTGTTCACCTATTTGAATTCGAAAAGAGAATTTCGGAATGCGGAATTGACTTCTGAATTCCATTTCCGCATTCCGCATTCCGACTTCCAACTTCACGTTTCAATTCTTTTTGCTTGACTCTGATACATTGTAGCTGTATTGTAGCTTTCAAAATCACTTGTTTACAGCATCTCGCATCAACAATCAAGCCTATTTGTTGCCCTGGGCTATATAGTGCTTGGATTTGGTAATAAATGAATTTTAGGGATTGTCAAAACCGGTTTGGAAAACGGATGGCTATCTTTAATTAGGTGGTGGAAAAATCTTTCATTTTAAGTTAATAAACCAAAGAGGCGAATAGACGTGCCAAACGAAAAAGATCTAAATCCAAATGATGACAAAGAGCCCAGCGTAGATGCGCCCAATAAAGCAGACGCTCTTAGCAACAAGGTCAAATTTGAAATATACGGTGAAGAAATGATCGAAAAGCGGGTCAAATCAAGTGGAAACAGCGGCAGAGTGTATCTTCCTCCGAATTGGGTTGGCCACAAGGTTAAAATCATCCGAATTTAAATTATTTAATATTAAAAGAGGGACTCATCTGTGGATAAAGTTCAAATAAGAAAATTGCAAAAAAATGATGCGGACGAAATTAGCCGTATTTACGCTGCCATCACCATGAAACCGGTGGATCCGGATTTCAAGCGTGTGGTGGAAGAACACGCCCAAAGAGCCGATCAGGCCTGCTTCGTCGCTGAACAAGATGATAAAATCGTGGGCTTTATGATCAGCTATATCCTTACCGCCGGTTTCGGCATGCCCAAAAGCGCCTGGATTGCCACTCTGGGTGTCGACACCAGTTGCATGGGTCAGGGCATCGGCGCAACTCTGGCAGAAGAAATTTTGAAATATTATAAAGCTCAGGGTGTCGAAAATGTTTACACGTCGGTACGCTGGGATTCCACCGACCTGCTTTCCTTTTTCAAAACCCTTGGTTTTGACCGCAGTAATTTTATCAACCTGAGAAAGATCCTTAAATAAACTAATGCTGCGCAATATCAATCCAAGCCAAACAGACAGCTGGCGGAAACTATCGGATCATTATCAAAAGATAGCGCCGCTCCATATGAAAGATCTCTTTGCCCAGGATCCCGATCGGTTTAAAAAATTATCCTTCAGGTTCAAAGACATTCTGGTGGATTGTTCAAAAAACCGGATAACTGAAGAAACCCTGGATCTCCTTATAGGCCTGGCCGATGAAGCCGGTGTCAAAAAGGCCATCGCGAGCATGTTTAACGGAGAAAAAATAAACGCTACCGAAAACCGGTCCGTACTGCACATTGCCTTGAGAAACAAGACCAATACGCCGATCATCGTGGACGGCAAAGATGTTATGCCGGAGGTCAACGCCGTTTTGCAGAAAATAAAGATGTTTTCCGGCCAAATCATCTCCGGAGAATGGAAAGGTTATACCGGTAAAAAGATTACCGACATCGTCAATATCGGAATCGGAGGATCAGATCTGGGGCCGGTCATGGTCACCGAAGCACTGCGTCCATATGCCCAGGAGGGATTGTCCGTTCATTTCATTTCCAACATCGACGGTACCCACATTTCGGAGACTTTGAAAGATCTTAATCCGGCAACAACACTCTTCATCGTGGCCTCTAAAACTTTCACCACCCAGGAAACCATGACCAATGCCTTTAGTGCCAGAAGCTGGTTTTTAGATCACGCCAAAAAGCATGCCCATGTCGCCAGGCATTTTGTCGCCATCTCGACCAATGCCGAGGCAGTCGCCGCATTCGGCATTGACAACGACAATATGTTCATTTTCTGGGATTGGGTCGGCGGCAGGTATTCCCTGTGGTCGGCCATCGGTTTGTCGATTGCCTGTTATATTGGCTTTGATAATTTCAGCGAGCTGCTCCAGGGAGCCCACACAATGGATCAACATTTTAGATCCGAGCCGTTCGAGAAGAATATCCCGGTTCTGCTGGCCCTGATTGGTATCTGGTATACCAATTTTTTCGGTGCCCAATCGGAGGCAATTTTGCCCTATGACCAGTACCTGCATCGGTTTCCAGCCTATTTCCAACAGGGCAATATGGAAAGCAACGGCAAATCGGTAGACAGAGGCGGCAGTAAATTGGCCTATCAGTCAGGGCCCATCATCTGGGGAGAGCCGGGCACCAACGGACAGCATTCTTTTTACCAGCTTATTCACCAGGGAACCAAATTGATTCCTGCCGATTTTCTGGCACCGGCCGTCAGCCACAACCCCCTTGGCGATCATCACACAATTTTGCTCTCCAATTTCTTTGCCCAGACCGAAGCCCTCATGAATGGTAAAACCAGCGAGGAAGTAGTAGCGGAATTAAAGCAAAACGGCAAAAGTGATGATCAAATCAAAAAATTAGCCCCCTATAAAATATTTGACGGCAACAAGCCCACCAATTCAATTTTGTTTCGCAAACTTACTCCCGAAACTCTGGGCAGTCTGATTGCCAATTACGAGCACAAAATATTTGTCCAGGGGGTAATATGGAATATTTTTTCCTTCGACCAATGGGGAGTTGAGTTGGGCAAACAGCTGGCCAAGAAAATTCAGCCGGAATTATCTGACGATCAACCGCTAAATACCCATGACGGGTCCACCAATGGCCTCATAAACGCTTTTAAGCAGATGAGGAAATGATGCAGGCGTCAGGGTCGCAAGAGGAACAAGGTAGGGATTTGGCCCCAAATGGAATGTTGGAAAGCTGGAATAATGGAATACTGGGTGTCGCCTCCTGCTCGTGGGGGCACGCGACTTGAAGAGGATACGGTAATGTAAGGCTATTGGATAACGCTGTCCTAACGATTAAATTTAAAAGACAATATCCTTTAAAAACCATTATTCCATCATTCCAATATTCCATTGTTCCATGAATGAGACGTAAACTCAGACTTAAGCAAATACCCTGCTTCTTTGGGACCAAACACAGGATGATCCAACTGTACGGGGATTTATCATCCCTTCCCGCCGAAATATTTCATAAACTGCATTCTTTCATAGGCTGCCGGGTTACTGCTTTTGGCCTGGCTCATTTTCCCCCTGAAATCAGAGATACTGTTGAACCCCTTTTGGTTCATCCACTCCTCCAGGGTGTTAAGCATCTCCTGAATATATCCTTTGTCTTTTTTGTAGAGGGCCGAAACCACCTGAACGGCATTGGCGCCGGCCAGTAGCTGCTTAATAACGGCCGTGCCGTCATGGACGCCGGTAGAAGCCGCCAGATCACATTTAACCCTTTCGGCCATAATGGCTATCCAGCGCAGGGAAATCGGCAGATCGGTAGGCGCGCTGTAGGTATTGCTGGGCACAACCTTAAATTTGTCGATATCAAAATCCGGGCTGAAAAATCGGTTGAACAGCACCAGACCTGCGATTCCGGTTTCCGACAATCTCTGGATCATGGGCCCCAGATTGGAAAAATAGTAGCTGATCTTCAATGAAATTGGTATGCTTACTGATTTTTGCACCTTCTCGATGATTTGAAAATAGGCTGCTTCTTTCTCTTCGCTGGTACGCTCAAAATCAGAAGGCAGAAAAAACATATTCAATTCCAGTGCATCCGCCCCGGCTTTTTCAATTTGTGATACAAACGCCAGCCATTCGTGGGAATAAACACAGTTGACACTGGCAATAACGGGAATGGAAACACTTTTTTTACTCTCACTGATGAGTGCGGTGTATTTATTTAAATTGTCCTCTTTGATCTTGTAATCATAGTAATCAAATTGGTCCAGGTCATAGCCTTTGGATTCGGCTTCTTTCATAATATCATCATATTCAAAGGCGATTTCTTCCTCAAATATGGATTTTAAAACCACAGCGCCCGCACCGCCCTCCTCGAGCTGTTTGATGCTTTTAACCGAATTGGTTAAACCTGAACTGCCGGCAATCACAGGATTTCTCAGTGTCATTCCGAGGTATTGAGTTGATAAATCTGCCATTTCTAAATCACTCCTTTCCAGTTGTTTAAAAGGGTCAATAATTTTTCAAAGGCTGACACAGCCGCTTCTATCCGGCAGCGTCCAGTTCCTTGTTAATAAAAGGCTCAAATTTAAACTATATTTCGTAATGCTTTTGAGAATAAATATCAACCATTAATTGAACAAATCCGGGAAAAGTTTATTCCGGTTTACCCACTAAAAGTTCTGATTGAGCCTTCACCTGGATTAAAACAGGTCATCCAGATCATCCCCGCCCCCACCGGGCATCTCTCCGTGCTGCTGCAGATATTTCTGGATCAGTTCATTTTCACGCCGGGAAAACATTTTGTCTTCTTCAAATTCGAAAAAGGATGCGGTCTCGTTGTCCCCCAAGGTTTCCAGGAGGTACTGGCGAAGGTTGGCCGTACCCTTAATCGATAAAATCTGATGGTCGGCATCCAGCAGTTTAAAGACACCTTCGGTCTCGGGTACCTGATTGAGGTTTTCTTCATCAAAGGGTAACCAGTGTGTCGGAGGTGCTAAATTGGATCCTATCAACAAGCGCAGATCGCACTGCAGGCAGCGTTTGGCTTCTTTAACCGCTTGTTCAGCGCTGAAACCCGTGGCAACCTCATTAAAGGTATTGATGCGAACACCGGCGTCAAGCACCGGCATCTTTTCACGGGTCCAGTCGGCAAAACCCTCATCACGCCCCAGATGGGGATCGGGATTTGGGCGAGGAAAAAGTACTTCATTAATCTCGCCTGATCCCTCCAGGGCCCTGTCAATGGATTCGGCGGCCCGGCGCCCGGCGGCAATGGCATGAATGACGGACCCCGGCATTTTAACCGCATCTCCGCCGGCATATACACCTGGCATGCCGGTTTCCAGGCTTTTTTCATTGACAACGATCAGCCCTTTGCCAATCCTGATGTCACCGGTTTCCTCTATGAATGAAAGGTCGGCCGCCTGCCCGACGGCCATAATGACCTGGTCCACTAGAATGCATTCTTTTTTTTCGCTGAACTCGGGACAAAAATTGCCGCTATCATCGAACACACAGGTGCATTCTACCAGGTCCATACTGGTGACATGGCCGTCTTCACTGATAATTTTATCAGGTCCCCGGGAAGTCATGACTTCAATACCTTCTGCGCGGGCGGCTTCAAGTTCCCAGGGGCTGACCGGCATTTCCTCTAAACACTCCAGACAGGCCAGTTTAACATCGCCGGCCCCACAGCGACGCGCTGTCATGGCCACATCCACGGCCAGATTGCCGCCGCCGATGACCACGACTTTATCCTTGAGCTCGACCTTTTCACCTTCGGCGACTTTTCGCAAAAACTCGACTCCCCAGAGCATATCGTTCGTATTGCAGCCTGCCAGAGGAATACGATGACTTTGGTGAGCTCCGACCCCCAAAAATACGGCATCGAATCCATCAGTTTTGAGTTCTTCGAGGGATAGATCTTTACCCAGTAATTGATTCGGTTGAAACTCAACGCCCAGATCAAGGATGTCCTGGATCTCACGGTCCAGCACTTTTCGCGGGAGTCGATATTCGGGAATGCCGTAACGCATCATCCCGCCGGCGAGGCTGCCGGCATCCAGCAGGAAAACGGTATGGCCTCGCTTGCGCAGATAAAATGCCGCTGTCAGGCCGGCAGGCCCGGCGCCGACCACCGCCACCTTTTTGCCGGTGTCCGGCGCCACGCTGCTTTCTTTTTTCCACAGGCTATTTTCACCATCGGCCGCATATCTTTTCAAGGCACAGATGGAAATGGGCTCATTGACTTCACCACGCCGGCATACTTCTTCACAGGGATGGATACACACCCTGCCCAGAACGCCCGGGAAAGGAACTTTCTCGCGAATAATGGCATTGGCCTCATCGGCTTTGCCCTCGGCAATCATTCTTAAATAACCGGGCACATCAATATGAGCCGGGCATACGGCCCTGCAGGGAACGATGTCGTTTTCCCGGGTAACGGCATAAACCGCCTTGTCCGCCAAGGCCCCGGTAGGACAGACTTCAACGCATGCCGTGCAGAACTTGCAGCCGGACGCCTCAAGGGTTTCAGCCACGGTGCCGATTTGTACCTGTCCCTGCTCATCATAAATAAACCCGATGGCTTCGATACCCCGCAAATCGCGACAGGCCCGCACACATCTTGTGCAGCCGATACATAAATTGTAATCCCTTTCAAACAGAGGATGATCTTTGAGCAGAGCCAGATGGGTCGGGACCCATTTCGGCGTTGAATCCAATATACCGACATAATTGGCCACGTTTTGCAGTTCACAATGGCCGAACTGTGAACAACAGCGCTCATTTTCGGCCACATTGGAGGAGCACTGGGTTCGGGGGCATCCTTCCTGCTGGGCGCAGGTCAGGCAGGCATGCCGATGGCGAATCATTATGGGCAACAGGTTTTCCTGGCGGGTCGCTTTGATACGATCATTTTGCGTGATCACGACCATCCCGGCTTCGACTTCGGTGGCACATGATCCCACCAGGTCCTTATGACCTTCAACCTCGACCACACAGAGCCCACAGATCCTGCCCGGTTCTTCCGGCATGGCATTATCCAGTTTTTGCGCCCCCTGATAGATGGCCTTTACCGCCGTGCCATTTTGGGCCGGCGGCAAATCCGGGTGATGGCACAGAGTGGGGATGTAGATGTCGGATTTTCTGGCGGCCTCTAAAATAGTCGTTCCCGCAGGGACCGCAACCTGCTGCCCGTCAATGCTTAGAGTCAAGCTATCCATTAGATTTTTTCCTAAATAATCTAAAGTTCGGTAGTTCTCGATAATTATAAAGTTATCAAAATTTGCTAAATGAGGGATTTTTTCGATGAGCGAGGCCGCACAAGGGTTTTAGGCTGAGGCGTACTATTTGTACGTCGAAGTCTGAAACCCGCGGAGAACGAAGCTCATCGAGAAAAGATCCATTTAGCTTCTCTTCCTGCCTTTGCCTCTCTGGCATAGCGCATACGCGAACAATGCAGCTCCGGCAGCACCGGCAATCTGGGTATCCCATTTCGTCTGCATACGCTCAAGACCGACAAGGGGCATCAGACGGTCCATCACCCCACGGTTCTTAGCCATACCGCCGGTCACGGCAAACTCGGGTTTGACTCCTAGTCTTTCAACCAGAGAGTAGATTCGATCGGCCATCGCCTTGCAATAGGCTGCCAGCACCTCTTCTTTTGTCCAGCCTTTTCGCAGCAGCCCGGTGGCTTCTG
>JBATKU010000490.1:0-1778 GCA_049669725.1 Desulfobacterales bacterium
AAGACAACCCCAATGTCCTGTTCGTCTCCAGCCACCAGTTGCCGCTGTATCCCGGGACCGGGCATATTGAAGAAACCGGTTGTGGCAATATTTTGAACCTGCCGCTGGCCCCGGGTGATGGCAGCAAGCCTTTCCGGAAAATCTGGAGCACGCTCGGTTTGCCGGCCGTGCACAGTTTCAAACCCGACCTGATCCTGATTTCAGCGGGTTTTGATGCCCACCAGCGTGATCCGCTGGGACAACTCGAACTCCAGGATGCAGACTTTCACTGGATTACAGATCAGATTTGCGACATCGCAAACGACAGTTGCCAGGGGCGCGTGGCATCCATACTTGAAGGCGGTTATGACCTGCATGCACTGGCGACCTCCAGCCATGCGCACGTCAGGGCACTTACCGGCTGATTTACAGCGTGATAAATAGTAGAATTATTTTAATTGGGGGAAACCAATAGTGCGGGTGTAGTTCAATGGTAGAACTTCAGCTTCCCAAGCTGACTACGTGGGTTCGATTCCCATCACCCGCTCCATCGTCGGGCTGTAGCATGATACAAAGGGCTGGCTCCGGGCCAGTTCGATTCTCCCATCAGGAAAAGCGCAACTTATGTTCACTCAAGCGATAGTCAGAACACCCTGCCGGTCGATGGTTAATGGCTTGAGCAGCGCGGGTCTCGGTCCACCCGATTACAAAAAAGCACTGCTGCAACACCTCGACTATATCCAGGCACTGCAGGAATGCGGTTTGCAGGTGACCGTATTGCCGGCGGATGAACTTTTCCCTGATTCAACCTTTGTGGAAGACGTTGCCTTGCTCACACCCCACTGCGCGGTCCTGACCAATCCGGGCGCTCCAAGCCGCAAGGGTGAGACACGCTTGATTCTGAAAGCAATCCGTGAATTTTATGCAACGGTTGAAATGATACAAGCGCCGGGGACCGCGGAAGCAGGCGACATCATGATGGTTGGAGATCACTACTATATCGGATTGTCAGAACGCACCAATAAGGATGGCGCGGACCAAATGATCGCCATCCTGGAAATTTACGGTTTACGGGGCTCGAAAATCGAGATGCACGATGTGTTACATCTAAAAACCGGGCTGGGTTACCTGGAAAACAATAATCTCCTGGCCTGTGGCGAATTTCTCCGAAAACCGGAGTTTCAAAAATACCATGTCCTGAAGGTCAACCCGGATGAAGCCTATGCGGCAAACAGTGTGTGGATCAACGGCACTGTGCTGACCCCTAAAGGTTTTCCAAAGACCCGTTCTTTAATTGAATCCGCCGGGTACCAAACCCGCGAGGTGGATGTATCTGAATTCCAAAAAATCGACGGGGGACTCAGCTGTCTTTCCCTGAGGTTTTAACCGAACCCACCCTGGGTTCATTCAGCGAACTGTCAGCGCCGGAGCAGTAAACTTTGAGCATTGTCCTGTTGGAGAGATCAAAATGCGTTGTGCAATCACCTTATCCATCCTGATGGCATTTATCAGCAACGACCTTGCTGCCGCCCATTTTCGCGCTGGGGGCTGGCTGGCCGATCAGGGTATTCTTGAGTCGATGCGTATCGAACCGCGTCTTCCAAAACCCGGCGAAAGCTTCACGGTCACGCTGACCGGCAGTTGGCCGGAAGTCGATCCAAACGGCGTGTGCCGCCTTCCACTCGAACTCTCCAAGATCACTGTTTATCAGTCATTCATTTCAATCATTTCCTCCCCGCAAAGCGATTCCAGTTATTGCGATCAGTCACCCGCCAGCTGGGCGTTCGATGTAACCGTAC
>JBATKU010000491.1:0-3193 GCA_049669725.1 Desulfobacterales bacterium
GTGATACCCCCCGGATGGATTAAATGCAATGTCCGTTTCACCGGATAATATCAGCTCTGACCCGGTCAATGTGGCTCCGCAAGCCCAGGTAGCATAGTCGAACATATCTTTAAACACTGTACAATCAGGTGTTCCAAGGCCCATGCTCCTCGCTTCGGGCGTAATTTTCCCAACGGCAGCCTGTTGCAATGCTTCCAGGTATTTGGCCGAGTGAAACTTTTTCAGCTCCGATTTTGTTGCGGGTACAGGCGGTGATTCCCTGCCACCTTGGCCCTCCAGCAGGCCTAACGAAATCAGAAGTTCCCGTGTTTTGGCAGCTCTTTGCGTGACAAACATGGAATCAGGCGGGTAGCTGTATTTTTCAAGCTCCTGCGAATGTATAAATACGGACTTTTTAGTATTATCCATGATTTAGCATGTTTCCAACGGCTACCGGAATCCCTGTTTTTTAAAAAAGCCATTAATTTTTCGGTACCTTAGGTTTTAGGATCTGCTCTTTGGTTAGGTCTTTCATCCTTTTCCTTGAATAGCCAAGTATCTCCCATTGCTCCTTGTAAACGGGTCTGCCGTCTCTGTTAAAGGGATCCAGGAGAACTTTCCGGTTAAAAAACGGGGAGGGCCTTGTGTGACAATCTTTACAGCCCCTGGAGCCCAGGACATCTTTCCCGCTGACGACATTGTGGCTCAGATCAAAAGGCTCACAGCATTTGAAGGCGCCGTCCCTGGTGGGCATATTGGCCTTGTTCAACTGGTTATTCTCCAGGTAATAGATTGCTCCACCCTTTACCAGCACGGGCGTATGATATGCGATGCGACAGCCGTACCGGTCAGTGCCGTTTGATATGGCCTTAAGATAGGTCTTTATCTCTTCGGCGGTATTGACGGATTTTGATCCGTTTAGCACTTCCAGAATCGCAAGGTTGGTGATGGTAAACTTGTTTTTCAAATTGGCGCCTGTAAGGTCTCTGATTCGCCACAGGATAATAGGGATGACCCGATGAGAGGCTCGGTCCCAATCCCCCCACCAGATGGCCTGCAAAGGATCCACCGGCTTTATTTCGCCTTTGTATTTCACAAAAGCGGGACACCATTTGTTTTCCCGACAGTCTAATAAAGTCTTGTTGGGATTCAGGGGATCATTGGATATAAAATCTGTTGTATAATAGGTGATCGTCTGGCCACTAGTGGCATTGTCAATAACTGCCGTAGCTTTCTTATATTTATAAGGGATATGGCAGGTCTCGCAGGCAATTTTTTCAATGTGCCTGTTGGAAAATTTGTGATCCGGCTGCGGGGCGCGGCTGTCTTTGCCGTTTAGATGGCAATCCAAGCATGAATTCATTTCACCGTCAATGTCATCCCTTACGGAACCGACCAGTATATCGCCTTTGGCAATCTCGTGATCTTCTCCGGCGGGGTGACAATAGATACAGGCCAAGCCTTTGGCCTTGTGCACATCTGTTTCCGGCTTCCAGGTCCTGCCTCTTTTTTTAACGTCAGCCATTGCATGGCAATTCCAGCAATTCTCATCCGGAACCTCTTTGGTTATAAATTCAGCAAGGTTAGCGGGATCGGCAATGTTTGACTGGGCATAGTCGGTATGAAAAGAGACGGCCTTTGGTTTTTCGGAGGGAATGGACGGCTTGGATTGTTTAAGATTCCTGAACCATCCGGCACCGACCATGGGCGCCTCATAGAAAAAGCCCCCTCTTACCGCCAGTGCCCGCGCTTTCCAGTTATAGCCCTTGAGGTGGCATATCAGGCAGTCGGCTTCAAGCACACCACTTTTTTCCCAGTCTGATAGATAGTAATCACCGTCAAGAAAATTGTCGGCATTGCGAATAATCCCATTCCCAGAGTTACTGGCAAATTCATCGTATCGATTTCCTTTTCGGTCATACTCGGCCGCTCCACCTCCGGGATGGCAGACACCACAGGCTTTGACAAAATGAAACGATGACTTGTCAATGTCACAGCGCCGCATATTCACTTTCCGGGCCAACTGGCTGGAATCGGCAGAGGGCGGTCACCACTTGCCGTACATACCCCGTGAGACAAGCCAGGGATTCCTTGAATCCATATCATCTCCTACGATTATATTCCCGTCTGCATCCGTTCGACCCTGTTGAAAATGATAAGCATTGGTGATGGCATCATAATCATGGCACTCCCCGCAGGTGTTCTTAGGGCTGTAAGGGACGTTGCTTTCCAGGGCTATTTCATTCCCCTCATAATCTATCAACGTGATTTCCGGATGCGGTTCCTCCTCCGCGGCCCTGCATAAGCCGGGCGCTAGAAGAACTACCAAAGCCGACAACATAAAATAGATACTTTTTTTCATCATCCACCTCCTTTATCCTTCCTGTCCGTGGCTGCGTAATACACAGTGGCTCTTTCGCGTTGTGCGTGGATTTGATCTGCGCGCATCAACTTCCCGAGGTATTTTGACACTTCATTGAGATGCATGCCGAATATATCCGCTATTATCCTGATTTATCTCCAGGGTCGAAGTGTTTTTAAGCCAACTGGCAGGCCGGATTTGGCCGGTCTTGATATAATCCCATGCATTATTAATGCCACCGTTGTATTGTTGTATTTTACGTTTCACACCTCGATTGTGCTGATTTTCATTTAGAATTTTTGCGAAATTTTGCATTAATGTATTAGAAAATTTTCGAATTTGGCTTTCCAGTTCCAGCTATCCGGAAAGATAATAAAGAATAACATATTTAATTTATTAGAATTATAATCATTAGAGTCTGCTGGCACGTTATATGCTTCTGGGAAATTTGGTCAACTTACAAATGGAGTTAAGTATAAAGATGGAAAAAACACCGCTTGATTTCTGGCAGGACAATTCTCTTCATTATCTCGAAATGACATTTCGCCATGACAGGCGAGAAAGATTACAGAATCCGGATGGATATGGCAGACGAACCGGGGAATGCGGGGATACCGTCGAAATGTTTCTGTGTATTAAAAACGGCCGTATTCAATCCGCATCCTTCGATACAAACGGATGCATGAACACCAATGCCTGCGCAAACACCGTATCCCATCTTACCGAAGGAAAAACAATCGACGAAGGCTGGGAAATTACACCGCAGGATGTGATCGAATTCCTGGAAACACTGCCTTTAGAAAATTATCACTGCGCCGAGCTTGCAGTAGGCGCTTTTTATATGGCCTTAGC
>JBATKU010000492.1:0-6372 GCA_049669725.1 Desulfobacterales bacterium
CACAAACCTTTGGGTATTGAACAACTGATGGCCATTTTGGCCCAGATCGGGGAAATCTCGCCATGATTGACCGAATCCGCAGGGCTTTCGGATCGATATGGCCCGAATTTTATCGTCAAGACAATAATCTCCTGGATTCCTATTTCACCTTTACGGATTACCGTAAGATCTGGGGGGTCGGTATCTCTGTGCTGGTTGCCACAGCCCTGATGCCCTTGCTGGTGGTCACCATCATTCATTACCAGTTGCTTCAAAAGTCCGTGGATTCTGAGTTAATACTGCGCGCGGAACGCCTGACCTCTAACGCCAGGCGCGCGGTGACCTTTTTTCTGGAGGAGCGGCTGGATGCCCTGCGATTCACCGTGAATGAAATCGACTATGATCAGCTGACCGACCCTGATCATTTGACCGAGATCCTGCGAAACCTGAAATTGGGATTCGGTGGGCTGACGGATCTAAGCGTCATCGCTCATACGGGGGCCCAGGCTGCCTATGCCGGACCTTATAACCTCGAAGGCCGGGACTACAGCAACCAGCGCTGGTTTATTGAATGCCAGAAACACCATTTTTATGTCAGCGAAATTTTTCACGGATATCGTGATGTTCCGCATATCATCATTGCGGTCAAGTCATTCCGGCGAGACGGCTCGTTTTTTATCCTGCGGGCCACCCTCGATACGGACCGGCTGATACAAACCCTGTCTTCCTACGAAACCGGCGCCCATGCGGAAGTTTTTCTCATCAACCGATCCGGTATCGTCCAGACATCTTCAAAACACCACGGCGACATCTTTCAAAAGATGTCCTTGCCGATACCGGCTTATTCCCTGAGAACCCAAGTCGCCCTGGCTGAAGATGATCAAGATGGTCAAAAGGAATCATTAATCGTGGGCTATGCGTACATATCCACCCAAATTGCGGACACGCCCTTTATTCTCATGGTAATCAAACATAAAGCCGGGATGATGCAAGTCTGGCAGCAGTTGCGATCCAACATCAACTGGTTTGTCGGCTTCGCCATCCTGATCATTCTGGTCGTTGTCATCCTTACCTGCTCGTATATGGTCAACATGCTTTATCGGGCGGACAAGTCCAAGGCCGAGACCATGGCGCTGATGGAGCAAAGCAATCAACTTGCAACGATCGGTCAGCTGGCGGCCGGCGTGGCCCATGAGATTAACAACCCCCTGGCCCTGATCAACGAAACCGCCGGGTATGTGAAAGATCTCTTTGTTCTCAAGGAACAGTTCCACCAGGATGACGAATTGATCGGCTACATCGATGACATTCTGGATGCCGTTGAACGTTGCGGCACGATTACCAGGCAACTTCTCGGATTTGCCCGCAAATTTGAGGTCAAGATTCAAGAGGTGAAATTGAACGAGGTTATTTCAGATGTTCTTGTTTTCCACAATAAAGAGGCAGGCTATCGGAATATCAAGGTTCACGTGGACGTGCCGGAGGATATGCCTGCGATTGAAACCGACCGGGGCAAGTTGCAGCAGGTCCTGGTGAATCTGGTAAACAATGCCTTTCAGGCGGTGGACAACGGCTGTATCCTGGATATCAAGGCCTCACCCGCAGGAGCCGATACGGTCCGCATCTGCATCAGTGATAACGGTTGCGGCATGCCGGAGGATAATCTGCCGAAAATTTTCGAGCCTTTTTTTACCACCAAAGAAGGCGACAAGGGAACCGGGCTGGGACTTGCTATTACTTACGGTCTGGTCAAAAAGCTTCACGGAGACATTTCCGTAAAAAGTAAAGTCGATGAAGGAACGACATTTACCATTACGTTGCCTACCCGGATTATAGAGGAGATAACTGAAAATGAAGGTTCTATTAGTAGATGATGAAAGAAAGTTCGCAACGATGCTGGCCAAAAGACTTGCATTGCGGGGCATCGACATCGATTGTGTATACGCAGGTGAAGATGCCATCGTAAAGGCCGAAACGCATAGGTACGATGTGGCCATACTGGATGTCAAAATGCCGGGTATCGGGGGTATCGAACTGGAGCGGAAATTGAAAGAAATGGACCCTTGCATGAAAATTATCTTCCTGACCGGTCACGGGTCCAAAATCGACTTCGAGGCAGGATCGGCTGAAGCAACCTGTTATCTGGCGAAACCGATACAAATTGATGACCTGCTAACGATCCTGCGTGAGGTAGCCGGCTAGATTAACCGGTCGCCGGTCAGCAGACGGTCGATTGGCGGTATGGCGGAAAAGACGAAAGCTTGCCGCATGATCGGCACAATACTCTAATAGCGGAGGAACCATGGACAGCAAGGTTGATTTTAAAAATAATGATGACCTGGCCTTTTTCGGCAAAGTCAACGCCAGTATTTCCCACGAGCTCAAAAACATCCTGGCCATAATTTCAGAGGCAGCGGGCCTTTTACAGGATCTGACGGAAATGGCGGCAAAGGGGCAGAAGATCGAGTTGGAAATGCTCAATACCTGCAGCCAGGATATTATCGAAGAGATTCAGCGGGGTTTTACCACCATCAAGCAAATGAATACGTTTTCCCATAGCGTGGATGTCCCCCTCAAAAGCGTCAATCTCATCGAAGTCATCAATCTTGTAATCAATCTCGCCGGATTTTTAAGTTTTGCCAGCAAGATTCGATTTGATCCGCCGCAGGATGAGGCAGCGGTTGTATTGACCTGCCCCTTCCGACTTCAAAACCTGGTGTATCAGACGCTTGTCTTTGCATTCAAGTCGGTTGGGGCGGATGGAGAAATTCAGGTGACGCTAGATCGGGAACCGAACGGCAGCGCACGCATCGTTTTTTCAGGCCTGGGAACCAAGGGCGACCTGTCATTCCCATCGCCGGAAACAAAAAATATTGCCAAGTCAATTGGTGTTGAGATTCGCATGGCAGACGATTCCCAGGCGATCGATATTCTGGTGACCCAATTAGACGAAAACTCAGGTTATACACAGCGCCACAATTAATTGCCTATTCTAAGGGTAAATTGTTGACATTAAAGCTATCGACAACGGTAAAGCCTGTAAATCTCTGTGTATATATGCGCAATGATTTAAGTCGTTCTGTATAGAATCATTTTTAGCTTTCAGGTACCGACTTCGCCGGATAACAGAAAGGTCATTTAAGGGAAACCAGTTCTCAGGCAAGAGCCACCAAACTTTAATTAATGGAGGTTATCATGAGCAATGAAAATAACATAAAGCTGCTTATGGTTGATGACGAAGTTAAATTTTTAGAGTCGATTTCTAAACGGCTTGTATTAAAAAGCTTTGATGTCACCACGGCTGTCAACGGCAAAGAAGCAATCGAGTCTGCTGAGAAAGGTTTTTTCGATGTCGCTGTAGTAGACTTTCAAATGCCTGGAATGGATGGAGCCCAGGTGTTGAGGACGCTGAAAGAAAAGCACAAATACCTTGAAATCATCATGTTGACCGGTCATGCGACGGTCGATTCGGCTGTGGAGTGCACGAAACTGGGAGCATTTAAGTACCTGGAAAAACCATATGATTTTGAAAATCTCGTTGAGACTATTCAGGAGGCATACGAGGCAAGACTAAAAAAGAAATTTGAGCATAACCAGAAGCGCATGGAAGAGATCCAGAAACTGTCGATAAGTTCTTCACCCCTGGGGTTGCTAAGGGCCATGGCCCGGCTGGATGACGATGAGAAATAGATAGCGCAACGGGTTGATCCTAGACAAAGTATTGGTCATGGATGACTCCCCGGTAATTATACTATTTTAACATTGCTTTTTATTACCTGAATTACACGATCAAATGAGAGGAAGGTAATGATACCTTACAATCTTTCCTCGACCTTGCATGTAAAATATGGGAATGCAGAAAACCATGGAGAATGCCATTATGGCTCATCTATTTTGCCGCAAAAATATTTGAGCTGGTTTCAAGGATATTCGGTACTATAAGTCCCTTAACCAAAGATTTTATAGATATCGGCAGAGTATCATACTATGGAGATACTTCCCGCTTCAGAGCAGAACTGTTACTTGACCTGAAATACTCGAATATCAATGAAGGTATTAAAGATATGCAAGTGTAACCAATCGCTGGTGGCGGGCTTGGTTCCCTCGCCGCACAGCCCATCGTTATGCTGGCGAATTGAAGAAAAAACCGCCGGGCGATTTATTAAAAAAGGAGGTAAATGTGAAATGAACCACCCTCAAGAAAAATTTGAAGGCCAGAAAACAAAAATCATCACACAAATTGCAGAGTTATCCAGGCTTCTCGGGATGATACCGTCAGATGATACGATTAAAATTCACGAACCTCTGACTCAAAATAAAATGGCTTTATCAGATTGGCTCAGTGCTACGAGAGATTCGTTTCTAAAATTATCTCTATTGATCAGCAAAGAACTGGATATTCAGTTGCAATAGGAGAGAGGGCCCTAATATTCGGTAAAATCAATGACAATACTGGTGCATAACTTTTTTTGTACACCGGAAGCTCGTACCTCGCGCCGGTGACAATATCGTTAATCAACCATGATTTTATCGAAGATTTGATTGGTATATGCAATGTGGAAAAAAGCTGAGTGATAGATTGCGGCTTTCAGGCAAACATTTTAAAATTCTAATTTTTTACATTAGCAAAAGAAACCACACAAAAAAGGCGACATTTTGAAACCGGTATTAGACTCGATTATCCAATACCGGTTTTTTATTTTCTAACGAAATTCAAGATCCAGTATGAAAATTTTAGGATTGCCAAATGAAATGTACAATAATTTTAATGTGATTTCGAAGATTCGATGAAGGCACGCTAACAAAATGTCCAGCCAAAAAAAGTGTATATTTGCCATGGCTAATCTGCAAATAATAGGCGGGTGAAAATTCGGATGGACGATATGATATCACAACAATTTTTTAGGTTCCCAAATCTTTGCTAAGTTTACAGTATCTGCAAAAAATTAGGATGCCGGATAGTTGATTTTTGTTGGAGTAATCTGCTATTCAAATGTCAGGCTCTCAACAATTGATGCAATTTTTTCTGGGTTTCGTCCGGTATGGATAACAAGATAGACACATTTTTTATCTCTGTATGAAGATACGACCAGCGATGTCAATTTAATATAATCGTAATATGTCCATTTGATATCTGTCCTATATGCGCGTGAGCCACAATTCAAAGTTATTTCCTTATTGGCTATAACCTCAGCATCAGAACCTATGATTTGAAGATATTCCATATACAATTTTGGTCCGAAATCCTCTAATTTGAGCTTATCCGGAATGGCAATTACAGATGCTTCAAAATTTGCCTCGTATGGTGTTTTCATTCTCATGATCTGCCATTTTGAAGTGGTACTAAGTTTTTTACTTCCAACAGGATACTCAAACCTAAATTTTGGAGATTTAGCTCGCCGGAATATACCGTCCTTTGCTATACCCTCTTCTCTGGAGAACCAGACAAAACCATCTGAAAAAGAAGTGGACACGCTTTTTACCAAATGATCAAGTCTTTCGGCTTCTCTCGAATTTGTTGGCAACGACTCAGAAGATACAATCGCAGGAAATATATATTTCTTCGTTAATTCAAGCGGAAGAGAAGTTTTCCCGCCGGGTAAGCCACCGGTAAATACCACAACCATATTCATCTCCGTTGCCACCATAATATACTGACCACTATAGCCGATAGCAGAATAATTGCCGTCATCATCCACCCACCATTGATACCCGTATTGCAGAGCTGGTTTAGCTTCAATATGTCCACGCGTTGATTTTTCTACCCAAGAACTCGATACAAGTTGCTTCTTCTCCCACCTTCCCTTATTGAGGTAAAGCCATCCAATTTTGGCCATGTCATGGGGTTTTAACCACATCCGACCATATCCAACATCAATACCCTGCGGGCTTTTTTCCCAATCAATTTCTGAAATACCAAGGGGAGTGAATAGATTCTTTTCAGCAAATTCTCTGGTTTTCATTTTCGTTGTAGTGTTGATGATTACCGATAAAAGATGTGATAAGCCGTTGCAGTACTCGTATTTACTACCTGGAGGACCGACCATCGGTAGATTAAGGACATGTTGCCCCCAATCACCGCTGCGCCTCATTTCGAATAATCCTTTCCAATTGTAATGATGAGAGTCCCTGCAATCTAAACCAGAGGCCATAATCAACAAGTGCTCAAGTGTAATTGACCTTTTATTGTCACCTAAGCTATCAATTATATTATGCGGTAATAATTCAACAATAGGTTGATCGACACTTTTTATATACCCTCTATCAATCGCTATGCCTATCAGGATCGACATAATACTCTTTGTACAGGAACGAATGATGTGTCTCTGGCCTTTTGAAAATGGGTAAAAGTAGGCATCAAGAACCATGTAACCATTTCGGATTATTGATATG
>JBATKU010000493.1:0-2198 GCA_049669725.1 Desulfobacterales bacterium
ACTGAAATCTTACCTATCATTTTTTATTTCTAACTGGGACGTGTCCTCGGCTTTTCAGGATGATATGGTGGGTAGTAAAACTCTAATATTATAACGCAAAACCCCTATGATGTCAAACAGTAGTGGGCTTTGGTCACGGTGAATTTGTTCTACCCGCCTGCTGGGCAGGCACGTGAGTTTTCAGTCATGCGCAAATAGTCAAAGACCAAGCGTACATTGAGTGTTAGCTGTCGCATTTTTTGGGCTACGCTACGAACATTTTTGGATTTGATGATGCTGATGCCGAATCGCCGCAGTCTGGTCATATTTTCTGGCCCGTAACCGGTGCGTATGCGGCTGCGGTCCTCATCATAGTTCCAATCGATAATGTAATGGCAGCTGTTTTCGATGCACCAGTGGCCTCGGTTGGTAGCAAGGACGTGTTCAGGGTCGGCTTGCTCAGGCGTTCGGCTTGTGATTCCATAAGCGAATTCACAAGAAAATTCACCACTTTTCTTATTTGTGGTTTCCCGTTGGACGAGGAAAGCCTGTCCGACGTGAGGGAAGTTGAGATAGTCATTGAGTTGAGTTGTAGTCCATATTTTGCGGACTTCGATCCGGCCGTGATCAGGGGGATCGCAGTGGAAAAAATCAGGGTCCTTTCGATCTTCAAAATAAAGGGCGATGTCTTGAAAAAGTCCGGGCTGGTTGTTCTTAACTGTGAAGTGGTAATGAGCGTGACGATCCCGAACTAGATAGTCGGCGATTTTTTTCTGTGTCAGTAGGGCATCTGCGGTAATTTCTTTGCCCTCAATATCGATGGCATCAAGCAGTGGGATAGCGGTCTTGATTTCGTTCGTGCGTTTGAGTTCCTCACTGCCCTCTACGGGTAGGGAGCCGACTTTTTTTGGGTGTAACAGGCCTTGGTTTGATGTCCGATTGCGCTCATGATGTGAGTCTGATAGCCTTGATCGTCGATGGCGTTGCACATGGTTTTTCCATCAATGGCCAGGCTTTCGTCCTGCTGACCATAGGCTTGGTTCCAGCCCTGTAGTGCACGGTCGAGATGCACGGGTTCCACGCGGATCAGGACATCACGGATGGTGGACAGGCTCGGTACGATGTAGCGCTTGTTTTGGTATCGGCAGCAGAAACGCTGCCGGGCTTTTTGCCCAAGGCTTTTGGCCCAATCCGAAATGGCCAGGTAGCCTTGCATCCCACACAAGGTTGCCCCGGCGGCAATGGCTAAAACAGTGGAGAGTGGATGGCGTCGTCCTTGGGCACGGCGCGGATCTGGGATTTCTTTAAAAAAGTGGGGCAGGGATTCCATCTGTTGTGCACTAAGCATGATTTTTCGACCTCCTGTACGATAAGCGGGTTCGAGGATAGGCCGGGATAACAGTGCTTTTGCATGGGAAATTAACGGTTTAACAAAAACCATCTTCGGCGAGTGTGCCGTGGCGCTATAGCCTTGCCGGGTCCGATGAAAGCCCTTGGTGTCGCCCACATATATCCAGTTGGCTGCTTTGTAGATGGTCCCCTGAAACCGTTGAGGGTCCACAAAGGTCTCGATCAGCACAAGAGGATGGCCGAAAACCACCTGCCAATCGACCATCAGTCTCTTTTGGCATAACGATAGAATACGGGAGGCTAAATTCGGAAAATGCCAGTGAGGCAGGATCAGAAAACGGCTGTTATTGGTCAGCAGTTTTAGCCGAACGTAGTGATGGCGAAAGTCCCATCCGATCCACCGATCCCGTGCTGAACACTTTAGGGCGGCGGCGGAAAAACTCAGAAGAGCGACCCATTGATCAGCAAAGGTGGCTACATACCATAGGGTTTCACTGATCTTAGGCAGAGCCCCCAGGTAATGATGTTCCTGCATAAGTTGCTGAAAACGCTGCTCTTCAATTGAACGAACGGGCCGGACAAGGATTTCTGACAGGTTCAACACTGTTACCTCCGGGATGAAGTATCAAATGATTGCTCATATACCTGATCCGGAGGCATTTGTCCAGAACTTTCTTTAAACACCTGATATAATTGGTTAAATAGGGTAGAATCAAATCACCCTGGCACTGCGGTATTTATGAAGAGCCGCGGGAGATCATCAGGAAGATTGCGCCAAACTTTGTGGAGCTGCGCCACAACCGTGTTGATTCCCTCTGTTGCGGGGCCGGCGGTGGCGTAAGGGGTGCCTATGCCAAGAACTCTATTGC
>JBATKU010000494.1:0-2264 GCA_049669725.1 Desulfobacterales bacterium
GCCTAAGGGTTCACTCAAAAATAACTTCACATTTTTGCAGGTGTTAAAGTATAGTTCCAGTCGGGCAATGACTTATGATTTTTAATGGAGATTTTACTCATTTCAATGTTTGAGACCTTTTCCCCTGTTTCATATTTTTTCCTGACAAAGTGCGCTTTTACTTTTAGTCCTGAAGATGTTTTAGTTGTCCGAATATACTTCAATACCGTTTCATAAGAATCAAGAGGGCGACCGGCCCAATTTTTACTGATTTCGGAAAACAGCCGATGTTCGATTGGATTCCATTTGGAGGATCCCGGAGGGTAGTGGCTGACCACAACAGATATTCCGAACTGATCGCATATCTTTTTTTGGATCTTATATTTCCAAACCCTTGAGCGGTAGCTGTTGCTGCCACCGGAATCAGCTAAAACAAGTAGCTCTTTGGCATTTGGATACCGACTTTGACCTTCAATCTGCCACCACTTTTCAATGGCGTCCACTGCAAATGATGGCGTATCACGTGTTGTGCCAACAAATAAGGTTCCGGTATTTTGCTGTGTATCGTAAATACCGTAGGGAATAGCTTTGCCCACAGCATCGGATGGGAAGTCATGATCTTTAACATCAACAGGCATTTGTTGCCAACAATGGCCGTTGTTTTTAAAGTTACCGACCAGTTCTTTTTTCTTCGTGTCGACGCTTATAATCGGCTTTTTGTGTTTTGCAAATTTTTCGCGCAAATCTGCGATGTGGCCAAACTGCTTATCTCTTTTTTGGGGCTCCGGTGGATTTTTGTTGCCGGATTCGATTTTTTTGCAATTGACCTTCAGTGAATAACCCATTTTTTTCAAAAGCCTGCAAACCGTGTTAGCACTGACGTTAATGCCGAGTTTCTCAAGTTCTCTGGAAATATTTTTAGTGGTTTTACGGGTCCATTTAAGCCCACTGATCGGATGCCCAGCTGTTTCGTATTTTAAGAGTCGCTGGATTTTTTCGGCAACCTGCGGAATTTTTTTTCCACAGGTTTTCGACCTCCACCTTTTTGGCGGATACGGTTTGGTATGATATCTTGACTAAAAAGCTCCCTTCGGCCCTTGGCAACAGTGTGGGCATCCAATCCGAAAAGTTGCGCAATTTTTCCATCACCGCCATGTCCGATTTTAAATGATTCCAAACCTGCAAATAACCGGCGCTGTTTCTCGTTGAGCAGGCTGAAAAACAAAACAATGGCGGCGTATAATTCATCGGCCAGGGTTTCGACTTCATATGTCAGGTCAATGTCAAATCCAACCTCACTGTTTTCGCGAACTGTTTCTTGTGCTTTTCGTTTGGCCGACTCTTTTGTAAAATAGACGTATCGAGCCGATATTTTTTTTCGATCAATACGGTTATCTTTAAAAAGCTTTAACAAAGAATGTTTGACTTCGACGTGCAGAATCGTTTGTAACTGGTCTACAGTGAGCCCTGCAGTTGAAGAATCAATGAATTCTTTAGCCGTTTCTATTAAGTTACCGTATTGAGAAAACCAAACAGCATTATACGACCACAGGCCCAGATGATCAAAATCAGCAATTTCGTTGAGCGTGTAGTATTTACCGCGATGAGAATAACTGGACTGATAATCCAGGTCTTTGAGCTTTCGGTACACGCTCATCGTACTGCGAGTATTAAGCGCCCCTTTGAGTTCATCTAAGGTGGCAATTTTATTGGCATTCAACAGATTCTTGACGATGCTTGCATCAAGTTTTTTAGGTGCCATGATATGGTATAGTTTCCCCCTTAAAAGTATATTTTAGGGCAACTATACCATATTGATACTGTTGAAGTCAACCTCTATATTCATGATATTAAGGGAATTGTTGGATTTTCAGCTGTTGAAGCTTCAAGCTAATACGGTAAAGTTGTACTTTTTTATGTTAATTTATATCTGAGTGAACCCTTAGTTGTGACCACAAACGCGATAATTAAGCACTACTTGCTTATGTTCATGGTTATGGTTTTTGCTCAACTGTCTTGTCCCTAGCTCCTCGGCGGCGTCATTCAACCCCGCACGTTTCTTTTATTTCGGCAATTCTCTTGTCGATCATTCTGTTGTATTCACCGACGCCTACTTTCAGTTTCTCTTTTTCTGTCCCTGTGACAACGCCCAAGACGAAACCCGGTGGGGCAATTGAGGTCACCCCTTCTGCGATTTGCTGCCCCACATGGGCTTTTTCACTTTTCAGGACTCTGATGTCCCCTTCTGCGGTAGCACAGTTAATTGGCTGTTTCATCTCCTGTTC
>JBATKU010000495.1:0-10843 GCA_049669725.1 Desulfobacterales bacterium
GGTATTCGACGGCATGGAATTTTCCTTTACCCCGCGTAAATTGCTCTTTGTGCAGGTAAGGGGTCCCCGGGTGATCGCTTTCCGGGCAGGGCCACTGCAGGCCATCTAGGGCCAGACGCTCGTATGACATACCGGCATAGCTTTTGGGGGTCAGGGATGCCATTTCATTGAATATTTCTTCCGGGTTTTCGTAATTCATCTCATAGCCCATGGCGGTTGACAGCCGACAGATGATTTCCCAGTCGGCCAGGGTGTTTCCGATGGGTTCAATCGCCTTGTTGATCCGCATACAGCGGCGCTCCGTATTGGTAACCGTTCCTTCTTTTTCAGCTACGGAGGCAGCGGAAAGGACGACATCGGCCACCTGGGCCGTTTCCGATAAGAACAGCTCCTGGACCACCAGAAAATCAAGCTCTTTGAGGGCATGATTGAGGTGATTCCAGTCCGGGTCGCTCAGTTTGGGGTTCTCCCCGATCACATACAAGCCTTTTAATTTTCCTTCCAGCATGGCCGGGATCATGTCCGTTATGGTTAAGCCGGGGCGCTCGGGAAGTGATTGGCCCCATGCTTCGGAAAATTTTTCACGGACGTTACTGTCGGCCACCGGCTGATAGCCGGTCATCACATTGGGCAGCCCGCCCATATCACAGGCGCCTTGAACATTGTTCTGCCCCCTTAAAGGATTCACACCGCCGCCGCGAACCCCCACATTGCCGCACAGCATTGCCAGATTACAGCATGATTTGACGTTGTCCACCCCGGTAGTATGCTGGGTGATGCCCATGGCATACAGCAGGCTGGCCGGCGGGTGGGTGGCGTAAAGCTCGGCCATCCGTTCCAGCTGCTTACGATCAACCCCGGTGATGGCCGCGACCTTGACGGGGGTATAGGTGTTGACGACCTTTTCAAGGGCCTCGAAATCTTCAGTTCGCCGGGCAATATAGTTTTTGGCATGCCAGCTGTTGTTTATAATGATGTGCATCATGCCGTTTAACAGGGCCACATCGCTCCCCAGGCGCTGGTTGACCGCGATATCGGCAAAGCGGGAAAGCTGAATATTTCTCGGGTCCGCCACGATGAGTTTGGCACCCTTTTCCTTGGCCCTGAAGATACGCCGGGCAATCAGCGGGTGGCAGGCCGTGGTATTGGATCCAATGACAAATATGCAGCCGGCATCTTCGATTTCCGCAATGGAATTGGTCATGGCACCACTGCCGAAGGCGGCGGCCAGACCGGCCACCGTGGAAGAATGTCAGAGACGGGCGCAGTGATCGACGTTGTTGGTGCCGATGACGGCCCTGGCAAATTTTTGGGCCAGGTAATTTTCTTCATTGGTGATCTTGGCCGACACCAGCACACCGACGGCATCCGGTCCATATTTTTCGATAATCTCGCGGAAACGATCGGCTGCAAGCTGAATGGCTTCGTCCCACTCGGTTTTGATGAATCTGCCGAATGTTTTAACCAGCGGCTGTTTCAGGCGCAAAAAGCTGTTGACGTGCTCGTGAAGGTTCCAGCCCTTGATGCACAATTTGCCCTCATTGACCGGATGGCTTTTCATCGGCAGCGTGCTGATGATTTTTCCGTCGATAACTTCAAAAAGAATACCGCAACCGGTCCCGCAGTAGGAACAGATCGAGGGGATAAATTTAATTTCCATGTTTCGGGTCCCTTCTAAAAAATGGCTCACGCCAAGACGCCAAGACTGTTAAACTAATTATAGGTTATTTTCTTTCTTTGCCAAATTAGAACAATTACTGAAATTATATTTTTATAGACCAATGGCACATTTAATTCTTTAAAGCCGGCATCGGTTTCGGCTCCAGGGTTACCTTGTCACCCAAAATGCTGAAAGGCGGTTGATCGTCACAGGAACCGGTTTCATAGTCAAAAACATTGACAACGATTTCGTTGACCTTGCGGTACAACAACCTCAACGGGATATCCACCGGACAGGCATCCTCACACAGGCCGCAGTCGATGCAACGGCCGGCCATGTGCACGGCCCTGACCAGATGAAAGATTGGCACTTCCGGCGGCAGGGCACCGGTCCCGACAAGCTCCTGATGCTCCAGGCTGCACTCCTGACAGAAACAGACCGGGCAGATATTCCGGCAGCCGTAGCATTTGATGCATTTTTGAAATTCATACATCCATCTGGACAGCCGCTCCTGTTGATCAAATCGCTCAATGTCCCGGGGACGATCCGTGTTGTCCATTCCCACAGCTTGTTTGTGAATTCCCGGAGTTTCAGGTTCCAGGTAGGAGCAATCCCCGTGCTCCTTGAGATTGGAAGGACAGCAGTTCACATTCAGGGTCCTGATGTTTTCCGGGTTGAGTTGATTCCAGATATACAAAACGCTCAATGCCCGCTGGTTGCAGTCGCGGGCCAGCATCCCGATTTTTAGGTCGGGGTTTAAAAAGGTGATGTGGGTTGCGATTTTTTCCAGAGAATAGCGGGAAGGACCGATGATCAGGTCATCCACCTCCTCAAGGTTTGCTTTGACAAAACAGTGCGGCAGGCAATGTTCCATTACCATTTTATAGCCTAGGAAAAGGTCTACGACGCCCTCATCCAGCCATTGTTTAATTGTATCTTTCATTCATTTCCCCTAATGTGATCGCGCTGGATAAATCCGAATTAAACGCCTGGGACGCGGCGGCATAACCAGGCAAGGGGTTTGGCCCCAGTGTTCTGATTTTTTCTGTAAAATCGGTGATCACCCGGACGAATTTTTGAGCTTCAGCCGAGGATATCCATTCCAGATGCAGGCGCCCCTCGAGCCCCATAAATGCCAGCAGTTCCTGCAGGAACGTAATTCGCTTGATGGTCATATGATTACCGTACAGGTAATGGCAGTCGCCGATGTGTCACCCCCCCACCAAAATACCATCGGCACCGCTCTGCAGTGCTCTTAAAATATGATGAGGCGATACGGTGGCAGAACACATGACCCGAACCGCACGCACATTGGGAGGATACTGCAAACGGCTGACACCGGCCAGATCCGCAGCGCCGTATGCACACCAATTGCATATAAACGCCAGAATTTTCGGTTCAAATTGTTCTTGTTTCACTTTTGCTCCTTATTAATGAAGGTTAGCCGGTTTCCGGTGTGCCCGTTTGCCGGTTTTGTTGCAGCCCATTACCGGAAAACGGGCCAATGGGCTCAACTGGCTCAACCCGGCGATCGATAGCTAACAGAAACAAACAAGGCTTTTCTTTTAATAGAGTCTCCAAAACGCCGCCATTTGTCAGTTTAGGCAGCCATCGCACTTTTAATCTGTGCATAGATCTGCTTGTTGCTAAACCCTAAAAGAATTATGGCTTCCGACGGGCATGCCGCCGCGCAGGCCCCACAACCCTTGCACAGGGCCTGATTCACTTCGGCAGTATGCTTTTCAGCATTAAACGTGATGGCGGCATAGGGACAGACATTGATGCATCCCAGACAGCCGGAGCACAATTCGCTCTCAATGCGGGCGACGATCCCGCCCACCAGGATATTTTCCCGGGCCAGGACTGTCAGCGCCTTGGCCGCCGCCCCCTGGGCCTGGGCAATGCTCTCCTCGATCGGTTTGGGATAGTGGGCCATTCCGCAAAGAAAAACACCCTCGGTAGCGAACTCCACCGGTTTGAGCTTTTGGTGGGCTTCGAGCAGCCAGCCGTCGCCGTCAACCGGCACTTTGAACAGCCGGGAAAGGCTGAGATCCTCATGGGCCACGATGGCGGTCGCCAGACAAAGCACATCCGCATTGACAGTCAACTGGCGGCCGAGAATGGGATCTTTGAATTTGACGGCCACACCCTTGCCGTTTGCGGTGACCTCCGGCTTTTCATCCGGATCGTAGCGGCAAAAAAGGACCCCCTGGCTTCTTGCTTCCCGGTAAAGGTCCTCTCTTTCTCCGTAAGTCCTGATATCCCGGTAGAGGACATAAACATTTGTCTCCGAATTCCGCTTTTTCAGTTCCAATGCGCTTTGGATGGAATGTGTGCAGCACACCTTCGAACAATAGGGATGTTCTTCGTCTCTGGATCCGACGCACTGGATGAAAACCACATCACCGGCCCGTTTGATTCGCAAATCATCCTGTCTGAAAAGCTCATCCATTTCCAGGTGAGTAACGACGGCCGCATGGTCACCGTACAAGTATTCCTGCGGCTTATAATCTTTGGCGCCGGTTGCCAGTATGGCCACGCCGTGGTTAACCGTTACCGGCAAAGTCCCGTTTGAAAGGACGGTTTCAAAGTTGCCGACAAAACCGTCAACGCTACTGATCGTTGTTCCCCGGTGCACGGTGATATCGGGTTCTGCTTCCACCTCCCGGACCAAATTCGCTAAAAAGCCCGGGATATCTTCATCCTTATAGGTTTTATTGAGACTACGGGCATTACCGCCCAGGTATTCTGATTTTTCCACCAGATCAACCGGATACCCCTGCCGGGCCAGGGCCAGGGCGGCGGTCATACCGGCCACACCGCCGCCCACCACCAGTGCGGATCGATTCACCGGCAGATCAGTCTCCCGCAAAGGGCTTGCAAGAAAGGCCTTGGCCACGGCCATACGAACGAGATCTTTGGCTTTTTGGGTGGCAGCATCCGGATTAGCAGAGTGGACCCATGAATCCTGGTTGCGGATGTTGGCCATTTCAATCAGGTACTTGTTTAAGCCGGCGTTCATCAGCGTATCCTGGAACAGGGCTTCATGGGTTCGCGGCGTACAGGCGGCCACGACCACCCGATTGAGATCCTGCTCGCGGATGACTTCGGTCATTTTGTCCTGGGTGTCCTGGGAACAGGTGAACAGGTTTTCCTCCACATACGCGACCCCGGGCAGGGTCCCGGCGTAATGAGCGACTTCCGGTACCCTGACAATCCCGCCGATATTGATGCCGCAGTTGCAGACGAACACCCCGATGCGGGGCGCCTCGCGGCTCACATCGCGTTGTGCCGGTATTTCAAACTCTTTTGTCAGGGTGTCGCGGGCCGCGGCCAGGTTTTCGGTGGCCGCACAGGCCGCAGCACTGGCTTCCATAACCGACTGGGGGATGTCCTTGGGTCCGGTAAATACGCCGCAGGCATAGATACCCGGCACCGAAGTGGCCACTGGGTGAAAGCTGTCGGTCCTCGTGAAATTATATTTGTCCAGCTCAATGCCCAGGGTATTCGAAAGTTCGATGGCATCCCGGCTGACTTCTATCCCGGTTGAAAGAACCACCATGTCGAAGGTTTCTGCCTGCCGCTGACCGTCATCGTCAACATAGCGCAACAGAAGGTCCTGGGTTTCCGGTAGCGGGTCGATGGTGTGAATTCGGGCGGGTATAAACCGCACGCCGTTGGCTTTGGCTCCTTCGTAATAGCGGTCAAAATCTTTTCCCTGGGTCCGGATATCCATGTAGAATATCGCACAGTCCAACCCCGTGTCGCTGTGATCTTTTGCCATCACCGCCTGTTTGACGGCATACATGCAGCAGACCGAGGAGCAATACCCGTGGTCACAACGGTTAATGTCCCGTGAACCCACGCACTGCAGCCAGGCGATCTTCTGCGGTGGTTTGCCGGCCGGATTTTTACCGCGCATGCTGGAAGGACGCATCAGATGGCCGGAATAGGGGCCGGTGGCGGATAAAATGCGTTCAAATTCCAGGGAGGTCACCACGTCGGGCAGGCCGACATATGGATAGTTGTCAAAGCCGGCGGGATCAAAGGCTTGAAATCCCGGTGCCAGGATGACCGATCCCACCTGCAGCGTCATCATCTTTTCGGTGTCATTAAAATTGATGGCCCCCGAAGGGCAGTTCTTTTCACAGGCGCCGCATTTGCCCTTGGTAAAGTAAATGCAGTTGGCGGCATCAATGGTGTATTTCAGGGGCACCGCCTGGGGATAGGGAACGTAAATCGCCTTGCGTTTAACCAATTTTTCGTTATAAACGTCGTCAACCTTTTTTGGGCATTTTTCGGCGCACAGGCCGCAGGCGATGCATTTTTCCATGTCCACATAGCGCGGATGCTGCAAAACAGTCGCCGTGAAATTGCCTTCCACACCCGTAATTGACGTTACCTCCGACAGGGTGAGCAGCTCGATATTGATGTGCCGGCCGACCTCGACCAGTTTAGGAGAGATAATTCACATCGAGCAGTCATTGGTGGGGAAGGTTTTATCCAGCTGGGCCATGGTCCCGCCGATGGCCGGAGACTTCTCCACCATGTATACATAATAGCCTGAATTAGCGAGATCCAGGGCCGCCTGCATGCCGGCAATCCCCCCGCCGACGACCATAACAGCGCCCTGCACCGCTGCGCTAAATTGATTGTTTTCCATAAAATCACTCCCTGCTTACGCTTCAGAATCCGCCCTCAACGGGGGCTTATGCTGGTTTTTGCCTCCATGCGTCATTGATTTACACATGCTTTTTCAACCGCTGCTAACAATTCATCGTCTGTAAACGGTTTGGCCAGATAATCGGCAGCCCCCAATTTCATGGCCTGCAACGCATTCGACAGGGTGGAATAGCCTGTCATGACAATCACACACGGTGCCGGCGTTTTCTCACTGACCGTCTTGAGGATTTCCATACCGTCGATATCCGGCAGTTTCATATCCAGCAAAATAAGGTCATAGCGGCCGCGTTCGATGGACAGCAAGCCGGCTTTGCCGGTCAGGCAGCGATCAACGCCATGGCCTTTTTCCCCAAGAACCAGCCGGCAGGCCTCACAGATAACGCTTTCATCGTCTATGACCAGGACCCTGAGCGGTTTCATGGGCTCACCTTTTCGCCGGAATTTTCCGCCCGGATCGGAAACTCAATCGTAAAGCGGGTGATTTTGCCGGGTACACTGAAAACGCGAATGTCGCCCTGATGATTTTTGACGATACCGTAACTGACTGCCAACCCAAGCCCCGTTCCTTTTGTTTTGGTGGAGTAAAAAGGTTCGAATATCTTTTTGATATCATCGACTGCGATGCCACAGCCATCGTCGGCAATCTCGACCCGGACATTGTTCTGCTCCGAATCCACAGCGCTCAGGACAGTGACCCTGCCGTTTTTTTCAATGGCGTGCAGCGCATTGAGCAGTAGGGTGATAAAAAACTGTTCGATCTGGTTTTCGTCTAAAAATGTTTCTACCATATCTTCGGCCAGTTCTAGTTCGAGATCTACATGCCGCAGGCGAAATTCGTTCTCCACAATGCCCAGGGCAGTTTTAATGATGACGTTGATGTCGGCCGGAACTTTTTGCGGTTCTCTGTCGCGCGCGAATTCGAGCAAGCCCTGGATAATGGTTTTGCAACGCTGGGTTTCCTTGATAATTATACTCAGGCCTTCTTCAAGCGCCCCCCCCGGGGGGACCTTTTTGCTCATGTTGGAGCTGTACAACAGGATACCGGCCAACGGGTTGTTGATTTCATGGGCAATTCCGGCTGCCATACGACCCAAAGACGACATTTTATCCATCTGAGTTGCCAGGTGATCGAACCGGGCCTGCTGGTTTTCCATCAGCTGGACCCGTTCGATAATGCAGGCACATTGCTCGGCAACAGTTCCGATGAAATCCAGTTCGTCATCGGAAAACCCGCGACGCTCAGCAAGATATACCCGAATCAATCCGATCATTTGCTCGGTGACCGCCAGGGGCACATCGATTATCATACGGATACCTTCATTCCATGCTTCCTGCGGGTATTCAACCCTGGGGGCATGCCATATGTCGCTGATGATTTTGACCTGGTGAAGTTCCGAGGGATCGGACAGCAATTTTTCTGTCGTGACTGGACCCTTGGAGAGATAAAGTTCACCTAATCCGCAGGCGGCCCGGACATCGAACTGGTTTGATTCCCTGTTCAGGATTCTAAGCAGGGCGCCTTTGGCATCCAGCACATCGGTTGATTTGGTAACGACCACCTGAAGCACTTCTTGAAGGCTGGTGCTGGAGTGCATCGCTCGGATGATATCTCTGAAAACATTAAAATAGTTTTCAAATTTCGTTGAGGCCGTCATGGGATACCTGCCTGTTGTAATTTCAAAGGACACCACGAATCCGATGGAATCATTTGGTCGTTAATACAAATCCTGAATTTAAAATAATTTCCACTTAAGCACCTATGCCGGATTACCAGGCTTCCCGCTCCAGACGCTTGTAAATGAACATTAATTGTTTCTGGGTAAGCTCGCCCACATTGGCATTAATCCATTTCAAATCCCCCGATGAAATGGCCGCTTTAGCTTCGCTTGAAAGCGGGTAATCCGCCAGCGCCAGGGATCCGTTTTCCATTAAATCGCGCCAGAAATCCATATCTTCAGCGGTCCGGCTCAACACCCCGAGGACCTCCCGCTTCTGGATGAGTTTTTCTTCCTGGGTTTCAGCCTTGCTGGTGACGGTTTCAACAGGTTTTTCAACATGCTCCTTCAGCGCTTCATCGATGGCCGTCTTAATCTGGTCCTCGGTAAATGGTTTTGGCAAAAAATCATGAACGCCCAGTTTCATCGCCTCCACAGCTGTAGCTGTGGTACCGTAACCTGTAATCACGATGACTTCGGTTTCGGGATTTTCCGCTTTGACCTGTTTGATCACCTCCATGCCGTCGATATCCGGCAGCCGGAGATCCGCTACCAGCAGGTCAAAGCGCTTTTGCCTGAAAGCCTCCATGGCAAGCTTGCCCGTGTCGGCCAGATTGACCCTATAGCCTTCTTCGCTCAAAATCATCTCCAGCCCCGTGGCCACACTGAGATCATCTTCCATTACTAAAATATGGGGCGAAGCCTCAAATTCGATAGTCGTATTTTCCTGTAACGCTGTCATGATGATACCTCCTTTTGCTGATCCTTTTATAGAATTTAATTTTTCCGGTTGCCTTATTTGCTGTTTGACATCTTATTGAGCAAAGGATGTGCCAAAAAAAGAAATTGATTGGAAAAATTACAATCATTAGATCAGGTTTAATATCAGAAGGTTGCATCATAGAAAACCTTTGTCGGCCTGACGCTTGAATCAGGGGAGCGTATAAAATTCTATATGGACAAAAGTGTCAGATGGATATTTTTTGAAGTTATTCAATACGGTTATAGGCGTATAATTCGTTATACGGCCGTATAAACTCCCAGACGGTGCCCGGCACCGTGGAAAGTTCTATCTCAGCCTATTGTCCTCCTTTGAAATCGTATGGAAAGAATTTGCAGATAAGCCGTGCTTTTTCATGAGCGCGGAAAAGTTTGATCGCTGCATTCCCACCTGCCGGGCCGCCAGTGCGATGTTGCCCTCGGCAGCAGCAACGGCCTTTTGAAGGAATGCTTTTTCGATTTTGCCAAACCGATTTTCCAGCAGATCCCGTTTGACCGTTTTGAGGCCTTCCAAGGTTTTAGGAATGACGTCCGGTTTGTGGTTGTATTTATTTTCCCAATGATCTGACAAGTCCTGGGAATTCAAAATTCGGTTATCGGCAATGATAACAAGGCGTTCGACCACATTTTTGAGCTGGCGCACATTGCCCGGCCAATTATGGTTTACCATCATTTCAAGGGCATCGTCTGAGAAACCATCGATTCGTTTGCCGGTCTGGCGACAGTATAGCTTTAAAAAATGGTAAAGCAGCCGCGGAATATCATCCCGTCTCTCCCGCAGCGGTGGGATAAAAATGGGAAACACGTTCAAACGGTAAAAGAAGTCTTCCCGGAAACTGCCTTCATCCACCATCATCTTTAAATCGCGGTTGGTGGCGGAAATGATGCGGGCATTGGATTTTTTCAGCAGGCCGGCACCCACCGGTTTGAACTCCCGGGTTTCCATTACCCGCAGTAATTTGGCCTGAATATCCAAATTAAGGTTGGCCACCTCATCCAGAAGAAGGGAACCGTGATTGGCTATATCGAAAATTCCGGCTTTGTCTTTGACCGCACCGGTATAAGCGCCTTTGACATGTCCGAACAACTCACTTTCCAGCAGGGAGGAAGAAAACGTACTGCAGTCCACCGCCACGAATCGACGGACAGACCGTCGGCTGTGGGCGTGGATGGCCCGCGCGAAAAGCTCTTTGCCCGTTCCGCTCTCGCCGCTTAGCATCACCGTAGTGTCTGTGGGAGCGACTTTTCGTATTGATTCAAATATGTTAAGAATCTGAGGTGTTTCACCGATGATATTGCCAAAGTCATAGCGCTCGCTGAGCTGGTGGCGTAGGGCCAGATTTTCCTCTTTCAGACGTTTGCTTTCCACGGCCCTTTTAACCGAAATCAAAAGCTCATCATCTGTAAACGGCTTGGAGATATAGTCGAAAGCCCCCAGTTTCATGGCATCTACTGCGTTTTCGACGCTGGAATAGCCGGTCATCACAATCACATAAACACTGGGATTTTCGTGTTTAAGGTTTCGCAGGATTTCCATTCCGCTAATATCCGGCAGTTTCATGTCCAGCAGTGCCAGATCGTATTCTCCCCCCAGAAGCATTTCGAGCCCTGTGGTGCCGCACCCGCAGGTATCCACCACAAACCCCTGGTCTGATAGCGGCAACCGACAACCATCACAGATTACAGGTTCATCATCGATAACAAGGATTCTAATCGGATCCATCACTGTCCTTCTCCATTCCACTGTGCTGAAATTGGCTAAAATCAGTCTAACCAGGGGTGAGCCGGGTTGTCACCCATGGTGCCCAGGAAATCCGGTTGCATACCCGTGCGAATACTCATTTAATTGAAACAACCGGACAGGGGGCATTTAGGATAACATGTTGAGCAGTGGATCCGAATAATAATTTCCCCGCCTTCGATCTTCTTCTGACCCCGATGACAATTTCATCGATATTATTTTGCTCGGCAAACTGCACCAGGTCTTCACCGAATTGCAGACCGG
>JBATKU010000496.1:0-2166 GCA_049669725.1 Desulfobacterales bacterium
TTGGGGGCTTCACATCGTCATCTTCGAAAATACCTATCGCCTCTTGTCAAACAAATGCTTCAATTAAGATCACAGTTTAGAAATGAGCAAAAATGGTCTGAGGCTGACCGTATCCGAGAGGTCCTCCATCAATCCAATATTCATGTAGAAGATACCAAAGACGGGTTTCAATGGCATATCACTGAAGAAGACGTTTAGCCCGAACATTTTTAGAAAGAATCGCGAAATCATAGGCTCAAGGAGACGATATATTCATGCGACCGCACCTTCAAATGAATGTTCTATGTTGCCTTTCAGAATCTAAATCTAACCTTTCTTCACTTTTAAAGTATTTACAAAAAATACCCCATGTTCGGACCACTAAATCGGAAAAACTTCCAGCGGATTTAAGCAAATTTCAGGTCGTTATTACGGAGCCCGCATCAGCACACAATCCAGCCCCTAAAAATTTAGAACAATTTGTTAAATCAGGGGGAGGGTGGCTGGGAGTGATCAGTCTGTTGGAATTGCCCATATCAGAACTTTTCGGTGTATCATCCGGTCCTATTGGCCTGGAATCGGAAACACGGATCCTGTTTCAAGATATAAATCAGCCGATGGCGGACCGATTACCCGATGCCATTTATGTGAAAGGACGATATCATCCCCTTCAGATTCTCAGCGATGATGTAACGACACTATTGTATGCAGACTGGCGTTACCAGCAACGCCCGGTATTGGTGTCCCGTCAGGTCGACGCCGGCCGGGTGGCATGTACAACCCTTCAAGACTTTGAAAATTCTGACTTAAAACGGATCATCTATCGGTTATTACGAAAACTTTCAGGACAACCCGTAACTGCTGAGAACCTAAATGTCGGGATATTGGGGTACGCCCCTTCGGTAGGAGAGCTTCATGGAAACGGCGTTAACACGACTAACGGATTTAAGCTCCACGCCGTTTGTGACTTAAATCCCCAGCGGTTGAAGATGGCAGAGCATCGATTCCCCGAGACAAAAGTATATTCAAATGCCAAAAAATTAGCCAATGACGATGACGTAGATTTGGTCATCATCGCCACACCACCTAACAGTCATGCTAAGTTATCCCTTCAGATGATGACGAATAAAAAGCATGTGGTCTGTGAAAAACCTTTGGCATTCAATCGCAGCGAAACATACCGGATGTTGGAAATGGCTGAAAAAATGAAGGTCCATTTAAGCTGCCACCAGAACCGGCGTTGGGACCCTGACTTTAGGGCGATCAAGCGCGCATTGCATGAAGATCTCATTGGCGATCTTTTCTATATGGAAACGTTTGTCGGGGGATTCTCACACCCTTGCGGATACTGGCATTCTCACGAAGAAATATCCGGAGGTATTTCCTATGACTGGGGCGCACATTATTTGGACTGGATTGTTGATCTTATCCCTGACCATCCGGAATTTATCGCTGCCTTTCGTCACAAAAGGGTATGGCATGATGTAACCAATGCCGACCACGAAAGGATATGGATTAAATTTAAAGGGGGTAAGGAGGCTGAATTTATTCATTCAGATATTGCTGCTGTTCGCAAGCCCAAGTGGTACCTTTTAGGCACCAAAGGGGCAATCGTCGGACACTGGAAAGATGTGGCCACGTATCATATCGATCCGATCCTTTATTTTCACCAACAGAATATTCCGGCAACGGAGATGATTCCGGATATGACGCTTTTCCGGCGTCATGCTTCAGGACAAATCTTAGAGCAAAAGATGGCCATACCCGAACGAAAAGACTACGCATTCCATAAAAATCTTGCAGATCATCTGTTGACCGGTGAACCCCTGCTTTCATCTTTAATGGATTCTGTAAAAGTCGTTTCCATTTTAGAAACAGCAGCCCTGAGTGCATCAAAAGGCGGCAGCATGGAGCGATTCGATGAATTTTAGCATAAAATGGGGAATTTTAGGTAACGCCACGATTGCCAGAAAATGCGTGATTCCAGCCATCTTCAGCTCCGCAAATGGCCGCGTTCATGCTCTGGCATCTCGAAATTTTAAAAAAGCAGAAGCATTAGCAGAAAAATACGACATCACCCGATTATACTCGCAATATGAATCCGTTATTGAAGATAAACAGGTCGACATTGTTTACATTCCCCTTCCCAATCATCTTCATAAGGAATGGACGATCAAAGCCTTAGGG
>JBATKU010000497.1:0-2209 GCA_049669725.1 Desulfobacterales bacterium
GGCCAAAGCGGTCTTAAGAAAATACGGATCGACTGAAACGCAAAAGCTGATGGATGCCGACATTGGGAACTCTTACGAGACCGCCTCCCGGATCATTGAAGCTGGCCGCAAAGCCGATGGCTACGTCAAGACCAAGACCCAGCCTGAGGACAAAATCGGCTTTTACAAAACTTCAATCGCAGATGATAGGCGCAAGCTGGAGACAGTGGAAAGAGAAGCGGTGGATCAGTTCAACCAGACGGTCAATGTTGAGATTAAAAATTCCTTTATCAAGGAGCAGGGTCCGTTGGAAATGGTTTAAGCCCTGATGCATTTATGGGGCAGTCGGTATACCTACACCGGCTGTCCCTTCCGGTCTTGACCACACCATCGGACTGCTTCGGTGGGTAAGAAGTCTAACCGGAAAATGGCATTTTCATATATCTTTTTAATATAGCAATAAAATTGATATTTGTGAGATTACAGATATATAGCAGAAATCAAAATATTTGATGAAATTATTAAAGCTCAGCACTTGGACTTTTCAATGAAAAAGGCAATGCCATTACTGACATTGCCTTTATGTCTTAGTTGTTAGTTGCCTTTCACAATCTCTTTACAACAAAATAAAAATAAAGATCAGAAAAAGATCGCATAGAGCAGGTTGCTAAGAGAGGCTTGTTCTTCATTTTTTAATAAAGTATTCTCCCTCAGTAGTATTAGTATAAATATCCGGCCCTATAAACATTCCCTTATAAGTGCCTCCACCCTGGACGTTTTCCCATTTTCCTGTCCCTTTGATAAAAGACCAGGTCCCTGCAAATTGCACATTAGGCCTGCCCTCCGGAGACATTGTTGTGGTAACCTTTCCTTGCCATTTAGCGAAATAAACATGACCATCTTTGTCAGTTGATTTATAGTACCCAGAGTGGGTACCATTTCCTTTGACAGTGTCACTCACTCCCTGGTTGATAAATGTGAATCCTCCGGCAGATCCCGTTCCAGCCCCTTTTGATTCATGGGAGTTCAGAATGTGTCCCTCAGTGTCATCAAGCTTCATTTGCTCCATTTTTGTAAAAACGCCCGTATATTTCGAATTGATTTTTACTTTTTCCTGTGCCGTGGATGTTGTTACGCTAAAAGCTAAGATGAAAGCAAGAGTAGCGAGTATCAACAACAAACTAGATTTAAAAAGTTGCATGGCCTTTGTCTCCTTTCGCATCATAAAGGTTTTATGGCTCCATTATATATGTAGAGAGTGCCATTTTATTAAATTCAAAAAATGGCAAAACTTGCGGGAAAGCCTACCTGAAAGCAACATTGTCGCTTCTACACATCGATCCTACAGGAAGTTAGCCAAGTCAGCTTTAAAGACATTAGAGAGTTAGAAAGATTCGATCAGAAATGAGGTCAGCAGAATAAGAGAAGTTTCAAAATGGAACCTGATCCGAAATACAGATCCGATTTCAAAAGAGATTGTATAGAGGTTCAATATATTATAACCGTAATGGTGTCAACAAAATTATAATTATTTGAGATATTTATACCACTTTGTGATACTATTTTATGGGGTTAAACGATGGAAAGGAGTTGTATGATTGATTACAGATTGCATAGAATAGCGTTTTATCAATAGTTGCGGTTTTCGAGACTGGCAACAAACTTGATGACACCTCAGATCCATAAGAGGCGACATAAGATTTATAACCCATAGCAATTATTGATAAAATGGTGAACTGTACCGCTTTTGTCGGCAAGTGAGAATGGATATGAAATGGGAAATCTCGGGGAAAGGGCGCAACTCGGCTAAATACGGGTATTATATGCTCCTTATAGTAGCCGCGCCCGACGTACGCGATCATCTCAGTGATCGTGAAGTTTCAACTGCCCTCTTCCTTCCAGCCAACATTGGGAGCATGGCTGGCGAACTTCCCCGGGCTCACGATATCTCAGGGCAGTGGATATCCATTACCATTCAAGAATACATGCAGTCAAGTCGCAATTTTAATTTCCGCGAAGCGGTTCAGTTCATTGAGATTATACACACCCGCCCAAAAGTTGTGATATGCTCAAAATTAGACCCAAAAACAGTGGTTGGCAAACCTGTGATTGCTTGCCAGAAAGCCAACTATCATTTTCTAACGGAAAATGTCATATAGTTTTCGTATATCCCACGGATTTACATGGTGTCAACACTGGCGATAGATAGCAGAAATCAAAATATTTGATG
>JBATKU010000498.1:0-4160 GCA_049669725.1 Desulfobacterales bacterium
GTATCAGCCTGTGCATAAACGCCGGGCAACTTATCCACGCTGGCACACCAAGAATTAATAGCAGAGTCATATTCATAATTTGCTTTTTTCAACATTTCATTTATGTACTTAATTAAAAATAGTTCCATCTCTTTTTCCTTTTTTCCTGAATATGTTTTTCTTGAATAGAAATTGTTATTGTTTGATAACTTACCCTATGCCTATGCATTTGTCAATTAAGCGGAAAAGACGACCGATGAAATAACTGCAACAGAGATTTCATTAGGCAGGCCCCGGATAAATGTGCTTCGCTCCACATCTTCGATGTATTTAACAGGGCAGGCAGACGCACACAGAAACACACGGACGGTAGAGGGGCGGCAAAAGAGCTCAAAGCTCAAAGAAACCCGATTGTTATCGCACGCGGCACGTGGTGATCCATGTAGAAACTTACCACGATCAGATTAAACCTTTAGATTTAAGTCGCTCAATGAGTTTTGTGGGCAGCATCTTTTCCTGTATTTGTTCCACGTTCGCAAGGCGCTTTTCAATGTCTAAATCAAGCTCTTTTCGATGATCCCAGTAATAGGCCAATGCAGAATATATTTGACCCAATGTCAAATAAGAGTGCTGGAAGTGAAGTTCTTCGGGGCTCCATCCATAGGCGGATTTTTCAAGTATAAGCTCGATTACCTTCATTGTTGTACCGGCTATAATTGGAACGTCTTTTTCATCTAAAACAATATGTTCATATTTTGTTTCGACGGAGGTTAATGACATGGATAGTTCCCTCCTCATACAAGATTTCTCATTTTAGTTTTTTCTTATCTCGCTAAATACAAATAACACAAAGATCAAACGAAATCAATGATGGACCGCCTTTTAGCCAGATATTCGAAATAGAAAATAAGGTACTTTATGTTGGATCAATATCATAAGGCAGGCTAGGCGCAGGGCTGGAAGGTTGGGAAGCTGGAAAGGTTGAAAGTCGTGGTCGGCGACAGGGATTTTGATTCTATGCATTTTCGTCAGGTGACCGGAAGACTCAAAAGTTTTTTCGCTCCACCCCAGACACAGGTATCTAAAAGGGGCTTCATGCTGTCTGCTCGGTAATGGTGAATGGTTCTATCCGCTCATGTCCGACTATCCTGCTTGAATAAAACATTAATACCATAAAGGAAATAAAAACTCAATAAATGGCAGTCTGTTTCAGGAAGAGGCTTGGAAGCTTTGGCAAATATCGTAAATTATTTCGTGATCCACATGATGATAATGATGCGAAATAATATCCCGCAATTTCATAATATTCGGCCATTCAATTTGTGGATATGGACAAAACTAACTTCAAGCCCTCATGCACCTCGTCCATTCTTTTCTTGGAAAGGGTTCCAATTTTTTCTATTATACTTGTTTTGTCGACAGACTGAATTTGAGTAATATTGATTACGCACTTTTTAGGTAAATTTGCTTCGCCTTTTCGTAGAATGACGTTACCGGGAAGCTCTCCAAGTTTCATGGTAGACGTTATCGCCAGCATAACAACTGTGTTGAGTTTGCTATCGTTTAAAATATCATTCTGAATCACAAGACCCGGCCTGCGTCCAATCGGCCCGGAACCCTTTCCCGGGGAAAAATTAACCCAGTAAATGGAACCTTTTCGAATTACCATTCCTGGCCTCCCAGGCTTCCAGTCCCATCGAACCATATAGCAGTCTGGAGTTGCTCCTTTTTAATTGAGTCATCAGAAAAAATCCGGTTGAATGAATCTTTAATTTGGCGTTCCTTTTCGCTTAGAACTTTTTCGCGAAGTATGGATGATATATATTTACTGCGAGAGAGCCCCATCTGTTTGCTAATATCATCAATCATTATCACCAGATCAATCGGAATAGTAATAGCAACTTTTTGTGTATTCATTAATAATGCCTTTATTTGGTATGATAATTTATCAATACTATAAGGTAGTAATTGAAAAATGTCAATGGATTATAGGATTATAGTACCGCCCGGGCACGATTTTCAGCGAAATACAGGAGATTCAAAGATGTTTTTATGTCCAAACGGGAAAAGATCCCTAAGCCGATTTCTGGTTTGCACGGGGTTTATTCGTTGAAAAGGCTGGCGGAGGGATGACCTTTTTGTTGCTAAGCCCATCGATTCGTAAATACGATGACGTATTTACTCACTCAGGGCTTAGTGCTGAGTAAGCAATTACCTTGGACTGGAAATATTTATATGTCAATGTAATTGCGAATCGAAGCACTAAGCGGCAGATTTTGAAAATAAGGCCGGAAAGTTAAATAAACAATCTTCTTGCGGTGAAACGGCTGAAGTAGAATCGTCTGATATGAAAGCTCAAGATATCTGATGTATCTTCTTGCTGTGTCCACACTGATGCCGGAATCCCTTGCCAATTCGGAATAATTCAAAAGCTGTGAGGATCTCAGTGCGCTTAACTTATGGTTCCTTTTGAGCTTCTTCGATAACCGCTTTCCCAACAGTTTTGGACTCAGATTAAGAAACCAAAGAATTGCACCCCGGACCAGTAATTTTGAATCTGAATTGACAATTGCATAGCTGTCAATTATGATTTCTTCAGAACATCATGTGGAGGAATATTATTATGAAAATAGATCGCATTGAGCTTAACCCAAGGGTATGTAATGGGAAACCAGTTATAAGGGGAACCCGTATTCCTGTTTCTGTTATATTAGAACAAATAGCGGAAGGAGAGTCCTGGGCTGATCTTCTTAAAGGATATCCGGAATTAGAGAAAGATGATATCAAAGCGGCATTGCTTTATGCCAGGGGGTCTCTTGATCACGCGGAGGTGAGGGCTGCAAATGCCTGAAAGCTATAGGTTTTATCTGGATCAAATGCTGCGGCTTGAGGTTGCGCGTTCATTAACCGATGAGGGATACGATGTTTTGCGTGCAAGTGAAGTCGGACAGGAGCGGGCGGATGATTTTCAGATATTACAGACTGCAATTAAATGAACTGCCCCGCGGCAAGCCGCGGGGTATCGGTGCTAAAACAACTGGAGTTGCTCGTGATGAAGCTGTTTATATTCCGATCCCTTACCTTGATTCTGAATATAGTTTTGAATCACAGTCTCGTTAGCCTTTTTACCGACTGTGTTGATGAAATACCCATCAGTCCAAAACTCACCGCCCCAGAGAGCCTCTTTGACAGACAGAACCTTTATGAGCAAAAATGATAATCGAATAATTGTAATTGCTGATGATCGTGAACGCAAAAACAACGTCATAAAATTTCTTGCGGATATGAAAAATGTATCTGTCGTTGTAAAACGTCTTTCTGTCGGTGATTATATAGTTGATAGCCAGTTGGCATTTGAGAGAAAAACGCTGAAAGATTTTGCGCAGTCCATTGTTGATGGCCGACTTTTCAGGCAGGCGATTCGACTGGCAAACTCAAAATACAAAAGTGTGCTAATTCTGGAAGGTACCGGTAAGGAATTGACAGAAACTGGCGTTAGCAGGGAGGCCATGCAGGGGGCGCTGATTACCATAAGTTTAATTCTGGGAATTCCTGTTTTACGATCAAAAGATCCTTTTGAATCTGCCCATTTAATCATATATGCATCCAGGCAGATCAAATCCACAGCCAGGAGGGTCTTTCTAAGACGCGGCTATCAGCCGAAAGGCAAGCGCAAACAACAGCTATTCATTTTGCAGGGGCTGCCGGGTATCGGCAGCGAGAAAGCCATCAGGTTGCTTGATGCATTTGGAAGCGTGGAGGCCGTCGTAGCAGCAACCAGTGAAGAATTGCGATCTGTAGAGGGTATTGGTAAAAGTATTGCTGAGCGGATTAAGTGGGTGGTAGGGGAACAAGTGCAGCCATACGGAGTCATTAATGAATTTCCAATTTGAAAATTGTTGAAACTTCGGTTTTAGAACTACGTGCTGCGACCCGACATGCCGCAGGACAAGATGGCCTAGCAAGCAGGGTCCCCCCTTAAAAAAAAAGAGCTAAATTTATCGCCCCTTGAATATAGCCCCTATGGGTAGCAGCTCAATATTGTCTATCGTCCGGTATTCGGTGCCCAAGTAGATCAGATAGCGCCGGACCGGGCGGTTTAAGCGGTTGCTGAATTGTCGCAGGTTCAGCAAATCTCTGGGTGACGGTCTCCGGGCCGATTTGATTTCAACGGCATACAC
>JBATKU010000499.1:0-1890 GCA_049669725.1 Desulfobacterales bacterium
TCGGTCTATGACAACCTTAACGGGATAAAGGTAAATGTGCATGTGTTTGACAATGGCTCCAATGACCATGTCGATCTGACTGAAACAATTTTTCCAAAGACGACTTTGTTCAGGCACCATCGCAACATCGGGTTTTCCGGAGGTGTCAACCAAGTCCTCAAAAAAACATCCTCCCCTTACATCGTGATCCTTAACCCCGACACCATTATATTTGACAATTTTTTTGAGTCTGTAATTGGCTTTATGGAAAAGAATTCCGATGTGGGAATCTTAGGCCCGAAAGTAATGAACCCTGATCAAAGTATCCAGGCGTCGGCACGCGCATTTCCCACGTTTCATTCCGCATTTTGCGGTCGCAAGTCATTGTTGACGAGAGTGTTGCCCAACAATTGTTTCACATGTGCCAATATATTATCGAATACAAGTGACGGAAGGACCCCTATGGAAGTTGATTGGGTTTCCGGGGCCTGTATGGTTGTGAAGCGAAAAGCGCTGGATGATGTCGGACTGCTCGACGAACGTTTTTTCCTGTACTGGGAGGATGTCGACTGGTGCAAACGCATGTGGGATAAAGGGTGGAAAGTTACATATTATCCCCGGGCAACCATTCAACACGCTGTGGGCGGAAGCAGCGAGCACAATTTAATTCGTTCAATTTTCGAGTTTCACAAAAGTGCAAATGCCTATTTTGCTAAATACTTGAAGTCACCCAAATCGTTGAAAAAGCCGTTGATCATTGCCGGACTCTCCCTTCGATTTTGCGGTATCCTCCTGTTACAGTCGCTACGACGAGTGATACTCAATCCCAAACCGAAATCTGAATCGGTAAAAAACATGGTCACGGATTTAGCAAATTAAACGGTTTGGGACCGCCGTTTGCAGTAAGACCTCTAATAGCTTTAAAGCCCAATCCAAGTGAGTTCTCCAATTGGTTGGGCTTTTCTTTTTTTTATGGACACCCCGGTTAAATAGGTTACGCCCCGATGAAATAGGCTTCGCATTTCATAGGGCAAGCATTTAACTGGGCAGGCAGATTAACACCGATGAAAACGGATCATACAGGAAAATTTATTTGTGTATAACAAATGGAGAAATTATTATAATCATACATTCTACATCTTTTTCTTTGATATCACGTAAATTACGTGCTATACGTAAATTGCGTGTTAACGTTCAGGAGATCGAGGAGCCTAAATCATGAAACAGAATATTACCCTTAGCATTGATAAAGAGCTTATCAAAAAAGCCAGGGTGTTGGCGGCGCAGAGGCAGACTTCCATCAGCCGCATGCTAAGTGAGGAGTTGCAGAAACTCATAGAAGATTCTAATAATTATGAACTGGCGAAAAAGCAGGCATTAAATTACATTAGCCGGGGATTTCACCTGGGGGGCGAAATGACTGTTTCCAGAGAGGAACTTCATGAGCGGTAAGGTTTTTGTTGACACAAACATCCTGATATACGCCCACGACCTGGATGCCGGACAGAGAAACGAAATATCTGCGGCCATTTTACGAGTCCTCTGGGAAAACCGGATTGGGATCATCAGTACACAGGTGTTGCAGGAATTCTATGTAAACGTCACCCGCAAGATTGAAAATCCATTGCCGAAATCGAAGGCAAGGGGAATCATTGAAAGTTATTTGGCCTGGCCTGTGGAATTAAACGATGCGAGAACAGTTCTATCTGCTTCAGAGATAGAGGAAAGGTACATGTTGTCATTTTGGGATGCGATGATTGTTGCCTCGGCCCGCAAAGTAAAAGCAGAAAAAATCCTTACCGAAGATCTGAATCACGGTCAGGAAATTGAAGGAATTTACATAGAAAATCCCTTTGTATCATAATTTTCAAATCATAGCCCGGCCAGTTGTTAAATAAGATACTATACCGC
>JBATKU010000500.1:0-3336 GCA_049669725.1 Desulfobacterales bacterium
TACACGAATCGGAAACGAAGCAATGTCCATCTTGCGGGCAACGAGTAGAAATGCTTGCGGAGGAAAGTTTCGGGTTGATCTACCTGTATTTTTCCTGTGAGATCGAAAAACGGGAAAATATAGAAAAGCAGTATAGAGAGGAGTTATTGAGTGCCTGACATTTTCGACGTTAGTTATAAAGCGACGTTGTTTTACGACTCCCAGGTGTCTCCTGTCGAGTTCAAATTTAAATTGATATTACAGACGTATGTAGAGATACTTGGCATTGTACCGTTGGAGTTAGGGGCTTCCTTTTCGTGGCTAGCACAACAACCACATTATGTCGTAGCAGAGGTACTGAGCACCGTTCAACCTCTCATTATGAAAGGCAAGCAGATCGCAGTATATGCAGATCCCGATACGTTCTTTACCGCCCCGCATACGCTCCGATTTGAGCGCGCGGAGGCCCTGGCGATCGTCAATCCGAATTCCTATATTGCATTAAGCATCATTGACTGGGCGTCTACGTCCTACTTTCAGGCCGACGTGTATTATCGAGTGTGGGGCTATGATATGTCCGAAATACCAGAGAGTATTACGGATTACGATAAACAAGACCTGCCTTACCAGTCGGCGATCTTTACCCCGCAAAAAAGTACCTATGGAGTAGATTATATCCGGTTTGCGGAACGTCATCGTACCTTCAATTATACCCTAGCTCCGGCGAAGACCCTGTGGGTATATGATGGGTGTGAGTTGGAAGAATCTCACATTCTGATGCGAGCAAATCAGTATATTTGGCGCACGTCGCTAGATCCTCATAAATTATATGGGGGGGTGGCGGATATCATCTCTTGTCATGATGATAGCGAGGGATATCCTATTTCGTACCAAAGTCTAGGGAATCTTTTCATCGGAAACATAGAGGTCTATGCGTCTGCTCTACCGATTGTGTATTATGCCCCACAGGGATTTGTCCCTTTTTGGGGTAATTGGCATATATTTGATGGTTTACGTTTACTAGGTCAGTTTTCCCCTCAATGCCGCGAACTCGCAGAGGTCGCTGGTAAGTGGTGGGAAATATTCCTGAGAGAAAGGAGGTGAGACTATGGCTACGAAAGGTGTAATCATTTGGCGAGGTGATTTTGGAAATCCCGAGAATAATTATTCAAAATCGCAGATTTCGGACGTGACTGATGTGGCAGCGTTGGATACACTCGCGACGGTAATCGGCGGGCATTCTGATTGTAATATCGCCAAAAAGAACTTTACAAGCATTACATTAGGGACTGACGCAGAACCGGGCGCAGATGCGAATGTTGATCGCAAGGCAATCTGTACATTCCGGGACGCTACTACCCTAAAAATTGTGACGATGACGTTCCCGGGGCCTAAATCGACATCAGTAGAAGATCGTGATGAAGGTGAACGGGTGACCGATGCCGCTATGATCGCTTTGGAGGCAGGCTTAGAGGCCGCGACCGGGAAAACCCTGTCGTCACTGTCAGGCAAGGTTATTCAAAAAGGATAATATTAATAATTATTGTAAGACGATCACGGGGCAGATACCTGCGAAAAGTCATTGCTGGGCGTTCTGGCATTTTGTAAGGGATTTTGTCCCGTGTTCAAAGCAGACACGGGCTAACAATGCGTAGCAAATTAATTGAAAGCATGGGCGAGCCGGGAACGTTTAATTTGACGTCTGACGACCCCATGTATTGGACAGAACGGTTATCCAGAGAAATCTCTCTTAATCTCTATAACCTTGAACAAAATGGATTTCGGTTTGAGCAACATACAGCAGACGACATTGCGGGTATCGAAAATACATTAGACACCTACTCCGCTAATGTGGCAGCTTGGATGCCTACTGCGATCGCGGCATCGGAAAGTGGTTCACCTATTCCTAGCGCCCCAGCTCTCCCTGACATTATTTCAGGCGGTTTAGCGACGCTAGGCGAGGGGTGGATCTTTTTCTTCATCAAAATTGGTATTCATTTTGTGATCAAGTGGATCGAAAATAAGCTGTCGTCAACCACAGACGCCGGGGAACTTGCTCAGATTTTGCGTAAAGCCCTGCTAAAGCAAGGGGCAAGTGGGGAGTTTTCAATTCTGGAATTACTTGCGTCGCTGCCTTTACACATCACAATTAGCAACAAAGGAGATTTTCAAGATTTTTTCTACGCTGACCGGCCCGAAACGTAGGGTTTCCAGGTAATCAGCGTAGAAAAGGCGAAGATTAGCCGAAGTTTACCGGTAATCCGGTAAATAAGGGGCTTTCTGGGATCTGAGGGAAGTCTGTTTCGTCAAACGACTCTAGTCGAATTTTCTCCGCTAGCAGATACAACCCGTGTTTTCCGCATTTCACTTTTCCCAGGATTTCATGGGATCGTCCAAATTTGATGTCTCTGTCCCATGATTTTCTGTGGAAAGAAAGAAAATTCACCCCCCCTTCCGTGTGAATCTGACCATATTCATTCTTTTCATGTTCGCCTTTGTCCGAAAGGTAGCTATTTTTTTTGATTTCAATGTGCGTGATGACCTGGAAGCGAGCGTGAAAGCTAACACAGTCAATTATTGGGTTTATCTTTTGTCTGTACATCTCTCTCCTCAAATCGCATAAGCAACAAGTCATTGGTATCTAGCAATTGCCTTGTTAATTTGCGATTTTCCCTTGTCAAATTAGTAATCTCGGTTTGGCTTTTTGCCAAAATCTGAAATATCCATCCTTTTAGTTCATTGATACTAAATCTATATTCTGCTAATTTTCGACCGTCTACCCCAGCGTGTATCAAAATAGCATGGAGTGTTTCTTTTAGATAATACAATCTAAGCTCTTCTTGCTCTTCTGCAGTAAGCTTCGCTAACGTAACATTTCTTCCTTTTAACATAATTTACCCTCCAGTTAAAACGGAATAGGATCAATTTCCTTATTTCCATCATCAGAATCCTCATCTTTTAATAACCGACGTAAATCGACTAAAAGATGCTGTATAGACCATGCTGTCGATATGATGTTTAATGCTGTCGAAAGCACTTGACACTCGTTGTGGGGATCTATATTTGCTGCAAAAAAAATTTGTGAATCTAATTTACTGTCAATCTGCTTAATAAGGGCTTTTACAGGTTTCTCCATAATTTTTTTTCTCCTTTTTTTAACTTTTTTTTGCCAAAAAACAAAAAGTTGGCATGGTATTTGCTGTATTGTATAAGACTAAAGAAAGACTAAAGCTTAGAAAGAGGGCGCGCCCTTCTTAGGGCGCGCCTATACCTCCCTCAGTTTTCCCCGAAAGCCCCTTGCTAGCGCGCAATTTGAGGTTTCGGGGCTAAAGGTGAGCAGTTAAGTGAAAAGTTTCA
>JBATKU010000501.1:0-4890 GCA_049669725.1 Desulfobacterales bacterium
GGCCAAAGCCCTCCTTGCACGATACCGATCACCGGCACCAGTGTGCCGAGATACCAGAACCACCCAACTGCAAAATAAGGTCTGCGATGCAAGTTCAAAAGGAATAGCGACGTCACAGCCAGCAGCAAAAGTCCTGATCCAACAACCTGCCACAAGGGTACGCTCTGTGGAAAGGGGTAATAAACAGACAGCTGAAAAGGCCAGATCATTTTGGCGATATAGCTTACATAGGACACCAGGGCATTTGCGATACGAAGCGTTATAGGCACTGCATTTTCTGAAACCATATTGTTGATGTGCCGGGTGGATAAAATAGACAGCCATACCGAGCCAAAAGAAAGGACAATAAACGGTATTTTTTCTATGATCAGCTTAAATTTATCAATTTTATAACCTGCTGCTTGATCTTCTTCATGCTTTTTAATCTGAGTGTCCTGCCGCCGAATATGTGAAGTACGGCGAAGAGGCCAAAAATCGAGAAGCAAAAATACAAAAGGTAGGGTCACAAGCATGGGTTTGGCCATTAGGCCCAGAGCAAAAATCACTAAAGTCAGCATATAACGGGCAAGAACAGGTTTTTCAACAAACCGTTCGTACAAAAGCAAACATACCATCCAAAAAAAAGAGCTCAACAAGTTTTTGCGTTCGGCGATCCAGGCAACCGAATCAACATTCAGCGGATGGACGGCGAACAAGGCTGCCACGAAGGCACTTCGATAAACACTGCCGGTCATCCGGAAAAGGACCCAAAACAGAAGCAGTGTGTTTGCGAGGTGAATTATTAGATTGGTTAAATGGTGTCCGCCGCTGTCTAATCCATGGACTTCTATGTCCAACATGTGGGAGAGCCAAGTCAGCGGCTGCCAGTAGCCGCTTTCATTAAAACCAAGGGCCCATTTAACACCATGAAGAGTCAACCCCTCCCTGACTATCTGATTGTCGGTTACGTAAATATCATCATCAAAATTGATAAACTTATAAAATCTAACATTTCCATAAGCAGCTACCGTAATCAGAACGATAATAAAAGAAATGAGCGTAATACGTTTGATTGAGGGATCAGAACTCAAAATATCCATGTATTTTATCTATAGCGGAATAAAAAAGAATTAATTAGAAACTATTGAATTAATTGTATTATATCATAAAATGTCTGTCAATTTTTCCAATTCGGTCCTTGTGTCACAGCCGTTTTCATTCAGATTTTTGGGACACGGCGTAGGGTTATCTTCGCGAACATCGCGACCGAACCCATAATTGGCTGGAACAGCTTTTCAAATCGGCGAAATACTCCAAACAGGTTTCCGGGGGCCGGGCTGCGGTAGGATAAACCGCCAGATACAAGGTATGAGAAAGGATAATCCAGTTTGATCTCTTCAATATGCCATCCTGGAAAATCGTTTTTGAATCTATCTCGATCACGTTGAAATACGATCCACGGAAGAGCGCTATTCGCGCTTGATAAAGGCCCTTTTCCGGCGAATGTCCACCGTTTAGCCCTCTGGCTAATTGGTTCATGGTGAAAAAATCGATAAACAAAGTAAGACCATCGGGTTATCCATGGTTCAACCATGACAACTTTGCCACCGGGTTGAACACACTCGATTGCATCCCTTAAGAACGATATCACATCAGGAAGATGATGAAAGACATCGACCATTACGATGGCACGCAGGCAGTTACTTCGAAAAGGCAGTGTTTGGGCATCTAAAACGATATCTACTGATGGCACACTCAAGATCTCTGAAGTCACCAAATCTGCCAGATAATTCTTTAGGAAGCCAGCGCCTGATCCAATCTCCACAACAGTCCCATCAACATCCTCCGGGATACGCCGAATGATAGAACGGTAGCAATCTTTATAAAAATTCTTTAGAAATAGTTTGCTCTGGATAATTCGCCTTTTAGTCGCCGTTGCATCCGGTGAATCAATTTCGATGTCACGGGCTAAAGGATGAACCAAATACGACTGGAGTAATTTTTTCAATACCTACCTATTCGGGTCAACATTGAAATGATAACTGAACCCCTAATAAAGTTCCGGTGATAGTCAATCCCCCTGATCGGTGCCAAGCGCGCTAAATGAACTTGATGCGTCTTGCGGCAAACAAAACCATTTTAAGTAGCAGCCAGCCATGTTTCCAACGATCAATATTGGTGTTCCCGTAATTCCGTGAACGATAGCGGATCGGCATCTCGGCAATTTTCAGATTCAACTTGGCGGCTCCGAATAGAAGATCAAAATCTCCAAAAGGATCGAAATCTCCAAAGTATTCACGGTTTTCGGTTATATTCCTGTAATCTCTTTTCCACAGGACTTTAGTGCCGCACAATGTGTCCTTGATAGGCTGTCCCAGCAGCCAGGAGAAGGCCAGGCTAAAAAACTTATTGCCGAGGATATTAAAAAATCGCATGGATTGATCTTCAAGCGGATATACAAGACGTACCCCGTTGATGAATTCTCCCCTGCCCCCAACAATAGCATTATAAAACCGGGTAGTATCCTCCGGCGGAACCGTCATATCAGCATCCAGAATCATAAGAATGTCTCCTTCCGCTTCGGCAAATCCTAACCGCACGGCATCGCCCTTGCCCTTTCCGGTCTGACGGAATAGTTTACAGTTTCTGTGATCAAATCTTTCAATCATTTCTTCTATGGTTTCATAAGTATTATCCGATGAGTGACCTTCAACAAATATAAGTTCTGTTCGGCAACCAAGTTCAGGTATGCGGTTGATGATCGTTTCGATATTTCCGGCTTCATTGCGGGCCGGAATGATTATGGTAACCGATGGTGCTTTCCTAATATTAACTTTGTCTCGGGCAGGATCAGGCCGGGCGACAACAGTATTCGTCATGGCAAACCAGCTGAAGAACGGCAAATGCGCAAGATATCTATTAAAAAGGCTGGACAACAAAGAAATTTTCAGTGGCAGGAGAATCAGCGACCGGCTTTGAACCACCTCAAATCCGGAAAGTTTTAAAAGATTGGAAATATCGTCCGGAGAGAACCAATTTTGCTCCAGAACTTCAGCGCCTAGACCGAGAAATTTCACCAGTGCAAGGGGAACACGCCATAAGTTATTATAATAATTTAAAATCAGTCGCGTCCCGGGATGGCACATATTTCGTATTTTTTCAAACACTTGCTGCACATCCCAAAGATCATTCACTAAGTCGGAGAGAACAATGACATCGAATTTTGACTTGAAGTCGATGTCATGTACGTCGGCTTGAATAAATTTTAAACCCGGATGCTTTTTAGAGGCAACGCGAACCATTTCTCCTGAAAAATCGATGCCGACCCCGAATGACGGTTTCAGACATGCCAGCAGGTCACCATGTCCGCAGCCAAGCTCTAAGACCCGCAGTCCCGGTGGTATAAAAAATTGATAGTAGCGCTGCAAAAGCCAATGATAAAATGCACCGGCGCGTTTAAGCCTGTCCTTTAGGGGCGATATGCTATCCCAATGAGCTATGCGTGATTTTCGGTATCGAATCTTCTCTTTATCATACATCTGGATCGATATAGCTCCTTCAATTGAGTAGCTTGTTGAAAACTTCCGCAGGAATCATACCGTGGTAAACCCGTCCCTCAATGACATAAGAAGGTGTCCCGGTTAGGCCGAGCTTTAGCCCCTGCTGGATGTCTCGCCTGAGTTTTTGGCGAAGGTTAGGATCGTTAAGCGCTTTTTCAATTTTGTTTGCATTCAGCCCCAATTGGGCGGATAGCTCGTTTAAGTCAATGCGAGCGCCATCACCTGCAATGCTGAAGAAATAATCGTTGACCGGCCAAAATTTTCCATTTTCTGCGGCATGGATCGCGACCAGCGACATAACGCCCGCCCCCTCATGAAATGGTGCCTTTACGATGGGATTGAAGCGACTGTCCATGGGAAAATGTCGATGCACCAGTTTGATTTTATCCTGATGCCGAACTATAAATTCGCGAAGATAAAAGTTCATCTTTTTACACTGAAAGCACAGATAGTCCGAATACTCCGTGATCACAACTTTCGGAGAACCAGCCCCGATATATGGATGCCCATCCTCGGTAACTCCGGTATGCAGCTGGTTGGAATGATGCGACAGACGAAGATTCCAGTAGTCCGGAAAAAAAGCGATTAACGCTATCGAAATGGCAACGAAGAGACCGCCTAAAACCAGAATTTGTTTCCGTTTTTGTGTTATATACTGGAAATCCTCTTTGAACGCTTCTATCAAGTGGCGCGAGTCAAATCTCTTTCTAATTAGCCAGGTAAAATAGGCCAGCAAAAAGTTAACCGCATAGGTAGCGACGCATATAATACAATAGGAATGAATATAATAAGATGATATATAGGCCAGGATGCAGCTGTAAAGGCTGAATGCCATGGATATCAGGAAGGCAATGGCCCAAATTCGATTTTTTGCTGTTTGGCGGCCATGAGCAACCGACACCAGCAATAACAACAAAAGATATCCCCAAATGCCCCAGACCGGCACCGGTACATTTAAAAAAATGGCATAAGGGCTTTGTGAAACGGTATCACAATTAATCGCCCGGGTAATTGCGCAGAAGCTGCGGTAGCCGATGTCCGTATAAACCCTGTAGTGGGAGATCGACAGGTACAAAGAGGCTATCAATCCGCAAATTGCCAGGCATACCACCACAAGATAGTACACTCTGAAGGGCAGCGGTTTAACGGGGTCCTTAGGGGACTGAAAAAATCGCATAGTGAAAAGACGACAAATGTTTACTTTTATTTTGAAATTCGAATAGAATTTTTTTTATTTGTTAGGTGAAGCTAAATTATACCACAATAGGCAAAAAAATATATTATTTAGTTAAGCCGGATAGCTGGAAAGAACAAGCGGTATGGGATTTGTGGGAGCGGCTTTCCAGCCGCG
>JBATKU010000502.1:0-1998 GCA_049669725.1 Desulfobacterales bacterium
GTTTAACACTGCATGTGATTTCATGTAACTTTCTGATTTTCCGAACAATACCACAAATGACGATATTGTGGAATAAAAAAAGTACTCATAGAAAAGATACTTGCAATACGTATCTAGTCCGTGAACAAGTGTAATTAAAATTAAGAAATCCAAAAAAAAGCTCGAAATGCCCGTCAATAGCGGTTAAAATGAATTTAGGCAACAAAAAAATAACCGCAAGGAGGGACATTTCGAGTGAAGACAAAAGATATCAAAATTCTGAGAAAACGCAAGCAAAGATTGCAAAAACGACTTGAGCGTCAGCAGTGGTCTGAACAATCGGAACCGATGTTTCGAGCACAAAACATTCACTATGAGATGGCCGACCGGGTACGTGCGATTGACAGTGGAGGTATTGGAGCATTTCATATGTTGGCAAAGAACAGTGGTCTGGTAGAAGCGATTAATAAAAAGGTATATCTTCTGAAGCGACATCTGCCGTATCACGAATCGGATCATGTTCTGAACATCACCTACAATACATTGACCGGGGGCACCTGTTTGGATGACATTGAGCTTAGGCGCAACGATGAGACTTACATGGATGCATTGGGAGCAGATCGCATTCCAGACCCGACAACGGCCGGGGATTTTACCCGGCGGTTTTCTGAAGAAGATGTAGGAGAACTGATGGAGGCAATCAACACAATTCGACCACAGATGTGGAAGAAGCAGTTGAGCCGGTCGGAGCGAGCTGAAGCACTTATTGATGTTGATGGTACGTTGGCACCAAGCACGGGGGAATGCAAAGAAGGTATCGGGGTTTCTTACAACGGTGTATGGGGATATCATCCACTTATGATCTCGCTTGCCAATACCCTGGAGCCTTTGTACCTTGTGAACCGTTCGGGCAATAGTCCTTCGCACAAAGGAGCCGTTGCATGGATTGACCGGGCAGTGGCACTGGTACGCAAAAGCTTTAAAAGAGTCTGCTTGCGTGGCGACACTGACTTTGCTCTTACCAAGAACTTTGACCGCTGGACAGCTGATGGGGTACGATTTGCATTTGGAATGGACGCGAAGCAGAATCTGGTAAAGAGAGCTGAAAGCCTTGATAAAGAGTGCTGGCACGTACTGAAACGACGCAAGAAACGGTCTGAGAGCAAAGAGAAGCGAAAGTCTCCGGTTAATATCAAGGAGCAAATCGTGGTAGAGCGAGAATACCGAAACATCAAACTGGAAAGGGAAGATGTAGCGGAATTTTCTTATCAACCGAGTAGATGCAACGGTACCTATCGGGTAATCGTATTGCGGAAAACCCTTTCGGTAGAGAAGGGGCAGCTTCTTTTGTGGAAGGACATTCGCTACTTCTTTTACATAACCAACATTAAGGAGCTGTCGCCTGCGGAGGTAGTGTATTTGTGCAATGATCGCTGTAATCAGGAGAACCTGATTGAACAGTTGAAAAATGGGCTCAAGGCAATGCGGATGCCGGTGGGAGATCTGGTTTCCAACTGGGCTTACATGGTGATGGCTTCCTTGGCGTGGAGTTTGAAATCGTGGTTTGCTCTTTTGGTGCGTAAACGGGACCGGCGGGAGGAGTTGTTGCGAATGGAATTTCGTCGGTTCCTCAACGTAATCATGAGGATGCCTGTGCACATTATTAATACAGGACGTCGGATTATCTATCGTATTTTGGGATATAACGATTGGGTCCAAACCTTCCTTAAAACGTTCGACACGATTCGCCAACTGCGGTTGGCCTGAGAGCTTGAATTGAGTTGCTGAGGAAAATCTTAACAGGAGAACTGTGTCTAAAAACAGTCTCAACTTATCTGTAGCGGTCAAATGTGAAAAAAGTAAACCTATGAACATCGTTTACACCACCTATTTCAACCTCTTTGTGTTGATTTTCTGGCTGTGCGATCAGTCGCGCAGTGCTAATTTATATATTCGCTTGATTTGGGACTAGTACTGTTATCATTTAATCATAATTGTAATCATAGGAGACAGTATGGT
>JBATKU010000503.1:0-2103 GCA_049669725.1 Desulfobacterales bacterium
TGCAGGATCGGGTGATGACTTACTCTGCTTTTTCCGGTGGCGAGGTCCGCAAGGCCGCCAACGAAGGCCGGGCCTATTATTTACCGTGCACCCTGGCGAACCTGGCCAGTTTAATCGGCAAGGGGCGCACCTTCGAACCGGATGTGGTATTTTTGAAAGTTCGCCAAAGTGACATAACCGGTGAATACAGCCTGGGGCTTTCGGTGGAGGCCCTTCACACCGCCATCGACCACGCCGAAGTAGTTATCGCTGAGTTGGACCCCAGCATGCCGTTTACCCAGGGTCAGAGCGTTGTCGATGCCCAGTCTATTGATTTTATCATTGAAGCGGGCGTCAAGCCGGTCTATGATTTTGCGATACCGGATTTTGATAATTTATCACCGCAAGAAAAAAGAATCGGGGAATTGATTGCCAACCATTTCATCGAAGACGGTATCACCCTCCAGGTGGGTATCGGCAAAATTCCGGATGCCGTCATTGGCACCATCAAGAATGGCTGCTACAAAGATCTGGGGATTCAAACCGAGCTCTATGGTGACGGTCTGATGCTTCTGGAGCAAGAGGGCATTGTGACCAATCGTAAAAAGAAAGCCAACCTGGGATACAGCACCACCAGCCTGATCATGGGCTCCAGGGAACTGTATGACTTTGTCCACATGCGTACCGGGGTTCAAATGCGTCCTTCGGCCTACACAAACTCAGCCGAAACGGTCCGCCAAAACAGCCCCTTTATCTCGGTAAACACGGCCATCGGAGTTGACATGCTGGGCAACGTCTGGGCGGATTTTATCGATCCCCGGCGGTATTACAGCGGCGTCGGCGGCCAGCCGGATTTTATCCGGGCCTTAAATGACCGTGTTTACGGTACCCCGATTATCGCCATGAAGAGTTTAACAAATAAAGGCGAATCCAAAATCACCAGGCTGCATCCGCCGGGAATCAGCCTGACGGCCAGCGCCTACGATGGGGTTGTAATTGTCACCGAATACGGAGTTGCTGATTTGCGGGAATTGACCTCCGGTGAAAAAGCACTGGCTGTTGCCAGTATTGCGCATCCAAGATTTCGCGACAATTTATTACGCAGTGTGGTCGATGATCCCCTGTTTACCAAACCCATCGGGTTTTCGCTGGATCGAATCCCCCGCGGGGTTCGGATGTATGACGGCCGGATAGGGATAGAAGCAGATAGTTAGTAGTTGATAGTTTAAATTGAACGTCGAACACCCGCCGGCCATGCATAGTGCGTTGAGTTAGCGTAATCATTGAGCTATGAATCACAACTATCAAATTTGCCTCGCACCGGTTTAAAGGCATTGCGGGCAGGTCGAACTTCCAACATCGAACATCGAATATTGATGACGCTACGCTTTATCGATTTTAAAACAAGCGAACCGCAAAATCCTCCAAAAGTGGACAAGTTTCAGAGGTTAGCTTTGGTTCGCCCAGTCTTTTTAAATCAGACTGACCACCCTCCTGGCGGGTAAACTTTTCAGGCCAGACGCGGGGTTGACTTCTGTCTTCTCTAAACTATGATTCACTTCAAAAAACATATCCTGAAACCTGTTTGCCTGCTTTTTCTGATTCTATTTGCGGCCTGCGTGTCGCAGCCCGACATCCATGTTGAAACCCTTCCCCATTACGATGCCTTATTTGACCGGCAGACAGGATGGACGGGAGCAGATGGCGCCTACTCCGTGCCCCTTTCCAATAATTTAATTTTGTGGTTATTCGGGGATACCTGGGTGGGTGATATCAAAAATAATGCCCATGTGAACGCGACCATTGTCAACAATACCGTTGCCCTTCAACATGGGATGCCTCCTCCTGAGTCCTCGGTGGATTTTTATTTTGGTCGGACACCGGACGGCAAGACTGCGGCCTTGATCCAGCCGGCCGACGGCCGCGGCTGGCTGTGGATTTATCACGGGGTAGTGACCCACCGGGGTCTGTATCTATTTTTGGTTCAGATCGAGCGCACGGAAAAGCCGCCTGCGGCCGGTTTCAGATTAATAGGATCGTGGCTGGCGCATGTGGCCAATCCCCGAGATCCGCCGGGAAACTGGCAAATTACCCAACACAGGATCCCCTGGGGCAGTTTTTCTT
>JBATKU010000504.1:0-9125 GCA_049669725.1 Desulfobacterales bacterium
GTGCTGGATTCAGAAGGCCGTCCTATCGGGTTGCGGGGTGTCGCCCGTGAGGTTACCGAGCGCAAAAAAGCCGAAGAGCAGGCTAAACTCCATCAACAACAACTCATGCACGCCAGCAAAATGGTGGCCCTGGGAACGCTGGTTTCCGGCATGGCTCACGAGATTAACAATCCCAATAATTTTATCATGCTAAATTCCCCCACTTTAAAGGAGGCCTGGGAGAATGCAAGGCCGATCATAGAAAAATACTATGAAGAAAACGGTGACTTCGTCATCGGTGGAATGAATTACTCAGAGATGCGCGAAAATATTCCGACACTGTTTTCAGGCATCGCCGAAGGTGCCAAGCGCATTAAACAGATCGTTGAGGATCTGAAGAATTATGTAAGGGATGATACCGCAGATTTAAATCAGGCTGTGGACATCAATGCTGTTTTAATGTCTGCCGTTTCATTGGTATCTAATATGATCAAGAAATCCACCAATCATTTTGACATCGATTATGGAAAAAATCTACCGCTGTTAAAAGGCAACTTCCAGCGGCTTGAACAGGTGGCCATCAATTTGATTCAGAACGCCTGCCAGGCACTTGCATCAACCGACAAGGGTATTTTTATTTCGACATCATTCGACAAGGAGTCATCGCACATTGTTATCCGGGTGCAAGATGAAGGCGCAGGAATTGCTCCCGAAAGGCTTTCTCAAATCACAGACCCTTTTTTTACGACCAGACAGAAATCCGGTGGCGTCGGCTTGGGTCTATCGATTTCTTCAAAAATTATCGAAGAGCATGGCGGTTTGATTCAATTCGCATCGCAACCCGGTGTCAGAACAACGGTCGAGATTATCCTTCCCGTTGATGGCTAAAACAATTTCCTCAGGGAGAAAAAAATGACTGATCCAGCCTACCCGAATTATCCCGTCATGTTGATCGATGACGAAGAACAGGCACTGAAAAGCTTTGAAATGGCGCTGCGTTCAGCGAGCATGAATAATTTAATTAGCTGTCATGACAGCCGGGATGTCATGCCGCTGCTTCAAAGCCGTGATATTGAGGTCATGTTGCTCGACCTGCGCATGCCGCATATTTCCGGCGAAGAGCTGCTCCCGAAGATTACCAGTGACTATCCCGAGGTTCCGGTCATTATTGTAACGGGGGCAAACGATGTGGAAACTGCCGTATCCTGCATGCAGCAAGGCGCCTTTGACTATATTGTCAAACCAGTTGAGAAAAGCCGGCTGGTGTCAGCCACCCGGCGGGCTGTCGAAATTCGCGAATTACAGCGTGAAAATAAGTTGCTTAAAACTCATGTGCTGTCCAATAAACTGGATAGGCCTGAAGCCTTTTCAGAAATTGTCACCATCAGTACAATTATGCGATCCATCTTTCAATACATGGAGGCGATAGCAGCCAGTCCACGTCCGGTATTGATAACCGGAGATACAGGGGTCGGCAAGGAACTGATTGCCAGAGCGGTCCATCGCCTCAGTAACCGCAAAGGCGCTTTCGTGCCGGTGAACGTTGCTGGATTGGACGACAACGTTTTTGCGGACACCCTTTTCGGACACAAGAAGGGGGCCTTTACCGATGCTCGGGAAGCCCGTGGCGGCCTGGTGGAACAGGCATCCGGCGGCACCTTGTTTCTGGACGAGATCGGAGATCTAAATTCCACAGCGCAGGTCAAGCTGTTGCGGCTATTACAGGAAGGAGAATATTTTCCTCTCGGTTCAGATCTGGCCAAGCGTTCAAATGCGCGCATCGTGGTGGCGACCAACCAAGACCTGGACGTCATGCAGTCGTCCGGGAATTTTAGAAAAGACCTTTATTACAGGCTATGCGACCACCATATCCAAATTCCGCTGCTGCGAGATCGGAGAGAGGATTTACCAGTTCTCGCGGAACACTTCCTGGAAAAAGCCTCCAATGCGTTGGGAAAAAAAAAGCCGACACCGCCGGAAGAGTTAATAACGCTGCTTTCAACCTATCATTTTCCCGGCAACGTCCGCGAACTGGAATCTATGGTTTTTGATGCCGTCAGCAGTCATAAATCCGGAAAACTGTCGCTGGAAATCTTTAAGGCTCAAATTTCCCGGAAACCTTCGGGCACCGAAACAGGTCCGAAAAAATTATCCTCTGCAGGCACCTGCCTGATTACTTTTGCAGAACAATTGCCAACGCTCAAACAGACCGAACAACTGGTTATTGATGAAGCCATGAAACGGTCGAAAGGAAATCAATCCATTGCGGCATTGAGTTTGGGCATATCGCGCCAGGCCTTAAACAAACGGCTCCAAAAAACTCGGCAATCGGCTACTTAAACGGTGCAACAATAATTGCAATGTAAACTTTCATTGTATCGTCTAACTATCTGATTTTGTTAGCTCCCATAAGTCTGACGAAACCTGCGTCAATCTTTTTTGCATACCTCGCATGACTGCTTTCCTGAATGATTCTGCATTAATTCACTATTTAAAAGATTTTTTAATTTAGGCTTTATTATTCTCCTCCACAGCTATCCTATTGAAATCAAGACGATATGTTCAGATCAAGAGCCTGTCTTTAATTGGTTATAAAATTTTTGGGCGGCAAAGTAATGAATATAAGCAGTTTTGGTATGCCGGTTGCTATATATTTTGGTGAAGTTAAATTTTTTTACGCGTCTACGTAAACCGGCAACTGCCACAAAAGCAGGTATGTTCAGAAATCGACAGGAGGATCGAAAAATGAAAAAAGAACTCTTATCAATTCCTGAAGCGGCAGAAATATTGAGCTGCAGTACGCGAACGGTTCGAAGATTAATTGAAGAACGAACCATTGAAGCCTGCAAGTTAAGAAGTTCAACCAGAGTCGTTTATACCTCACTTCGAAAATATGTTCTGACTCTTATTACAGAGTATCAGGAAGAGAACGGTCTGGCCGAGTTCAAATCTTCTAATTAAAAAAAGTGTGCCTGTGCCGGACTAAGCCGGACTGGGTGACCTTCCTTTTGATAGAGCTATCATGATAATTTAGAGTCGGAATGCCAATCTTTCTGCTTTTGGCATAAATTTTCAACTTAAAAAAAGGAGGTGATAAAAAAAATGGCTATCTCAGTGATTTACTATCATGTTCAACCTTGGAACTAGGGAGGGTAACGTTATGAGAAAAACTACGCTATTTATTATCTTGGCCGTAATACTTCTTATTCCCGCTTATGTCGTTGCAGGCATAACTGACGAGTTTCCAGTTAACTTTTACTGGGCAAATACTCAATGGGACTACAGGGATTATGGAAATTATGGGACTTCAAATTTCACAGGCGGATCTCAGATGCGAACCGGTGCCGGTTATTTGTTTGAATGTGAAATACGACCAGGGGGTTTACTTGGTAATGTCGAAGATGTGAAGAAAGTAGAGGCTGTGAATACATTGACGAAAAAGCATTATATCTTGCACTATGATCCCTTTTTTTGGCCTTCATATGGTAGAATCATGGACTATTGGGAGCTGAAAGTTCAGCCCGATGATTCGATGTTTGAAGGTAATTGGAAATTTGTCCTATATTACCAAGGAATAGACGGTCAAAAGCATCGACAGGTATTGATAACCACTCCCCCCGCTAAAACTTTTCCTCCAGAAATTGCCCATGTTACTGTAAACAGATCCGGAGATTCCTTTGAGGTATCTTGGAGTGGAATCGGCCCCCCAAACCCACCGCTGATTAATTACCGAGTGTTAGTATTTCCAGAGGGAAGTTCAGATGTAATCGAGGATATACGCGGTGATTGGCAAGGGGGTGGATCTCTAACAACTGGGACATATGATACAAACTTAAACAAAGTGACCTTTACCATCCCTGGAATCTATGGTGGAGAAGCGTATGGCATTCGTCTTGCTACCAGCATGATTAATAACAGATCTCTTTATTACATGGTACTTCCACCATTTTAGTTTGGCTGTTTTTACTCCCGTTTAGGGATGGTATCTTGCCAATCAGTAAGTATCTGATGTCAGGTAAGAATTTGATCTCTCAAGTGGCGCCCGTTTCCATGCGGCTCTGCTTTTGAGAAAGGAGGGCTAAAATGAAACGTCTATACGTGTTTGCGCTTGTGGGGCTATTGTTCCTCGGCACATTTTCCGCCCCGGCTGTGGCCGGTAGAGATATTGTCAAGGTGATGACGCGAAACCAGTATCTCGGCGCGGACCTAATGCCGTTAGTTACGGCAGGGTCACCCGAGGATTTTTTGGTCGCAGCGACTGCTGCGCTCGAACAGATCGCGGCTAACAACTTCCCGTTGAGAGCCCGGCGCCTTGCCGCGGAGATCGCGCTCACCAAGCCGGATCTCATCGGCCTCCAGGAGGTCTATGATTTCACGGTGAACGGCTTTAATATCGGACCGCCCTTCGTCAACCATCTTGACGAGACCCTTACCGCCCTTAATGACAGAGGCCAGAACTACGAAGTAGCGGCGACATTGAATAACATGGACATTACAGTCCCCATCGAAGGCATAGGGTTGGTGCGCGTGCTTGACCGCGACGTGATTCTCGTCCGAGAAGGCGTCACATGGGAAAATCTATCCGGGTCATACACCACCGATGGGCTCTGCGAGATATCGATTCCGAATCCGGCATCTGCGGTATTTGGTCCTTCTACGCTCACGTCAACTCCATCGGAGGATGGCTGTAACTACACCATCGCGGCGGAGGTGGACTCTCCGGTCGGTCCGATCACCATCGAGCGGGGCTTTGTCGGGGTGGACGCTACGGTGCGGGGGAAGACCTATCGCTTCGTGAGCACTCATTTAGAGCAAAGGCAGCCCGATCCCGCCGATCCGAGCAGCAGGATTTTGCAGTTTCTGCAGTCAGTGGAGCTCATCGGGACGCTGCAGGCCGTCACGCCTCCCGACCTGCCGCTGATTCTGCTCGGTGATTTCAACTCCTCGTCCGAGGACGAATCGATCGACTCGATCATTCCGCCGTATCAAGTCATCGTCGGCCAGGGCTTTGCAGACGTCTGGGACACAAATCCCCTCACACGTTTTGATCCGGAAGGGTTAACCTGCTGCGAGTTTGCGGATCTGTCGAACAGGAGGTCAGATCATTACGAAAGAGTCGACATAATATTCGTCAGCGACACCTCGTTTCTGCCCTGGGCGTTCGTCACGGGCCGGGTGCCCATCTTCCCGCTCCGCTTGCCGCCCAACTGGGCGTCTGATCACCGCGGAGTATTCGGCAAGCTCATCTTCAGACGAGGTGCAATGGACTAATCTTTCACCCGAAAAGTTAACATTAAAAGGGCATGGGGTGAGACGCGCATTTAGCTTTGCTCCCTGCGCGTCTCGCATGTCCGGCCATACACCTAATTCCAGCAACAATTTAACAAACTGGAGGACCTGAAATTGAAGCTGATTCTACAAAATGGGAAACCGGCAAGTGTCTTTTTAACCATCATAATGCTGTCGCTCACAATCCCTTATCAACCCGCCTTGGCGGCAATGATCGGGACAGAAACGGTTATAGACAGAGTTTGTGGTGAGCAAGCACGTGATCAAATCAACAATATTCTTTTACGCGAAGATGTCCAAAGCGCTTTAATGGCTCAGGGAATTGGTCCGCTGGAGGCCAAGGCACGGATTAACAGTCTTTCTGATGCAGAGGTTATACAAATTGCTGATCAAATTGACAAACTTACTGCGCCCGCGGGAGGGAACTTAAATATAACTTACCCTTGGTGGCTGTTTCCTGCCGTTATATTAGGAATTGTTCTAATTATTGCTGGTATTGTCGGTATTGTCTATCTGTCAGTAAGTGATTTAGGGCATAGGGGTAGCAAATGACCGTTTTCACCAAAATAGCCCGACTTTATTGACATTTGAAGGAGCTTCATGTATTTAGCTTTCAATATTGCGTTCAACTGTTCTGAATCTCATACTCATAGTTGCTTTGCACAAACGCTTCCGCGCTATTCCTGCTCATCGGTGAATCGATTCTCGAATTCTAAATTCTTTACTCGTGAAGTAGATATGAGTTTTCTTTATTTGGTAGATTTTTCTTAAAAAGTGTGCCTGTGCAGGACTACGAGGGACTGGATGGCCTTACTTTATGGAGTTTCTTCATGATAGGATAAAAATGAAATGTTTATGACACGTGCGCCTGAATCCAAATTTGCAGTTATATGGTGTTGGCTATGAAGAAGAAAAGACTGCCAATAGATTTCTATATTCCAAAGACCCTCATTATATTTTTTTTAAATATTATAGGAACAATCTCGATCTTATTTGGTTGTGCTACTATTGAGGAGCCACGATATGTCAGTCAACCAGATGTCATCAATGTGGTGCCGATTCAGACATTTGATCTGCCCACTCTTTTAACAGGCAACAACCGTCCATCGGTCGATGTGCAGCTGACTAAGCCCGGTGAAGTATCTAAATTTTCTCCAGAAAATGCTGCGATAGGCGCGTTTAAAGGGCTTATAATTGGGCCTTTTCTGGGAGTTGCGACATTTCTTACAACTCCTTCTTCTGGCTTGCCCCTCACTACCACTAATTTGGCGATAGCTGCGGTTGCAGGAGCCATCATATGCGCAACCATCTGGGCTGTGATGGGGGGTATGAATTGAATTGATTAAATATAACTCAATTTTAGGAAACTAAACTGCCCTCGACTATTAATAATCCAATTCTACATATTGTGGTTAAGCGAATTTTACCAAACTGCATGTATCTGCCAATATCACAATCATCTTTGCGTTACTAAAACCTTGGATACCTCCAACTGATGTAAAAAATATGCAGTCGGTAAAAACCTTTGATATCACATAAGCGATATGCATTAACCCGATTGTTTTGATCACTGCTATATATCGCAAATGTTGACAGCATCGAAAACCGTGAGATATACGAAACATACATGCACTTTGGCCAAATTTCATATACTGGCAAGATATTTGTATTACTCGAATAATAATCTATGAGATGCGAAATGACACCGAGAGTTTTGATTTTTGATGAAAATGACGTTCTTAGTGAAAGCCTTGAAAAAATACTTGGTGAGCGTGGATACGAAGTATTCACTTATTCAGATCGCGGTGTATGTCCTCTTTTTCACACAGTTGATCACATTGCCATGTCTGATAGTGTCTGTTCGGACATAATTATTTCAGATCTTTATTTGCCTAACATAGACGGATTGGAATTAATAAAAGATCGGATAGATAAGGGCTGTAAAGTCAAATGCAGGGCCCTTATATCAACAACTTGGTCTGAAGCCGATTGGCAATATGCGCATAAACTTGGGTGCAAATTATTTCGCAAACCATTTGACCTGAAAGAAATATTGGAATGGCTGGATGATTGCGCGAAAGGTATTGATGCCGATAGAAAGCTATTAAATTTGGACCGTAATAAAAAATTGATCGATGTGCTAAAATAAAAATTCTGGATATTTTCCTTTTCCGTATAGTATCTGCAATTTTGGCAAAGTTGTGCTATTGGCAAGATGTCACAGGTTTTGAAGTAATAAATTATTTACAGATTATACGAATCTGATAAGGCATTTATTCATGAAAAATGTTCATCCATTCTTATCTGTCATATTAATGGTTACCCTTCTTGCATTGGTTTTTATAGATAATGCGATTTCGGAAGATAATTCCTGCTATCTTAAATCCAAAACTGCAAATCTTCATGTTTCGGTATATAACTTTCTCCCAGCGGATACTATTGGAATACTGATTTGGAAGGGCGTTTTAAAGGAAGATCAACAAGTATTGCTAAAATCTAAATTCGGTAGAATCTATTTCGAGTATAACACCAACCCGGAAGTATACTCATCAATGGAAATGGGCTTTATCGGGTCATGTAAGGAGATGGAAACGTTCCTATTGCCTTGAGTTTATTAGAAACTGCAGCGATGGCAAGGTGATGAAATTCCTTTGATACCTGCAATTTTGGCAAAGTTTTTATATCAAGATATTTCAGGTTTTAAGATTATCGATTTTTTACCGATTATCTCAATTAAACTGAATTTTTGGGTCATGGAGACTAAAAATGCCAATTGATTATGAAATTATCGAGGATAAAAAACTTGTTCTGGCGAAAGGTATTGGGACTATTTCTGGTAATGATGTAATCCGACATCTTGAGGAATTGAGTAAAGACGACAAATATATCGCGCCGATGAAAAAGCTTATCGATTACAGATTGGTTGATAATTTATCTATACTTTATGGTCAAGCAATGACAGTCGCCCAACTTAAAATAAAACTCAGTTCCGTATTCAAAGGGGAGAAATGTGCATTTATAAGCCCAGGAGATTTGACGTATCGAACTTCGCGAGTGCATCAATCTCTAATTGATAGCTGCCCTGACTTAAACACAGAAGTATTCAGAAGCGTTGAGGAAGCGGTGGGTTGGCTTGAGGTAAAATTAGACCATGAAATCTAAATAGTGGAAAGTAAATAGTTTAACACAAGAAATACGCTATCTGGTGTGAAAACTTTGATGCCTCCAACTGATTAAAATGCAGATACCTGCTGAGACTGTCGAAAAACCCTAAATCGGTGAATTTGGTGCTTGTAAGTTATTGATTTTACTACATGCGAAATTGGTGAAATCGCCATTTTTGGGCTTTTTCGACAGTCTCGCTATATATCGCCGGTCTTGACGACACTGGATACCGTGAGATATACAAAACATACATGCACTTTGGCCAGATTTCAGATAATGGCAAGATATTTTAATGAAAGAAAAACAGGAAGATCATAAGAAACCCCATTAGATAATGCAATCCATCTGCCGCCAGTGGTAACCGATAAAAGGATGAAGCATGAAAAAGAAAATAGCTTATCTAAGAATCATAGCGTTTGCATTGATTTTGGTATCAAATACCTTTGAGTGTTTTGCAGATTACAACGTTGAAGCAACAGAAAAGCTAATGAAACTGATCCACGATAACCTGGCTTCCACACAGTTAGATCAGATTCAACTACTTGTCGAAGAAGGGGCTGACATTAATGTGGCTAACAGTAAAAGCGGGAAGACCCTTTTGTGGATAGCATGCCAGAACCGCCATCTCAAAACCGTCCAGTTTCTTATTAAAAACGGTTCCCAGGTGGATAAATATGCAAATAATGGCGCTC
>JBATKU010000505.1:0-10127 GCA_049669725.1 Desulfobacterales bacterium
ATGAAAGCGGCGGTTGATGCCTGCTACGGAGCCGGTATCGGTCTCACGGCCATGAAGACCCAGGGCGGCGGTCCGGTCAAGAGCGATTCCGAGTCTGAGTTAGAGATGGCAGGCCGCTTTATGCAGAAAGGATTTACACATTATCAGGCAAAGCTAATGGCTGTTTGGGAAGATAAACGTATCGCCAGCATCTGCTCACAAATGCCCAATCTCACAATCATGGCGACCAACGCGGCGGCGGCAGTCGATCAAACTCGCCTTTCACAGTCCGATCGTACCTTGTTGGCCCAATACGATCGCGAAACTTGCAGCGATTATTGCGCTGGATGCGGCCGTCTCTGTTCAGAAGTGCTTGGCAAACAGGTGCCGATAAACGATGTCATGCGTTGCCTCATGTATGCTCATTCCTACCAGGATTTAATGCTGGCACGTTCCTCCTTTGAAATGCTGCCGGCTCAAACAAGAGCACTATTGGCCCAGCTGGACTTCAACGAGGCGGAACGCTCGTGCCCGCGAAACTTGCCGATCGGACGGATGATGCAAGAAGCGACGAAACTTTTAGCCTGACCGATATGAAAGGAGGATCCAAATGTTGATAATGGCCATTGTGCCTGGGCCGCTTTTTGACAATCAACCTGTCAACAGCGCATATTTATGACAACCGCTATATTGTATAAATCGTCCACCAACCTTAAATTCACGGCTTCACCAAGTTAGCCGAAAATTGCGCGGATGCGTCTGCCGGCACACTTTTGAAATCATTCTTTAAAGCGAGACCTACTTTTCAGGTTTCTTTTTGGCCATCTCTGCCTCCTCCTCGGCCTGAATGGCTGCTAATGCTGCCCCTGCAGCGGCCTGGCGCTGAATTTCGCTGTTTGCCTTCGCATCTTTTTGCTGGTCTTCACCCGCCGCCTGTGCGCTGGCCTCGCTGCCGGGCTCCGGCGGCATGAAAACCGTCACATTGCGATGCGCAAACTCGATGCCTTCTGCCTTGAAAGCTTCCTGCATGAGTCGGTATACTTCTTTGCGGATGGCAAACTGATCGCCCGGCTTGGTTTTGTATTTGACCCGCATGATCATGGCCGAGTCATCCATCTCCCGCACGCCCTGGGATTTGATCGGTTCCAGCAGTTTGGGCCCCAGCTCGGGGTCGTCCATGATGGGCTGGTAGACTTTTTTCTTGATAATCTTGCGAATTTTTTCCACGTCGGCATCATAGCGCACCCTGAAGTCGAGTTTCATGATGACATAGTCGCGGCTGAGATTGGTCACCAATTTGATATCCCCGAAAGGGATGAAATAGACCTGCCCTCGCGGATTTCGTAACCTAAGGGAGCGCAGCGAAATGTGCTCCACTGACCCTTTTGTGCCGGAACACTCCACATAGTCGCCGACCCTGAACGCATCGTCCATTAGAAAAAACACCCCCGAGATAATATCCTTGACCAAAGTCTGGGCTCCGAAGCCGATGGCGAGACCGAAGACGCCGGCACCGGCGATGAGCGGACCGATGTTGACCCCCAGAGCCGATAAAATGATCAAGACGGCCATGACGAGGATAACCACCAACATGAACTTGCGCAGCAACATGAGCAGGGTGTGGATACGCGAGCCGCCGGCGCCACCCTCCTCCATTTCTTCGGATGTATCCTCCGGCATTTCCCGGCGCATCCGGCGCGCGATCGCGGCGTTGATAATGCCCCAGGCGACGTAACAGATCAGCACGACCAGCAGGATCTTGATAAGCGTCGTGACCACCGCCTCGCCGATTGGGAGATTAACGTCCCAGATGTTCAGAATCCAGAAAAACAGCAACACCGCCAGAGCCAGACGCAGGGTAGTGCGCAGTGGGCCTTTCATGCGGTCGAGGTCCAGGCGCCTGCCGGTGGCCGCTTTATCCTTTGAGGTTTCGCCGGCGACCGGCTGTGCGGCTTCAGCTTCGCCATTATCTTCCGGTCCGTCGGATGTCTCTTCGGCAGGCACCGGCTGCTCCTTTGGCTCTGCCACAAGGCCGAAAGCCGCTTCCAGCATCAAGCGCAGGATCCAGTCCAGCAGAAAGTAAAGCGGTACCATCAACAGGGTCAGCATCCCCTGTCCCGAGGCAGTTCCCAAAATCATGCTGCCGGTGCCGGCAGCCAGCAACAGTAAAACAGCAAAGACGGCAAAGTGATGCCACTTTTGCGCCAGTCGGTAGCGCAGGCTGGATTCCGGCAGGCCCTGGCTGAATGCGATGGCCGTTTCCTTGCGTTTCTGCAAAATCATCCAAATGATCATCCCGACCGCGATTAAAGCACCCACCATCCAGGATTTGATAACCGTCAGCTCAGTGGCGCCCGCCAGGCGAATCACACCCCGGGTCACATTGCCCATGCAGATAACAAAGGTCAGCGCCATGAGCCAGTGGTGCAGATACAACGCTGTTTGGTCGCTGAACGGCAGAATCCGCAGTGTTGAAGCACGCGGGGCCAGGAAAAACCGCAATACAAGGTAGGCGCCCTGGACGAATACCAGACCGGCCAGGTAAGCGGCCAAAAGGACGCGCTGGCCGGCGGTGCGGTCCAGGAAAAGGAAAAAAATGGTCATGGCCGCGACAATGAAGATGACGATGGCCGCAAAATCCAGCAGGGCTCTCATGGACAGGGCCCCGATTTTGGCACCCCAACCGGACGGCACGGTCGATGTAATGCGCCGCCGTGCCGCCGCGGTGTAAAGCACAAACAGCCATTCGATCAGCAGGGCGCCGGCCAGCAAGGCAGCGACACTCAGGATGACGCCGGTCACGGTCTTGGTCCCGCGTTCTCCCTTGCCAAGGAAGGTATATATGCCTGCCAACTGTTGTGGCGCAGCGCTAGCGCCGGAGCGCAGAAATTCAATCCTGGTTTGCAGCAAAGCGGTCAGGTTTTTTATCTTGTCGATGAAACCGGCAATGCCTTCCGGTTTCGGCTCGACGGTCGTTTCCTGCAGTGCCTGCGCCTTAAGCTCCTTGATCAGCAATCTTCGTACCTGCTCGTCACTGAGACCGGCAATGATATGGTCGATGTTTTCTGCATCAAGTTGCTTCGGCAGCGAAGGATTTTCTGCACTCTCTGCATTCGCATGTTTCTTGCCGGTTTTAAGCATCATAAGATTCTGGGACCAGGCCGCTGAGACGAGAACGAAAATTAGAAGTCCGACCCACACGATCACTTTCAAGTTTTTCGAATACATTTGGTATATCCTTTCATGTTTTTCTCCCAGGGCTGGATTCTCTATATCAGACAATTGCTGATTTTAAAATTCCAGAAGGGCATTTCATTTTTTTAATTCCTCCCAGGCCTGCATGGCTCTTCGCTGATGCGGGATGGTGATGGTTCCACCAACGATAAGACCGATAAAAAGTGCCTCCTCCAGCTCTTGGTCGCTGACACCCTCTTCAAAACAGCGAATGATATGGTATTTAATGCAGTCATCGCACCTTAATACAAAGGAAGCCACCAGGCCCAGCAATTCCTTAACTTTAGTCGGCAGGGCTCCTTCGCGGTAGGCTTGTGAATCTAGGCTGTAAAACCGCTTAGTGCCCTGCCCGGCATATTTCATCACCAGTTTGTTCAGGTCTTCTCTTTGCGTTTTAAATTTTTCGATAACTTTTTCCGACATGCCTACCTCCTCAGTGTTTTGTTCCAGAAATAACTTACAATAGATAATTGCGAACGCATCGGAAACTGCTGCCATTCAAATCAACCGGGGTTCTCCCGGCGCGGCGGATGGCGGCACGGGCCAGAATATTTAAAGAATCGAAATAGGGCACCGGCAGATGTTCCTGACCGAGGACCAGCGGAATTTCCGTGCAGCCGGCAATGATGGCCTCGGCACCTTTCGATCTTGTGTCAATCAGACTGCAGGCAGCCTCAATCAGATCTGTTGTGATTTCAGATCTGGTTCGCGACGAACGGATATCTTTTATATCTTTGATGGCCGCAATTATTTTTGCCTGGGCGGCTCTGTCCGGCAGGAGGGTGTTGATATTATCTTTGGCCAGGCGTTTTTGAAAAAAGCCGGCCTTGATTGTTGCGATGGTTCCCACGAGGCCGACAGTTCTGATGTCAGGGAGTTCCCGGCGGACAGCTTCAGCAACCGAATCAAAAATAGATAAGATCGGCAAATGAGCTTGCGCCTGGATTTCCGACAGGAAAAAGTGCACGGTTACACAGGGTATGATAATAAAATCAGCGCCGGCCTTTTCCAGGCCACGGCATCCGGCAACCAGAGCCGGAACCGGCGACTCCCCGTCACCCAGGATGGCGGCAATTCGATCGGGTATCCCGGGGTTGGAATCGATGACTACCCGGATGTGTTCCCGGTCCGTTTTGGCCGGGGTGTTTTTGATAATTTTGCCAAAGCAGTCCAGGGTTGCTTCGGGTCCCATGCCGCCCAATATGCCGATCACTTTTTCCATTTTTATAATCTACCATCCTCTCATCGGCCGCCATTCGTCCACCACCCGATTTCCTTCAATCACTTGGTATTTGGGAAATAAGGCCGCGGTCAGGCAGGAGTGGTTGGGGATAATTTGTAAAAGACTGCCCAGGGGAAATTTATTGAAGGCGATGGGTGCCTGGGCTTGCATATTTTGAATATTGGCTTTTAATTTTGGTAGACTAACTAAAAAAGCCGGTGTTTTTAATTCTTCTATTTTCATTGCTTTCATCTTGGATTGCTCTTACCCCGTGTCATGTCCTTCAAATAATATACAAAACGCTGGGAAAATGGCATAAGTTAAATCTGAATCACAACCCTAATCCAGTATCTCAGACATATATACCTGCAGCGCCGGCGACCCACCGGTGTGAACAAAGAGCACATTTTCTTCCCTGTCAAAATATCCCTGGCGCACAAGGTCAATTAATCCGGCCATTGCTTTGCCGGTGTAAACCGGATCCATCAGGATGCCTTCGAGCCGGGCGAGCATCCGAACGGCTTCAGCCATCTGGCCAGTGGGAAGGGAGTAACCAGGGCCTACATAATCGCCAAAACACAAAATCGCCTCCCTGGGGATTTCAGAGGCAATACCAACATGGGTTCGGGTCTGGTTTACGAGATCATAAACCAGTTCTTCCTGTTCTGCTTTGGGTCGGCTGACGTTAATACCGATAACGGGCAGATTGCTGTTGGTGCCGTAAAATCCAGTGACCAAACCGGCATGGGTGCCGGTGCTGCCGCTGGCGCAGACGATACGGTCAATGCGAAGGTTCTGTTCAAACAATTGCGCCAGAATCTCTTCGGCGCAGGCCACATAACCGGTGGCGCCGATTGGATTCGATCCGCCTCCGGGGATGACATACGCCTTGCGGCCCTCAGCAGCTAGTTCTTCGGCTACCGCTTGCATGGCTTGCAGCATGTCTGATCCGCCCGGCACCACTTTGATTTTTTCAACACCCAGTAGTCGAAATAAAAAATTATTACCACCGGCTTCCGGATTGTAGCTGCCGGGCACCCGTTCTTCCAGAACCAAGCGGCATTTCAAACCTTCTTTGACGGCGGCGGCCAGGGTCAGGCGACAATGATTGGACTGGACGGCACCGCAGGTGATCAGGGTATCGGCCCCCTGCGCCAGGGCCTCGGCGACCAGAAATTCCAGCTTTCTTGTTTTGTTGCCGCCGCCGGCAAGCCCCAGCAGATCGTCGCGTTTCATGTAAATGGTAGGTCCGCCCAGGGTTTCAGACAAGCGGCCCAGTTTCTCAATCGGTGTTGGTCCGGCGGTATAGCGGCGTCGGGGAAACCTGGCTAAATTCATTTTTATGCTCCTATTGGAGGGTTCAGGGTTGTCACACTTCAATATCTTCGAATTGTTTTGCTTACAAGCGTTTTCCCTGAGAAAGAACGAATGTGTGGCTATGATTATCTGATGTTCGGAAGGTTTCAAAAAAAAGATAGGCTGTCAATATTTTCTTTAGAGTGTCTGTGCCTTGAGGCATTGTCCATCAAAGGCCCTGGCTGTCCAAAAGATTCGCTGGGCTTGCTGCAGTTGATCGATCAGCTATGCCATTGGCTGAAATATGGCGCATCGTTGCGTAAAAGTCTATATTTTTTTCAATAAAAAAATAATATAGCGGTTGTCATATTTATATAAATTCAACCTGTTGCACATTATATTTTCGCCTGTTAGTAAATCTGGCAAACGAAATATAATTATGACAACCGCTATAACTTGACTCTGATAGCTCGGAATTGTATGGTCCCAGATCGTCACTTCTTACCGCCAACACACCGGGCACTCATGAATATTCAGACAGCTAAATCCAATACATTGTTATTGATTACAGCTGCCATCTGGGGGTTTGCGTTTGTGGCCCAACGGGTGGGCATGGAATATTTAGGGCCCTTTACGTTTAACGCTGCACGGTTCGCCCTGGGCACCCTATCCTTGCTGCCGCTTTTGTTTATCAGTCGGGACGAACGCCCGGCATCTGAAAATATTTTACCCCGCCCCAGTTTGAAATTGGTTGTGTGTGGTGGCTTTGCAGCCGGATTCATGCTGTTTATGGGCATGTCCCTGCAGCAGGTCGGGCTGGTTTACACCACCGCCGGAAAAGCGGGCTTTATTACGAGCCTGTATGTTGTAATCGTGCCGATTCTGGCGCTTTTCTGGAAGCAATCAACAAACACTGGAACCTGGATCGGAGCCGTACTGGCGGCCATTGGGCTTTACTTTCTCAGTGTCACGGAGAGGTTTTCCGTTGAATTTGGTGATTTGCTCGAATTTTTCTGTGCCTTTTTCTGGGCTGGACAGGTCCTCATCATCGGGTGGCTGTCACCCAAGATACAATCAGTTAAACTGGCCTTCACCCAGTTTGCGGTTTGTACGGTTCTCAGCCTTTTGGTAGCGATGATTGTTGAAGATATATCCTGGGATGCTCTGGTACAGGCAACATGGCCGATTTTATACGGCGGTATTTTTTCAAGCGGTGTCGCCTTCACCTTTCAGGTCATGGCACAGCGTCACACCCATCCGGCCCATGCGTCCATTATCATGAGCATGGAAGCAGTGTTCGCGGCAATCGGCGGATGGCTGATCTTAAACGAAATATTGAGTATGAGAGGGCTACTGGGATGCGGGCTCATGCTCGGCGGGATGCTGTTTTCCCAGCTCTGGGGAAAGGCTAGATGATTTCGGCCCGCCCTGGCGCGACGACATAAATTAAATCGCACGGAAGTGGGACGCCTGATGAGTTGCAGCATTCAAAGACAGTCCTCAGAAAACAGGTCTGGGTCAGGTCAGAGTTAACCGGCTATGCCGAAGGAAAATGCCGTGGAATGATGGATATTGGAAGGTTGGAATAATGGGTTCAGAAGGATGAAATCTATTTTTGATACACCACGTAAATCAGAGATTAATCCGCCTTCGGCGGACCGGTTTTTAAAACCAACATTCCATTATTCCACCATTCCATCATTCCGTTGAATGACTTAAGGTAAACTCCACCCCTCTGGGGTGAAATCAAAGCCGGGCCATCTGGGCTCGGATTGTTTGCTATATGACTGAAAATATGACTGAGAAAGACCGAAGCAATATTGATGCCGACGAGGTGGCCAAGTTCGAGGCCATGGCACCGATCTGGTGGGATAAGAAAGGCATCCAGAAGGCTTTGCACGATATCAATGTGCTGCGGGTCGACTATATTAATAAGCATGCACCTTTATCCGGAAAAACAGTTTTGGATGTGGCTTGTGGCGGCGGGATCCTGTCGGAATCCATGGCGGCTCTGGGAGGCGAGGTAACCGGAATCGATGCCGGCAAGGCCCCGCTGGCAGCGGCCAGGCTGCACCTGAAAGAATCCGGTTTAAGGATAGATTACCGGCAGGCGACGGCTGAAGAATATGCCGCCGCCCATGCAGATAGTTTTGATGTGGTTACCTGTCTGGAATTGCTGGAGCATGTCCCCCAACCGTCTTCAGTGGTTTCGGCCTGTAAAAAAATGGTAAAACCCGGGGGAGATGTTTTTTTCGCGACCCTTAACCGCAATCCGAAATCCTTTTTATTTGCCATCATCGGCGCCGAATATATTTTAAATCTGGTGCGCAGGGGCACCCACACCTATCGCAAGTTCGTCAAACCGGCGGAACTTGAAAGCTGGGGCAAAACTTACGGTTTGAAGTTGTGGGATTTGACCGGACTGCATTATAATCCGTTTACGAGAAAATATTCCATGGGCGGCAATACCCATGTCAATTATATGATGCACTTTCAAAAGCCCCGCAGATGAAAAAGAAAATGCCTGCACAACAACCTCTAAATTTTTTATATGATCCTGTATTTCTTTTGTCTTTCCTTGAACTTTACACTGAAACTGCGTTTGACACTGTCCTTGATGGTCTTTGATTTTGAATTAATGACCGAGTAGCTGTACCTTAGATTTTTTTCCACCAGATCCGGGTAGTTTTTTATATTCGAACGTAATTTGACACCGTTTGATCTGACTTTTCGAATAATATCAATCTCTTTTCCGACAACCCGGGTTTGCTTGCGTTTGATCGCATCCAGGAAGGCCCGCCGGTCCTTTTTACAGGGGGCATAGCACACGGCTCTTCCCATCTGGGGTAAGCGGTGCCCGTCACTGCCGCCGGTGATTCCCTTGTCCAGGTTAAAACCCAGCAACGCACTGCGCAGATTCCACTTGTTGAGGTTCTCCGCATTTATAACTTCGATCCCGTCAACCATCTCAAAGAGCCGCTCGAGTCTGTCTTCTGAAAAATAGGTATTTTGGATCCCGGTAAAGGTGGCACTGTAAGGGTGGGGAAACACCACTATGGTTTCATAGACGCGGGCACGTCTGATGATTTCTTCCATTTCCAAACGGGTTGAACTCATAATATCGTGACCCATATTGGGTTGTATGTCTTTTTTGTAGAATTTTTTCAGACTCTTGATTTCATAAAAGTATATGAGCAGATGGGTTCCTTCCCTTGATGTGACTTCGATGCCCGGGATATTGAGAATCCCGTGATATCTGTCTATTTCAACAGCTCCTTTGATTTCATTGTGGTCGGTTATGGCAATGCCGATACCCAATTCCAGGGCCCTTTTGGCAATGGAACTGACCGCATTGTTTCCATCTGAATATTTAGAATGAAAATGCAGGTCAACCACCGCATATTGAGTTGTCAATTCATTGAGTTCGGGCCGCTCAAACCTGATTTTGTGGGAACTGGGTCCATTCATACTGTTGGGAAAGCCTTCTTTTCGGGTACAAATACGCTGAATAGTATATACGAAAAGTGCGGGGAGTATTGCCGGATGCCGGATGTATTTTCCGGTATCGGCTTTTCCGACTAACAGTGGTTATCGGGAAGAAACAGGAAAACTTGAATAGAAATTCTGGCAAACCAGCTAAACCCGATTTTTGGGGCTGGTTCTTCCTTTTTCCCGGTGGTACCAGAAGGCGAGTCGCCGAGGCGGGATTCCGATATAGTAAGCCCCTATAATTATTTGATTTAAAAGCCAGGTTTTAAAAACACCTAAATTTTGCCATCTCCGGGGCGAGGTCTTAACCGACTCCGGTAAGATGGTTATTGTGCCCTTTCTTTTCAAACGGCGGATTAAGTCGAAGTCTTCCATGATCGGATAATCCGCAAATCCTCCGATTTCGTGAAACAATTTCCGGGAAACAAACAAAGCCTGATCACCATAGGGCATCTTAAAAAAGCGGGCCCGCCAGTTGGCGACCCGCTCGATGAAGCGCAGCCCCCAGTCCTCTGAATCGATTCCCAGGGAGAAGGCGCCGGCGCAAAATTCTTGGCGGGCTGCAGCCGTCAGGACCTTTTCTTCGAATTTTTCCGGCAGGCGGGTATCTGCATGGAGGAACAGCAGTACCTCGCCCTGCGCTTCGGCAGCACCGGCGTTCATCTGCCCAGCTTTTGAAGGTGCTGTCGATAACACACGGACACCAAGTTCCCGGGCCAATTCAGCGGTGCCGTCACTGCTGCCGCCATCAACCACCACGATTTCCACCTGTTCGGATTTCGGGAGTCGGGTAATTGTTTCCCCAATAGCATTGGCTTCGTTCAGGGTCGGTATGATGATGGTTATGCGCTTTTTGGCGGTTGAATCCGATTTGGATCGCAAAGCGCGATTCCAGACCTTAAGATCT
>JBATKU010000506.1:0-1815 GCA_049669725.1 Desulfobacterales bacterium
AAAGAGGCTGTCTCATAAGTAGGCAGTCTTTTTTTTATTGTTGATAAAGCTGTTAAAAAGGGAAATCAAATTTTCTGTTCTTTTTTATATGATTTATTACCTTGTTATATGAAAAAGAGGACGCATAAGGTAAGTTTCAAATCATACAACCCCAACCAAATCATGCTTTTACCTCCTTCCCTGGAGGACAAGATTGAAAACAACCACCCTGTTAGGATTGTCAACAGCATCATAGACCGGCTTGATATCACTCAACTACGTGAAAGTTACTCAGGGGGAGGAGCCCCTAGCTATTATCCCCGGATGATGCTCAAAGTGTGGGTTTACGGCTATTTGCGCAATATTTATTCCAGCCGGAAATTGGAAAGCGCAATCAAGCAGAATATCCATTTTATGTGGTTGACAGCGATGCAGGAACCTGACCATAACACCTTAAACCGTTTTCGTAGCGGAAAGCTGAAAGATACCTTGAAAGAAATCTTTGTCCAGGTTGTAGAACTGTTAGTTGAAGAGGGTTTTGTAAGCTTGAAGGAAGTATATGTTGATGGCACCAAAATAGAGGCCAATGCCAACAAATACACGTTTGTTTGGGGCCGGGGCATACAAACGAACAAGAACAGGATTGGCAGGCAATTGAAAGAATTGTGGGCCTATGCCCAAAGTGTTGCCAAAGAAGAGATGGATGCAAACCAGCCAGAGGACTATGACCAGATCGATACCGAAAAAGTTAACCGGGTAATCTCAAAAATCGATAATGCTTTAAATGGCAAGGAAATAGATAAAGAGAAACGTCAGAAATTGAATTATGCCAAAAAGCACTGGCCTAAGAACATGGAGAAATATGAACAGCAACAAGAGTTATTGGGCAGCAGGAACAGCTATTCAAAGACCGACCCTGATGCCACTTTTATGCGGATGAAAGACGACCATATGAAAAACGGCCAGCTAAAACCAGCCTACAACTTGCAATTGAGCACATATGACCAGTTTGTTTTGAACTACAACCTTTACCAAACAACAACAGATACAACTGTCCTTATCGAGCACCTTGAAGGATTTAACAACTTGTTCAATGAGATGCCTGATAGTGTTACTACAGATGCTGGATATGGCAGCGAAGAAAACTATGAATACCTGGACGAAAATCAAATCGAAGCCTTTGTTAAGTATAACTACTTTCACATGGAGCAAACTAAAAAATACAAGAATGACCCCTTCAAGACAGCCAACCTATATTACAATGAGCAGCAGGACTGTTACTATTGTCCTATGGGGCAGCAAATGAGGTATATAGGTCAGTATAAAAAGAAAACTCCCAATGCCTATGAACAAACTTACTCAAGGTACCAGGCACAAAACTGTCAGGGCTGTCCATTAAGGGGCGCATGCCATAAAAGCAAAACCAACCGGATAATAGAAGTCAACCACAAATTAAATGCTTACAAAAAACAAGCAAGGGAACTGCTGATGAGCGATCAGGGGATTGCCCATAGAAAGAAGAGACCTGCAGATGTTGAGGCCACCTTTGGCCAAATTAAACAAAACATGAAATTCGACCGGTTCAACCTGCGAGGAATAGAAAAAGCAGAAACAGAAATTGGCTTGATCTCAATTGCACATAATATAAAGAAAATGTGTGCCTAAAAAGGTCTTTTTCTTTTCTTAAAAAAAGAAATCTAAATCCTTGTATCAAATCAAAATTGAATTTTGGTGAAATAATACCCAACAAAAAAAGGAGGCTGTCTCTTTCTTATGAGACAGCCTCTTTAATGTGTAATTTTATTTTATTAAAAACCTGTAACGGTTATTTAGGAC
>JBATKU010000507.1:0-3548 GCA_049669725.1 Desulfobacterales bacterium
GAAAGGACGGGGATGTCCCGATAATTGACCACCCGGATGTACGCCGGATGCTGCTGTGGATGAAAGCCATGGTAGACGGCATGCGCTCGATGATTTACACCGGGGCCTTCTGGCAGGATCTTGCGCTTGAGCTTCCCGACGGGGAAGATAAGCGGCATTATCATAACCTGGTTGATTTCATGACACCGATCATCAAAGCCTATTGCTCGGACATGGGTTTTAAGGTCTGTGAAACCGCCATTCAGTGTCTCGGGGGTTACGGTTACAGCAAGGATTATCCCCTTGAGCAGTATTTAAGGGATGCCAAGATCATGTCTCTTTACGAGGGCACCAACGGGGTTCAGTCCATGGACCTGATGGGCCGGAAAATGCGCGTCAACAATGGCGGACCCGTTGCAGCATATCGGAAAGAAATCGAAAAATTTTTTAGGAAAAACCGAAATCACTCACAATTAGGACAATATGTTAAAGCGCTTGCTGGAGCGTTTGAGAAACTGACAGCAGTTGCGGAACAGATGAGAAATCAAATGCATTCCGATCCCCTGCAATGGGCCTCCAACACCTACCCGGCCCTGATGGCCTTCGGCGAAATTACCATGACCTGGCGCCTGCTGGATATGGCTGTTATTGCGACCCGTGCCAATGATAACGGTCAAAAGAATCATTTTTTTTCCGGCAAGCTCCTGCAGGCCAATTATTTTGCCGATATCACGCTGCCGCACACCCTGGCCACGATGGACAATGCATTGAGGCAGGGCAGGGAGGTCATTGATATGCCGGAAGGGGCGTTCTGAAGCGCCTGGCGCAGAGGGCATAGCGCATAGCGTAAAAAGCAAAGTTCACAGCGCAGATGGTCAAGGGCAGATGACAGAGGACCCGTCTTCATGCTGAGCCTCCGTGCCGGCTTTGATCTGGAGGCCGCGGTAGTCCATCTTACATGCAAGATTTTTATACAGGCGGTTATCGATAAAGACACCCACTGTCTGTCAAATAACTAATAACTAATAACCAATAACCTTTAACTTCCTATCCATGCTGAAGTATCGACCGTGATGGAAGATCCTATTCCCAATAAAGAGCTCGATTATCGCGATAGAGTTAAACAATTTGTCGAAGAAGAGCTGAACCCGATTTCTCGGCAGGTTGAAACCTCAGGCGAAATTCCGGAAGTGATTGTTGAAAAAATGAGAGGTCTCGGCCTTTTTGGTCTTTCCATTCCCGAAGAGTTTGGCGGGTTGGGGCTTTCGACCCTGGGTGAGATTCTGGTTTACGAAGAGTTGACCAAGACCAATGCCTGCTTTCGCTCACGGATCGGCACCAGTAACAGCATCGGCTCCATGGGTATATTAATCGACGGATCCGAGAATCAAAAGCAAAGATACCTGCCAGGGATTGCGAGCGGTGAATGGACGGCCGCCTTTGCTCTGACCGAACCGGATGCCGGCTCCGACGCCGGCAATATTCAATGCAGTGCGGTTTTGGAAGGTGATCAATGGATCTTAAACGGCAGCAAACAATTTATCACCAACGGGGACTGCGCCGGCGTTATCACCACCATCGCGGTCACCGATGAACAAAAACGCGCCCGGGGTGGATTCACCACCTTTATCATCGAAAAGGATTTCCCCGGGTTATCCGTCAGCCCGCCGGACCGAAAAATGGGACTAGAGGGCTCACACACCAACGAACTGGTATTTCGCAACTGCCGGGTTCCCAAAGAAAATGTTATCGGCGGCACCTCAATGGTGGGGCAGGGCTTCCAAACCGCCATGCGGGTTCTGGATAAAGGACGTCTGACCATGGGGGCCTGTGCGCTGGGGGCCTCACAAAAACTGCTCGAAAAATGTCTGGACCATATTCAGGGCTTAATTGATTCTGGAAAATCCAGGGACGATTTACAGGCGGCCCAGTTCAGTCTGGCTGACATGGCCACTGAAATTTTTGCCGCCCGGCGTATCCTGTATGATACGGCCCGCCTGCGAGATGCCGGGGAAAACGTTACCCGGGAAGCGTCCATGGTAAAATTGTTCTGCACAGAGATGGCCAGCCGCATCGCTGATCAGGCCATGGATATATTCGGAGATGAGGGCTATCTGGCGCAATCGCAGATAGAGATGTACCTCAGGGATGTCAGATTATACCGCATTTTTGAAGGAACCAGTGAAATTCAACGTATGGTGATATCGCGGAATCTATTAAAAGGGTAGGTATTTGATATTTAGTGTTTGGTATTTAGTGTTTGGGTGCATGATGGTAATTAGGTTTCAGGTGTCAGTAAAAAAGGGGTTCAAGGGTTCAGGGTTCACCGTTCAGGGTTGACGATAGTAATTGCTTAACGGCAGGACCTTTTCAACCTCTGAACTCTGAACCCTGAACCTCCAGACCCTGACACCTTTCTTATAACTGATTTTTAGCAGCGAACGTGGATATTCAGCATTTGGGAGATAGTAATGGATCAACCTGTCATTATCAGCGCTGTACGCACACCGGTCGGAAAGTACATGGGCGCTTTGCGTGAGGTTCCCGCATATGATCTTGCAAGCCTGGTACTGGACGAAGCCGTTAAACGTGCCAAATTGCGACCGGATCAGGTGGATGAAGTCATCATGGGGCAATCCTACCAGAACGGGGAATATGTAAATATTGCCCGTATGGCTTTGCTGAAGGCCGGCTGGCCAGAGGCCATGCCCGGCATCACAATCGATCGTCGTTGTTGCACAGGATTGGATGTCGTCCGTTATGCCGCCAGTCTGATCATGTCGGGTCAGGGGGAGATTATTGTGGCCGGCGGTGTTGAAAGCATGAGCAATGCCGAGTTTTATTTGCCCGGAAACATTAAATGGGGTGTGGGCGGACGCCAGGGCATGCCCCGCGGCCATGGCGATCTGTCCATATGGGGCTTAAAGTTGTATGATCGTATCCAGCGCGCCCGGGTGATGTCGCAGCCCGAGGAACGCTACGGTGTGCTTCCGGCCATGATGACCTGGGCCGAAACAGCTGCCCTGGAGGAAAATATATCAAGGGATGCCTGCGACCAATGGTCCCTGGCAAGTCATCAAAAAGCCTGTGCGGCCATGGATGCCGGGTTTTTCAATGACGAAATTATTGCCGTGCCGGTCCCGCAGCGCAAAGGCGAGCCGATCATGGTGGATCGTGATGAAAACCCGCGTTCGGACACGACCCTTGAAAAACTGGCGGCACTCAAACCGGTTTTAGGAGGTGTTTGTACGGCCGGCAACTCTTCGACGGAAAATGACGGGGCGGCGGCCGTCGTGGTTACCAGTGCCAAAAAAGCCCAAGAGCTGGGTGTTGATCGGTTGGCGGCGGTAAATTCCTGCGCCGTGATCGGCGACGACCCGCGGCACACCTACCGAACGGTTCCGGTGGCTGTCCGCAAAGCCCTGGACGTCGCCGGAGTCAAAATTGAGCAGATGGATCTGATCGAGATCCAGGAAGCTTTCGCAGCCCAGGTCCTCGCCGATCTAAAGCAGATGGGCGTAGGATCGCAAGATTACGCTAAGGTAAATGTCAACGGTTCAGGAATATCC